>DATMZG010000125.1:0-7857 GCA_035560415.1 Candidatus Acidiferrum sp. | reverse complement strand
GTGATCTTAGCGTCTTTTCTAAACGCTTGATTTCTTTCTCGATAGCTATGGCATTAATCGGAACAGCCGCTATCTTCTTATCGAAAATCTCAATCATACTCTCAGAATGGAAAAATTCCAATTGCTGTGCTTCATTTTCTTCTTCTTTTTGCAAATGAGTTAACTGGCGTATTACAGAAACCAAATCAGATGAAACCATTTTTCGTTTTGCTATCAGAAACTCAATTGTATCTGCGAGGCCAACGATATTGTTTTCTGTTACGGGAATCATTATATCTCCAGGGCCTTGCACCACTAACTTCATTTCTGAGACAAAACGAATGAAGCCCTTGTTTTCAGTCAAGCTCTTGTCAATACGTTTCAACTCACGCTGGAGTGATTTTTGACGCATTATCAGCTGGGAAATAACAGCATCTGACTCAACCAAATAGTCATCGGTAATGAGCGTTCCGCTTTTCTCGAGCACGCTTTCTCGGTACTTAGCAACACTAAACATCTGGCGATACTTACTAAGCTCCGTGTTCAATTGGCCCTCTTTTTGAATTAAATCACTGCAATCGCATCCTGAAAGCCCTCGAATCAATTCTTCAATATTGAATCGTATACTGCCAATAACCGTTCCTCTGTTCAGTAGTGTCCAGCCCTTTTCCTGATCTGCATAAATGGCGCCTAAAATATTATTAAGCATGTCTCTGTTTGTATCGGCAAAAATTATTTTATGAAGATTATGTAGTTGATCAGGAAGGACATAGGTTGTTTTTTCGCCATTTATAACAGCTTCAATGAAATCATTGCTAAAACGGCTGAGGAGCACCTCTCCTACCGGATCACATAGAAGGCATACCGCAACTTCGCAGCGGTCAAACTTGATTTTACGCGTATTAGGAATACTATATCCCAACGAATAAAGCATGAAGCGAAGAAGTGTCGTCTTGCCCCGGCTATTCTCATGGCTGAACACAAGATTAACGCCTTCTGAAAAACAGAAGGTGCGCTCAGAAAGCCCTTCTTTTATTCGAAGCGATTGGATAATCATAGGTTCACCCCCTGTCTTACCCTGTCAATGACGATCCTTCGGCGGAGAATATTAAATAGGATTACTTTTGTTAGCGCTTCCAGTGTTTCTGCATCAATTTTATCGACGGCAAACTCTGCTTTGTAATTCTCCCATGCACTGTTCACGAAGTCTATGCTCTTCTCCGATTGTCTTTTGCTGCTTGGAAATTCATTAAAATCAAAGAGTACTCTTGTGAAAAAGTCTATACGCTCACAGCAGGAGTCTATGGTTTCTTTATATAAACGTACAACTTCATCGTATATACATACATCTAACTGTTCTAAAAAGTCGTTATCACAGTGAGTCACATCTGTTTCTATGACCAATATGGGCCAAATGATACTTTTTTTCGTTAATGTGATGGCGGCGTCTTTTTTACTCCCGTTTGTAAATATATCACAGTGCCAAATTTGCCATATCCGCTTCCCCAGCCCGTGAGTTATATTGGTGTTCAAGCTACCTACAAAATCATTGATAACTTGCAAAACAGCCTTATATCGCTCTGTTTCATTATCGGTTTCAAAAGGGAGAACTTGTACCATAAACTTCTGGCAGTCCAATGGGTGCTCTATTTGGCTCAAATACCCCTCTACAATTTTTTGTGCGCTGGGTGGCAAATCTATAAAGGCTCTGTGAGCAGGTCCCCAAAACGCACCTCGGGATTCATCATCGTTGAACGGATTAGGCGAGTTTGTAATAAGAATTAGCTGTTGGGTATCGGCCTTTCGCTCTCCATCAGAAAGAGACAGCAGTGCTTTTTTCAAGTTTCCTCGAACATGAGAAAAATCAGAGCTGCTATTTACAACAGCCTTCGCCTGTGCAAGAATCTTCTTGCTGTTTGCCAAGGTGAGTTCAATATCTTCGCAATTACCCTCTAATCGAAGAGACTGCAATTCCTTTATATTTTCCAACATGAGTACAATTGCAGCGTTTACCTGAAAGTCAAAACCAAAGAAAACAGCGTCAGCTCTTCGATCTTTCATGTCGCTCACCCTTTTCACAATCAATGTAGCCTACAAAACTGGCATATCTATAATTCAGCAAAAGATATCTCAATTACAGGACAATCGTATGAAAGCCCTCATGCAGTTATCTTAACGAAACTTGGTTTCCACAAAATGATTATACCCTGTAATGATGCGAAACACAATAATTGTCGAATGGATACCCGAATCTGCAATTTTTGACCCCGTTAGGGATGGGTTAGGGATTTGCGCTTTCTGTGGCAGAGTTTTCCCCGCCGCCGTAAAATATTTTCCGTCCCAAACCGGGCAAATCAATTTGGGATGAGAATATAAAATCCGAACTTAAATGCAGAAAAACCGCTTATTTAAGCGGTTTTTCTGCGAAAATTGGTCGGGATGACAAGATTCGAACTTGCGGCCCCCTGGTCCCAAACCAGGTGCGCTACCAAACTGCGCCACATCCCGATATTAACTTTTTGCCTATTTCGCGCCAGTTCCCAAACCAGGCGCGCTACCAACTGCGCTACACCCCGATATATAATTTAGTCGATTTTACGTGTACGCCTATATTATACGCATAAGCCCCGGTCGCACTAACGATTATACGGTGCGTCGGGGAAAAAGTCAACCGCCCCGGGGCGGGTAAACCCCTGTAAGATGGTGCAAAAAAGTGTAAGGAGCGTGTAAGGAAGTGTAAGGGAGTCGTGGGAGGTATAAGGTGGGCAGGAGGATGTGTAGGGGAGACGAGGGGGGATAAGGTGAGCGTGAGGAGGTGTAAGAAAAAATGCGGGCTACGCCGACAGTGTCGGCGCAGCCCGCTTATTGTTGAGGGGCCGTGGGGGGATACTTACTTCTCGCGCAGTGCGGCGATCATGCCGGTGCCGGCAAGCGCCCCTTCGCCGACCGCTTTTGAAACTTGAAGCAGGCCGCCGACGCAGTCGCCGGCCGCGAAGACGCCGGGGATGGAGGTCTGCATTTTCTCGTCGACCTCGATGGCCGAGGGGCCGGTGATGATGCCGGCTGACCGCGCGAAGTCGAGGGCGGAGGCGACGCCGATGGCGACAAAGAGGCCGGCGACCCGGATGCTTGAGTCGTCCTCAAACTCGACGGCCTCGAGGGCGTCGCCGCCGACAAGGCGACGGGGCTTTTTTTCGATGACCTTGACGGCGCCGAAATCGGCCTGCGGCGCGCCGTCGGTCAGGGCTGTGACCGAAGCTGCGAAATGGGTGAGCTCCTCGGCCTCGGCGGCGGCGTACTCGCCTCCGCCCAGCACCGCGACGTCTTTGTCGCGGAAGAAAAAACCGTCGCAGGTGGCGCAGTAGCTAACGCCGCGGCCCTCAAACTCATCGAGGTTGAGCCCGGCGCGCTTGGCGCGGGTGGCGCCGGTGGCGATGAGCACCGTTTTGCCCTCGAACTTGCCCTTGTTCGTGTGGACGATGAAGGGGCTGCCGGGCTCAAGCCGGGTGGCCTGGCACTCGACGACTTCAGCGCCGAGGCGCTTGACCTGTTCAAGTCCGCTCTCGAGCAGCTCTTTGCCCGAGACGCCCTCGGAAAAGCCGAAATAGTTGTCGATGTGCTCGGCTTTGTTCAAAGACGAGACGTTGTTTGTGAGCATGAGGGTGGAGCGGCCGGCCCGCTTGGTATAGAGAGCGGCCGAGAGACCGGCGGGGCCGGCCCCGATGATGATGCAGTCGTACATGTCTACTCTCCTTAATTTTGAATGATGTTCTCTTGCGCAAAAAGGCGTTTGACGTTTTTGAGGAGCTCCGGATGGGCCGCCAGCCCCGGGTCTGCCGCAAGCAGCTCGTGGGCTGCCGTGGCGGCTTTTGCGACCGTGTCGGCGTCGGTGGTGAGGTCGGCCACCGTCAGGGGCGGCAGGCCGTGCTGCCGCTCGCCGAAGAAGTCGCCGGGGCCGCGCAGTTCGAGGTCTTTGCGGGCGATTTCAAAGCCGTCGTTCGTCTCTTCCATGACGGCGAGCCGCTCTTTTGTCACTTCTCCCCCGCCCGCCCGAAAGAGCACGCAGTAGGACTTGTGGGGGCCCCGCCCGACCCGGCCCCGCAGCTGGTGGAGCTGGGACAGGCCAAAGCGCTCGGCGTTTTCCACGACCATGAGGTTGGCGTTTGGCACGTCGACCCCGACTTCGACGACGGTCGTGGCGACCAGCACCCCGATGGCCCCCTTTGCGAACCCGCCCATGATGCGCTCCTTTTCGGCCGGCTTCATGCGGCCGTGAAGGGCGGCTACGGCATGGGGCGCACAGACTTTGGAGAGCCTTGCGGCGTGGGTGACGACGTCGATAAGTCCGCTGCCCTCGCCCTCCTCCTCTTCATTTTCAATGACGGGGCAGACGACAAAGACCTGCCGGCCCTCATGGAGCTGTTTGAGGATAAAATCGTCAATGCGGAGGCGCATCTCCTCCTCGACGACAAAGGTGTCGATTTTCTGCCGGCCCTTTGGCATTTCATCGAGGGCCGACACGTCGAGGTCGCCGTAAATCATGAGGGCGAGCGTTCGGGGAATCGGGGTGGCCGACATGACGAGGGTGTGCGGGCTGTCCCCCTTGGCCGAGAGCGCCGCCCGCTGGGCGACGCCAAAGCGGTGCTGCTCATCGGTAATGACAAGCCCGAGCCGGGTAAATTCGCAGCCCCCCTCAATGAGGGCGTGGGTGCCGACGACAAGGTCGGCCTCGCCCGCCGCGATAGCCTCAAGCGCTGCGCGGCGCTCTTTTGCCGGCATGCCGCCCGTGACAAGGACTGTTCGTTGGCCCAGCGGCCCCAAAAGCCCCGAAAGCGTTTCATAGTGCTGCCCCGCAAGAATTTCGGTGGGGGCCATCATGGCGCTCTGAAAGCCGCTTTTGGCGGCGGCATAGCAGAGGGCCGCGGCAACGGCGGTCTTGCCGGAGCCGACATCGCCCTGCACCAGCCGGTTCATGGGCACCTCCCCCGCCATGTCGGAGAGGGCTTCCTCAATGACCCGGCGCTGGGCGCCGGTGGGCTCAAAGGGGAGGGCCGCGAAAAAGGGCGCCATGTCGGTTTTCGGAATCGGCGCGCCCGCCGCCTCTCTGACTCTGCGGCCGAGCAGCGAAAGCCCGAGGCTTAAAGTGAAGAGCTCTTCAAAGGCAAGCCGGCGGCGGGCGGTCGCAAGCCCGGCGGGGTCGCCCGGCCGGTGGACGGTTTTCAGCGCCTGCCCCAGCGGCATGAGGGCGTACCGCTCCATGAGGTCGGGGGGCAGCGCCTCGGGCAGCTTGTCCGCCATGAGCTCCACCGCCTGCCAGACGAGCCCCCGCAAAATTTTCTGCGAGACCCCGGCCGTCAGCTTATAAATCGGCACAATCGCCTCGGCCTCCGGCGAGCCGATGCGGGCCATGGCCGGATTTGCCATGGCGCGGCGGAGCAGGTCGCCCTCGACCCTGCCGTAAAAGGCATACTCCTCGCCTTTTTTGACGAGGTTTTTCATCCAGGGCTGGTTGAAGTAAGTGATGTCGGCAGTGCCCGTGCCGTCCGCAATGCGAAAGCGGGTGAGCTCCATGCCCTTGCGGATGCGGGCGTGAGAGGGCACGGTCATGACATGGCCGCAGACGGAGCAGGCCGCCCCCAAGGCGGTTTCGCCAATTGGGACGACGGCCCGCCGGTCCTCATATGCGCGGGGGTAGAAGCGCACCGCGTCCTCGCAGCTTTCAATGCCGAGCCGCTGCAGCAGCGCGGCGCGGGCCGGCCCCACGCCATTTAATTTTGTGATATCGCTACTCAACTGCGATGATGTAGCTGTATACTGGCTGACCGCCTGCGGTAAAGGCCATATCGAACCGGTCGCCGTATTTTTTCTGGAGGCTCTCCTGGAATTTTTCGGCGGTCTGGGGCGCGACGTCCTCCCCGTAGAAGACGGTGACAAAGGAGGTGGCGTCGCCGACCATGGCGGCCAAGAGTTTTGCGGCGGCCTTTTCGGCCGTCTTTTCCACAGCCCGCACATTCGAGCCCTCAATGCCCATCATGTCGCCCTTTTTGACCTTCTTGTCCGAGACGACGGTGTCTCTGACGGCATAGGTCACACTTCCTGAGCGCACATTTTTCATGGCGGTCCGCATGGCGTCGAAGTTCTCCTGCGGCCCGGCCGTCTCATCGAAGGACATGATGGCGGTGATGCCCTCGGGCACGGTTTTTGTCGGGACGACAAAGACTTTTTTATCGGTCAGTTTGGCCGTCATCTCGGCCGTCAAAATGATGTTCTTGTTGTTGGGGAAAATATAGATGTTCTCGGCCGGCGTCGCGTCGACGGCCGCGAGAATGTCCTCGGTGGATGGGTTCATGGTCTGGCCGCCTGAGACAATCCGGTCGACCGACAGGTCGCGCAGCACGTCTGAGATGCCGTGTCCCGGCGAAACCGCGACAAAGCCGTAGGGCTTTTCGGGCGGGGCAATGACCCGCTCGCCGCTCGACTCCCTGATTTGCTCCACAAACTCGCCGTACTGCTCCATCATGTTCTCGATTTTCATGCCCGAGAGATAGCCGTATTTCAGCGCCTCCTGCAGCACTCGGCCGGGGGCGTTGCTGTGGACGTGGACCTTGATGACCTCCCCGTCGTCGACAAAGACGAGGGAGTCGCCGAGCTTATCGAGGTAGGCCCGAAGCTGGTCGGCCGGGCGCAGTTTCTTCTTCTGAGTGCGGTTGACGAAAAATTCGGTGCAGTAGGCGAACTTGATGTCGTCCGGGTTGAGGCTCGTGATATCGGGCTGGGTCCTCTGGGGCTTCTCGGCCTCGGGCTCGGTGACCTCGACGATGACGCCGTCGCAGAGTGCTGACACCATGCCTTCGAGTATGCGGGTATACCCCATGCCGCCCGAGTCGACGACGCCGGCGGCTTTGAGCACCGGCAGCAGTTCCGGCGTCTTATCGAGCGTTTGTTTGGCTGTTTTGAGCATACTCTTCAGCACTGTGCAGACGTCCTCCTCAGTCTCGGCCAGCTTTACGCCCTCTTCGGCGGCAACCCGGGAGACGGTCAGAATCGTACCCTCAGTCGGCTTCATGACGGCCTTGTAGGCCGAGCCGACGCCACCCATGAAGGCGGCCGCAAGCTTTTTCGAATCCATCTCATCTACGCCCGCAAGCTCTTTGGCAAAGCCCCGGAAGAGTAACGAGGTGATGACACCTGAGTTGCCTCTGGCCCCTTTGAGGAAAAAGGCCGCGGCCTGTGAAGCGACTTCGCCGCAGGTCTTCCCCGAGAGCCCCGCCAGGGCATCACAGCCGGCCTTCAAGGTCAGCGACATGTTGGTGCCGGTGTCCCCGTCGGGCACGGGAAAGACATTTAAATCGTTGATTTCGTTTTTATGGCATTCAACCGCGTGCGCGCCCGATAGAATCATGTCGCGCAGCATATCTCCGTTTATTCGGTTCACTGGTTACCTCCGCTACGCCTTCATGGCATCTACATATACGGTGATTTCGTGGACGACGAGCCCTGTCTGCTCTTCGACCATATACTTGACTTTTTGCATGATGCTGTCCGCCACGGCGGAGATGTTCAGCCCGTATACGACGACGATGTGAAGTTCAATGGATATGAGGTCTCCGCCCATCGGGAAAACCCGGACGCCCTTGTCCATGGCGCTTCGGCGAAACAGCGACACGAGCCCTTCAGTGACATCCTTAGGGGCCATGCCGGCCACGCCGAAGCACTCGTTTGCCGCGCGGCCGACGATCTCAGCCAGCACGTCGCCCGATATCTCTATCTCTCCGTAGGAGTTCTCGAGTTTAACCATATATGCCTCCTGTCTATGGGGGGTTCCGGTATCATTTTTTTATTATAATAACCGGAAATGTCGGATTCACGCAAAATGAC
>DATMZG010000124.1:0-13552 GCA_035560415.1 Candidatus Acidiferrum sp. | reverse complement strand
CCCTAACAGTTTTTGCAAGGGAAAAGTTATATGCGACGCATTTCGTCGAATTTGAGTGAAATGGGTAAAAGGGAATGGATTTTTTTGCGATGGACGTCATATTTAAATTTATAGATAACAATGCGAAAAATCTTATAAATTTGAGAAGCGAACCTCATCGCAAGCTGGGCGCCTTCAGGATTTCCGCGCAGAGTTTCGAATGCTTATGACAATTTATGCATTTTTGCGTTGGCCCAAAACTGCGTTTTGAAAAGGCAATCGAAGCGCACCCGGCGGCGTGAAGGCACTATATTTGGGATATCAGCACAAAAGTACATGAAAAGGACTCATCACGTTTATTAGAAATTATCATAAAACAATTCCTCAAAATATGCAAGTAAATTGATAAAATATTCCAAATTTAGAATGCGCCGCGCCCGTCAGTCGGTGTGCGGGGAATTCCCGCCGACTTAAAACGGCGGAAAAGCCTCTCTCGCCTGAAAGTTCCAACTGATATTTCGCCTGCTGCGCCAGACAATATAGACGTATATTTTTGTACAGTGAAAGGAATGCCCATGAACAACAAGAAACCAAAGCCGTCTTCCGACCTCTTTGCGCATATCGCGGGCACCGGCGACGCCATGACCGACTTCTATACCCTCTCCACCGACAAGCGGCAGGAGCTGCTCGACGCCATCATTACGGTGAGCGATTTGGCCGACAGCGCGGACAAGGGCCCTGCCTGACGGCGCTTTTTTGGCGGTGCTTAAAGAAACGCGCAACAAAACAGGCCGTCGAAAAAGGGCGTCTGCACGCAGACGCCCTTTTTCAGTAAACGGCCGTTATTTTTAGCGGCGTATCCGCAGCCGTGGAAAGCTTGGTTAAGAGATGCCAAGGCCCGCGCTTGCGTAGCCCGCAATGGCGGCTGCAATGTCGAGCCCCGCCGTGACGTCGGCGCTGAAGACCAGAAGCAGTCTGGTCCCCGCCGTGACAGGGATGGAAAGCCCCGTCGTGAGGCCGGTCAGGATCTCGCCGATTGCAACGATGCCGGTGAGCGGGGGCGCCAGCGTGACCAGCGCGCCCGGGACAGCGGTGAAAGTGTCATCCGGTGTGACAGACTGGTAGAGCTGGGCGGTCACAGTCACCGTCGAGCCGACCAGGGCCAGGGCGACGGTGGTGCTCAGGTAGGCGGAGAGGGACGTAATCGTGCCGTCACGAGGCATGGAGAACGCGACGTTTGTCAGGCCGGCGAGGTCAATTGTACCGCCTGCGGCAGAGATGCCGGGGGTGTTGATTCCGAATCCGACCGCACTCGAGGTGTTCAGGAGACCACCGAGCACCGTGGTGAGGGCCACCGGCGTACCCGAGGCAAACGGAATGATTGCGCCTGCGCCCGTCGCGCCTGTGGCGCCCGTCGCACCCGTCGCGCCCGTCGCGCCTGTGGCACCTGTGGCACCCGTCGCACCCGTCGCGCCTGTCGCGCCCGTGGCACCCGTTGCGCCCGTCGCACCCGTCGCGCCTGTGGCACCCGTGGCACCCGTTGCGCCTGTCGGGCCGGTCGGACCCGCTAAGCCTGCCGCACCGTCTGCGCCGGTCGGGCCTGTCGGGCCTGTCGGGCCGGTCGGGCCGGTTGCGCCTGTCGCGCCCGTCGCGCCCGTCGCGCCTGTCGGACCTGTCGGACCTGTCGGGCCGGTCGGACCCGTCGGGCCGGTTGCGCCCGCGGCACCCGGGTCGCCCGTCGCGCCTGTCGCGCCTGTGGCACCCGTGGCACCTGTGGCTCCTGTCGGACCTGTCGGACCTGTCGGACCCGTCGGGCCGGTTGCGCCTGTGGCACCGGTTGCGCCTGTTGCGCCGGTGGGACCTGTCGGGCCTATCAGGCCCTGCGGACCTTGCGGACCCTGCGGACCCTGCGGGCCGGTCGGACCTATCGGTCCCGGGCAGCCCATCGGCCCCTGCGGACCTGTCGGCCCCGGGCAGCCCATCGGACCCATCGGACCGCGCGGACCCGGGCAACCCGGCTCGCCTTTCGGCCCCGGGCATCCGGGTTCGCCTTTCGGACCCGGGCATCCGTGCTCGCCTTTCGGTCCCGGGCAACCCATCGGGCCCATCGGGCCTTTCGGACCCGGTGCACCCGGGCAACCCGGCGCACCGGCCGGACCATGTAAACCGATGGGACCCTGCGGGCCTATCGGACCTTGCGGGCCGGTTGCGCCGCGCGGACCGGGGCAACCCGGCGCGCCCGGGCATCCCGGTTCGCCTTTCGGACCGTGCGGACCCATCTGGCCCTGCGCACCCTGCGGACCTACTGCGCCGTACGGGCCGCGCGGGCCCATCGGACCCTGCGGGCCGCACTCGCCCTGCGGACCTTTCGGACCCTGCGGACCGGTGGGGCCCGTCGGCCCTACGCGGCAGGGAGGAGGAGGCGGGCAGGGAGGGCGGTGGCCGTCGTATCCCTGGTGTTTTGCCGACCCGTTGTCGTAGCCCTTGTGGCCTTCCGAGCCGTTGTCGTACTCCGGATACTTTGCCGAACCGTTGTCGTAGCCCTGATAACCTGCCGAACCTTGATTTTTATAGTAATTACTCATATCATATCTCCAATACAATAATTTGCCGTGAACATCCAATTTGAGCGCCTATACCATTGTATGTATTTCAAAAAAAAATGTCATTTTTCGACTGAATAATTCCATTCGCCGCGGGCAGCCGGTCGCTTTGCCTCCGCTCTTTTGAGCGGGAGCCGGAATTTCTCGAAAATTGTGCCGAAATATATGAATTGCCACATCAAAAATTTCACTGGAGGATGCCATGGAAAAACGCAAGCCAAACCGGCTCATCGGCGAAAAATCGCCTTATCTGTTGCAGCACGCCCACAACCCCGTCGACTGGTACCCCTGGGGCGAGGAGGCGTTCGCCCGCGCCGCAAAGGAGGACAAGCCGGTCTTTTTGTCCATCGGCTACTCCACTTGCCACTGGTGCCATGTGATGGAGCGGGAGAGCTTCGAGGACGCGGAAGTGGCCGAGCTGCTGAATAAGCACTTTGTCGCCGTCAAAGTCGACCGCGAGGAGCGGCCGGACGTCGACAATATCTATATGCGGGTCTGTCAGGCGCTGACGGGCGGCGGCGGATGGCCGACCAGCATTTTCATGACGCTGGACAAAAAGCCCTTTTTTGCCGGAACCTATTTTCCCAAAGCGCATTTTCTCGGGCTGTTGCGCATGGTCGGCACCCGATGGGCGGGCGACCGGTCCGACTTTGTCCGGGCCGGCGAGGAACTGACGGCCTCGCTGCAACAGGCCCTTGCGGGCGGGGCGGATGAGGACCTCGCCCCGCCGGTTGAGGAGGCGACGGGCGCTTTCCGGCGGGCGTTTGACGCCGAGTACGGCGGCTTTGGAACGGCACCCAAATTCCCCTCCCCCCACAACCTCATGTTTTTGCTTGGCACCGGCCCCGACATGGCCGAAAAGACCCTTGAGGCCATGTACAAAGGCGGCATTTTCGACCATGTCGGCTACGGGTTTTCCCGCTACTCGACCGACCGGTACTGGTTTGCCCCCCACTTTGAAAAAATGCTCTACGACAACGCGCTGCTCGCCATCGCCTACCTCATGGCCTATGAGCGCACCGGCCGGACCCTCTACCGCGAGGTGGCCGAGAAAATTTTTGTCTACCTCGAACGGGAGATGCGAAGTCCCGAGGGCGGATTTTACACGGCCCAGGACGCCGACAGCGGCGAGGACGAGGGCGGCTACTACCTGTTTACGCCGGGCGAGCTTACAGCGCTCCTGGGCGCGGAGGACGGGGCGCGCTTTTGCGCCCGGTTTGGCGTGACGGAGGCCGGTAATTTCGAGGGCAAAAATATTTTGAACCTGCTGAACCGGCAGCGGCCCGACCTGTCGATTGACAGGCTGCGGCCCTTGGTCTACGACTACCGCAAAAAGCGAATGCCGCTCGCGACCGACCGCAAAATTCTGACCTGCTGGAACGCCCTCACGGCCGCCGCCTACGCGACGGCGGGGCGCATTCTCGGGTGGGAGGAATACCTGATTACGGCCGAGAAAATCCTCAATTATATTGAGCAGGTCCTGACTGACGGCGATACGCTCTACTCCGGCGTCACGGACGGAAAGCGCGGGGCTCCGGGCTTTCTCGACGACTACGCCTATTTCATTTTCGCCCTCATCTGTATGCATCAGGCGACCGGCGATGGGCGCTTTTTGGCGCGGGCCGAGGCTTTGACCGAAAAAGTCACGGCCGAGTATTTTGACAAAGAGGCCGGCGGCTTTTACTTTTCCGGCCGTCAAAACGAGGCCATGATTTTCGCTCCGAAGGAGACCTACGACGGCGCGACGCCCTCCGGCAACTCGGTCATGGCCTATAACCTCAAAAGACTTGCCGCCCTGACAAAGTCGGACAAGCTCTATGAACTCCAAAAAAAGCAGGAGGCCTTTATGAACGGCGAGGCACAGGGCTACCCCGCCGGCTCCGGCTTTTACCTCTACTCGGCGCTGCCCGCAAAAGAGGTCACCTGCGCGCTCGCCCCGAACGATGACCTCGGCGCCATAAGGGTCAAATCGGACTGGATTTTCAAGGTGGCGGATGACCCCGCCTATCCCCTGTTAAATGAGAAAACCACATTTTATGTATGCACGGAAGGGGCCTGCCTGCCCGCAACGAATGAAGTCCCCGAGTAAAGACAGCTTCAAATTAAAACAGCAGCGCCGTCAAACGCTGCTGTTTTTCATGCGCGGATATTTTTCGTGGCCGGGTTGTCGAGGACGTGGCCTTTTACGTCAAACCGGGAGCCGTGACAAGGGCAGTCCCAGGTGTGCTCCACCGGGTTCCATTTGAGGGCGCACCCCATGTGGGCGCAGCGCCTTGCCGTCGGGGTGGCGAGGCTGACGGTCGTCGTCGCAAGGTTTGCGAGCAGCTGCATTTTTGCCATGCTCCTGTCCGGGGCGAAGAGCTCTGCGTAGGGGTTTTGCTTACCCTCTATCCTGTCGGCCAGAATTTTTGCGCCGAGCATGGAGCTTGTCATGCCCCACTCGTTGAAGCCGGTCAGGACATAGACGTCTTTAAGGTGCTCCCCGTACCGGCCGATATAGGGCACTCCGTCGAGGCTCATGCAGTCCTGCGTCGCCCAGGCGTATTTTTCGGTGGCGTTCGGATAGTGCTTTTTTGCGAAATCCCGCAGCGGCCGATAGGCCTCGCCTTTTTTGCCGGTGCGGTGGTCTCCGCCGCCAATCAGGAGCAGATTTTGATAATTTCTGAAGTAGAGCCCGTTTGGGGCGAAGTCGACGTAAGTGCCGCCGACCTCCCCCGCCCCAACGAGCCCAATGACGTAAGAGCGCTGCTGATACATCTTGGCAAAGTAGAGCCCGTGGGTGTTGATAAAGGGAAAGTGGCTGGCAATGATGACCTGTTTTGCCCGGATGACGCGGCCGCGCTCAGTGACGGCCCTGCTCTCCTCAACTGTCCTGACAAATGTGTCCTCGTAAATTTGCAGCCCCGGCGCCACGCCCGCAATGAACTTGAGCGGATGAAACTGCCCCTGGGCGGGAAACCTGACGCCGCCCGCAATTTTGACCGGCAGGTCGATTTCTTTGACGAACTCGGCCGGAAAGCCGAGCTCGGCCACGGTTTTGGCCTCTTTTTGCATCGTCTTTTCATCGGTGCGCGAAAAAATGACCGACGGCTTGTCTTCAAAATCGCAGGGGACGCTGCCGGCCAGCTTCCTGAAGTCGGCGACTGCCGCAAGGTTTGCGCCGAGATACTGTCTCGCCTTCGCGGCCCCCGCGTTAGCCACGAGGTCGCTGTACAGCTTGTCGTGCTGGGCCGTGACGACGGCGGTCGTCCCCTTTGTCACCTTGCCCGCGACGACCTCCCCTTCGGCGAGGATGCAGTCGGCCCCCCGCTCTTTTAAAACCAAGGCGCACAAAACACCGGCCATGCCGCCGCCGACTACAAGAACATCGGCGGCGGCGTCTTTTTCAAGGGCCGGGAACCTTGGTATATTCACATGTTCGCTCCAGAGATATTTCACGTTTTACCCTTTGTCATATCGGACGGGCGGTTCATCGCCCTGTTGTCGGGCGGCTATACGTTGTGTGTGTGGGATTCCCTTTCATCCCGCCTGCGGTAGAGCAGCGTGACGCACCAGATGGCTGCAATGCCGACAATGGCGAAGACAAAGCGGCTCACAGAGGACGGCTGACTTCCGAACATCGCCGCAATAAAATCATATTTGAAGAATCCGATGCTGCCATAGTTGAGGCCTGCGATGATCACAAGGATCAATGCGAGGACATCCATTCGTGTTTCCCTCCTTTTTGTTTTCCATACGCGAGCTTTGTTATCCATACGCGGATGCGGCAAGTGCCGCGTCCCTTTTGTCGAATATACACGGTTTCTGCTGTATTTTTTCCCGCTTTCGGCCGCATATCAGCGCCCTTGCATGGTATTGTTTTCTTCATAAATGAAGCTGACGCAAATGAGGCGGCTTCCGGCAGACATTGTCCCCTGTGTATTTGTCAGGGACAAAAATCGCACCGCGATGAAATAAATATCGCATTTCATTCATTGCATTTTCATGTGTCTATATGATATACTCGAACTACTCGAAAAACGGAGTGATTGCCTTGGAATTTTGTGAAAAACTCGATTTGCTCATGAATGTCACCGGGACGACCAACAGCGCCCTGGCCCAGAATGTCAAGCTCGACGCCTCGCACATCAGCCGGCTGCGCCGCGGCCAGCGGCGGGCGCTGCGCAACAAGTCCTGCATCAGCGCAATTTCCGCCTTTTTTGCCGGGCGCTGCAACGAGAGCTACCGCAAAAAAGCCGTTTTTGACGCAATGGAGCTGACCCGCGACGTCAAGGACACGGGTGAGCTTCAAAGCCTCATTTCCTCGTGGCTTTCGGACGACAGGTCGGGCGGCACGCGCAAGGTCGACAATTTCCTCGCGGGACTCACGAAGACGCCGGCGGGGGACGCCCGGCCACTGCAAGCCAAAGAGCTCGGGGCGAGCGCCCCGGAACCGCTGCCGGAATACGCCGCCTTTTACGGAAACGCGGGAAAGCGCGAGGCCGTCATCCGGTTTTTAAACGCGGTGCTGGCAGCGCCTAAGCCCGTGACCTTGCTGCTCTTTTCGGGCGAAGCGACCGACTGGATGACCGAGAGCCGGGAGTTTGCGGGGCGTTGGGCGGCGCTCATGGGCGCCGTCCTGTCGCGGGGCAACCGCATTGTCATCATCCACACGGTCAGCCGCGACCTCGACGAGATGCTCGCCGCCATCTCCCAGTGGATGCCGCTCTATATGTCGGGGGTCATTGAGCCCTATTTCTACCCGAAAAAGCGGGACGGCATTTTCAAGCGCACGCTCTTTGTTGCGCCGGGCACGGCCGCCGTCGTCTCGAACTCGGTCGGCCGCTCGGGCGAGCGGGCGGCAAATCTCCTGTTTGGGGACAAGGCGGCCGTCGCCGCCTATGAGTACGAGTTTTTGCAATATCTGGCCATGTGCAAGCCGCTCATGAAAATTTTCACGCAGCGGGACAAGGACGCCTGCTTTGACATGCTGCTCGAGTTTGAGCGCGAGCCCTGCGACGCCATCATTAAAACCGAGTCGCTGTCGCTGCTCACGATGCCGGAGGGCGTTTTGGCCGACATCGCCGCCAGAACCGGAATTGACGGGGGTGTGTCGGCCGACCGCCGGCACATGCGGGCGGGGCTCTTTGAAAATCTGCTTGCCACCCGCCGCTTTACCGAGATCCTGCGCCTGCCCGACCTCGGCCTTGTCATGGAGGGCCGCCTGCCGGTCTCGCTTTCGGCCATGTTTGCGGGGGGCGCCGCCCGCTACACGCCGCAGGAGTACCTGCGCCACTTAAAACACTTCGTGCGCCTTTTAGAGACCTATGAGAATTTCTGCGTCCGGCTCTCCCCGGAGACGCCCGGCAACGGGTATATGGTCTACGCCAAGGAGGACTACGGCGTCCTCGTCGCCAAAACCGGGGAGCCCGTCGTCGTCCTCTCCATGCGGGAGAGCGGCATCACGGCCGCGTTTTGGGACTTTCTGTGGGACATCACAGGCAGCCGCGAGTATTCGCCCGCCGACAGGGCCGCGACTTTGCGCAAGCTCGTGGGCTACATCCGCCGCCTCGAGGCGAAAATCGAGGGGGAAAAGCAGCCCGGCGGCAGGTGACCTCAAACATTTTACATAAGCCCGCAAACGATTGCCGTTTGCGGGCTTTTTGTGTGCGAAAAGGGGGCCCGCCGTGGGATATTTTGCACACGGCGGCGAACAATGAAGTCAAAAGGAGGCGCATCACCTTGGGCACAGTCCTCGGAAAAAGCGTTACGCGGCTTGACGCGTGGGATAAAGTGACGGGAAAGGCCATTTACACAGACGACATGCCGGTGGCGGGGGTGCTCTGCGCGCGGCTTCTCACCAGCACTTGCGCCCACGGGCGCATTTCGCGCATTGACACTTATAAGGCCCGCGCGCTCCCCGGCGTCAAAACCGTGCTGACCGGGGACGAGTTCGCGGGGCTCTTTGGCCCCCTGCTGCTCGACCGGCCGGCACTGGCCCGCGGAGTCGTGCGCTATGCGGGCGAACCCGTGGCCATGGCCGTCGCCATCGACGAGGCGACGGCCGAGGCCGCGGTGCGGCTCATTGACATCGAATACGAGCCCATGCCGGCGGTGCTGACGCCCTCCGCCTCGCTTGCCAGAGAGGCCCCCCTCATTCACGAAAATCTCGACCGGTACAAGAAGTCCATGGCAGACGTCTACCCCGAGGCCGGCACCAACATCGCCAGCCGCTACGCCATTCGCAAGGGGGACGCCGCGGGGGCCCTCGCCGCCTGCGCCCATGTCGCAAAAAGGCGGTTTGCGCTGCCGCCCTCCGGACACCTCGCCATGGAGGTGCGCACGGCCCGGGCCGAAGTGTCGGCCGACGGCGCGGTGACAATTACGACCTCCTCGCAGGCCCCCTTTGCCGTGCGAAAGCTGCTGTCGGACGTTTTTATGATTCCGGCGGGGCAAATACAGGTCAAGGTGCCCTTTGTGGGCGGCGGCTTTGGCGGCAAAGCGCCGGCCTTTGCCGAAATGCTGGCCCTTCTGGCAAGCAGGGCCGTCGGCGGCAAGGCGGTGCGCCTGACAATCCCCCGCGAGCAGGACATGGCGGGCGCCCCCTGCCGGCAGGGGCTCGAGGCCGAAATCACCTTGGGCGCCGACAAGGAGGGCCGCCTGCAGGCGGCCGTCATGGAGTACCGGCTTGACTGCGGCGCCTACACCGACATCTCCCCCTACCTCGCCAAGGCGATCGCCGTCGACTGCACCGGCCCCTACCGCATCGAAAACGTCTCCTGCGACGCCCTTTGCGTCTACACCAACCACACTTACGCCACCTCCTACCGCAGCTTCACCCACGAGTCCTCCGCCTTTTGCGTCGAGGGCGCGATGGACTCGCTTGCCCGCATCTGCAAAATCGACCCGCTCGAGTTCCGGCTCAAAAACGCCATCGGGGTGGACGACGCGACTCCAACCGGCGTCTACTGCACAAAAAGCAACACCGGCGACCTTGCGGCCTGCCTTGCGCAGGTGAAAGCGCTCTCCCGGTGGGAGGGCGGCAAGGCTACGGAAGTCAAGCCGGGCACCGTGCGTACACAGGGGGTGTCCTGCTTTTGGAAGACCGAAAACCCGCCGACCGACGCCGTTTCAGGGGCATTTATCACCTTCAATTCGGACGGCAGCGTCAACCTCCACACCGGCGTTGTGGAGATGGGCTCGGCGAGCCAGTCCCACCTCGCCCAAATGCTGGCCGAGCGCCTTGGGCTGCCGGTCTCGCAGGTGCACGTCGTCCACGAGACCGACACAAGGACTGCGCCCGAGCACTGGAAAACCGTCGCAAGCCTCACGGAATACATGGCGGGGCGCGCCGTCATCCGGGCTGCCGACGACGCCATGGAGCAGCTGCGGGCCACCGGGGCCTTAGCCTTTAACTGTCCGCCGGAGGACATTGAAATTTCGGGCGGACGCGTCTTTTCCAAAAAGAACCCCGAGCATTTTCTTGCGTTCAAGGACATTGTCATGGGCTATCTCTCAAAAGACGGGCTCTCTTTGGGGGAGCCGGCTTTGGGGCGGGGCCGGTTCATGCTCAAGGGGCTGTCGCTCCTTGACCCCGCGACGGGGCGGGGCAAGACCGGGCCCGCCTGGACGGTGGGGGCCCAGGTCGTCGAGGTGGAGGCCGACCTCGCCAATTTCACTTACCGGCTCATCACGGCGACGACCGTCATGGACGTGGGCCGGGTCATCAGTCCCGAGGGCATGCGGGCCATGGTGGCGGGCGGCATGGCCATGGGGCTCAGCATGGCGAGCCGCGAGGCCTATTTTTATTACGCCGACGGCGTCCCCCAAACCCCGAACCTGCGCACATACAAGCTGATGCACATCGGACAGGAGCCGGAGTACCGCGTCGGCTTTGTCGAGACCCCGCAGGAGGACTCCCCCTACGGCGTGCGCGCCTATTCGGAGCACGGCATCATCGGCATTCCGGCGGCGCTTGCAAACGCGCTTTCCGCCGCTTTCGGGCGGGAGTGCTCCACCTTGCCGCTGACGCCCGAGGCGCTGTGGCGGCAGTCTATGGAGGGCAGCCTGTGATTCCTTTTGACTTTATGTACTTTCGCCCCGACACCCTGCGGGAGGCGACCGAGACCTGGTGGAAGCTCTCGGGCCGGGGCCTTGCCGCCCACTACTACGCCGGGGGCAGCGAGACCGTCACGCTCTGCCGGGCCGGCGCCATCCGGCCTGACGCCGTCATCGACGTCAAGCGCATTCCGGAGCTGACTGAGCTGCGCCTTGACCGGGCATATCTGCACATCGGGGCCGCCTGCACCCTAAATCAAATTAAAGAGTCAAAATTCTTCGAGCTGCTGGACCTCGCCTGCGGCCGGATTGCCGACCACACCAACCAGTGCCGCATCACCATTGGCGGCAACCTGTGCGGCGCCATCATCTACCGGGAGACCAGCCTGCCGCTGCTGCTGGCCGACGCCACCGTGTCGCTGACCGGCCCCGGCGGGGAGCGCACCCTGCCGCTGCAAAGCGTCTTTCGCGAGCGCATGCGGCTCTTTCCGGGCGAGCTTGTGACGGGGCTCCACGTCCCCGCCTGGGCGCCCCGGGCCCCGTGCGCCCACCTGAAAAAGACCGCAAACGAGAAAATCGATTACCCCCTTGTCAGCGTGGCCGCCATCAGGAAGGGCGACACCCTTCGCGCCGCCTTTTCCGGCATCTGCCCCTACCCCTTTCGCAGCGCGGAAATTGAAGCGGCGCTAAACGACGGCGCCCTCTCCCCCGCCCAAAAGGCCAAAAAAGCGGCAGAGCTGCTCCCCGCCCCCCCGGTCAGCGACGCGGAGGGCTCCGGCGAATACCGGCTTTTTGTCTTTGAAAACACGATTCGTGAACTGTTGGAGGGCTTTTGACATGGTGCAATATACCGGCAAAACCGTTGTCACTTTGCAGGTCAACGGCGAAAAACGCGACGTGGCCGTGCGCCCCGCCGACCTGCTGCTCGACGTGCTGCGCGAGCAGCTTGGGCTGACGGGCGCAAAGCCCGGGTGCAAAAACGGCGACTGCGGGGCCTGCACCGTCGTGGTCGACGGGTGGCCCGCCAAGTCCTGCCTGATGCTGGCCGTCGAGGCCGAGGGGAGAGAAATCCTCACGGCCGAGGGGCTCGGGGGCTCCTCCCCCGTTCAAAGGGCCTTTGTCGACGCCGGGGCCTTCCAGTGCGGCTACTGCACCTCGGGCTTTTTAATGGTCTGTTATGCCCTCAAAAACCGGTTTCCCGAAATGCCGGAGGAGTATGTCGTTGAGGAGTGGCTGCAATCAAACCTCTGCCGCTGCACGAGCTACGGCGAGGTGCGGGCCGCCGTGAAAAAACTGTACGGGGAGAGCTGACGCCCCGCAAATGCCATATAAAAAGCGGCCCGCTTGTCGTCAAGCGGGCCGCTTCAATGATTATCCCCAAGTCAAAAGTTAAAATTCTTCGTCTTCGCCCTCGTCGTCCTCGTCCTCGTTATTTTCGTAGCCGTCGCCGTAGTCTTCGTCGTCGTCTTCTTCTTCGTCCTCGTCTTCGTCGTCCTCTTCGTCCCCGTCCTCTTCAAAAAACTCCTCTACGGCGCCAAACTCAAAAGCCCTTTCAAAAGTGTCGAGGTTTCCGTCGTCGTCCAAATCAAACAGGCCGCCAAACATGCTCATTCTCCATACCTCCTACTCACGATGTTGAAAGACAGATGTCCCGCAGGGAACGCTCTATATTATGGCCGGTATTCCGTCCTCAGTCCTTCAGGGCGGCAAAAAACCCGGCCTCTGCGACAATGAGGATGTCCGCGCCCTTCTCTTTCATTTCGAGCGCCTTTTTGACCTTGTTGCCGTAGTTTCCGGCCGACCAAGCGGCGCTGCCCTGCCCGCCGACCACGAGAATGTCGGTCTTGCCGGTGACGCTGTTTTGAATTTGGGCCCCCAGCGCCGCAAGTTTTCCGGCGACCTCCTCCTTGGGGCCGAAGTCGAACTCGCCTGTCAGACAGACATTTTTGCCCTCGAGGTCGAGGGCGCCGCAGTCGCAGGCATTTTCGCCCACGGGGTCGGTCACCCGCTTGAAGAGGCTCAGCATGTCCTGAGACTCCTTCGCCGTCAGCACCCCGTCGGCCAAGGCCCCCGTCAGGGTCGAGTAAATTTTGTCGTAGGGATAGTTGCCCTTCAGCGCGATATTCTCGTCAAGCCAGGCCTGCAAATAGCCGACTTCGGCCTCGGCCAGCACGTCGTCGCAGGCGATGCCGGACAAAATGCCGTTTAAGGTCAGAAGGGCGCTGCTGCTCTGGCTGAGCCCCGCGCGATATCCCTCCCGCGCACCGCTTGCCGGCGCTTCAAAGCGAAAAGCCCTTGTGAACTTGCCCAGGTCCACCCCCGCCTCTAAAAACAGGCAGAGCAGCTTGGCGCAGGCGTAGCTGTCGCTGCCCGCGTCGTGCGGCTCAAGCGGAATGCAAAAGTGCTTGCAGAGGGTGGAGAGCTTGTGGTTTTCGACGTTTTTGTCCACCCTTTGGGCGATTTGCAGCGTGTCTACATAGTACAGGAGCGACTCGGCGATGCCGTAGGCCGCAAGGGTCTTTCGCAGCACGCAGAGGTCAAAATTCGCGTTGTGGGCCGCCACGAGGCAGGTGCGAAAAAGCTCACGGAGCTTCTCCCAGATGTCCGGAAAGGCCGGGACGCCCGCGGCGTCCTCCGGGCGGATGCCGTGGAGCCGGACGTTTTGCGCGTCAAACTCACATTCGGGATTGACGATGTAAGAAAACGTGTCGGAAATCTGCCCGTCCTCAATCAGGGTGATGCCAATGGCGCAGATTCTGTCGTTTCTGTGATTCGGGGTCTCCACATCAAAAGCCACGATTTTTTCGGCCGTTTTTTCCATCCGTACGGTCCCTCCCTCTTCGTTTGACGTCCTCGCTCAATAATACCACTAACTGGCAGAAAATGCAATCTATGAGTGTAAATTTTATTCACTCGCATGCCTATTATTTTAT
>DATMZG010000123.1:0-25474 GCA_035560415.1 Candidatus Acidiferrum sp. | reverse complement strand
GAGTACAATATATTGTTTTATATAACAGAATCTATCCTCACAGAGGGCCGCAAAGTCATGCTCCTCACTTGTGCCGGCCTCAAAAGGCGTGATACAATGGACAAAAGCATGCAAAGAGACATTTTTCGGGAGGCATTTTTGTTCAATGGACAGTGAAACGAGCGCATTCTGGCAGGACTTTCTGCAAAAGACCGGCCGCCCGCCGGACACGGCGCCCTATGAAATCTTTCATTTCTGCATGACGGAGGAGCTGGCAAATGGCCTGCTCGGGCTTGTTTTAGACGGAAAGAAGACGGCCGCAACCTCAAGCCTACCGTTATATGAGACCGCCGGACAGCGCCCGCCCCGCCCCGGCGACCTGTCGGTGGTGACAGACTGGGCCGGAGCTCCGCGCTGCGTCATTGAGACGACGGCGGTGCGCACGATGCCTTTTAATGAGATGACCTATGAAATCTGCAAAAGGGAAGGGGAGGACGACACGCTGGAGTCCTGGCAGCAGGGCCACGCCCGCGTCTTCACCGAGGAGGGGGCGCAGGAGGGCTACGCGTTTTCCCCGGAGATGCCCATCGTCTTTGAGGACTTCAAAGTGGTCTGGCGCCGCTGAAAAAAAGTCGGCTGGCAAGCGCCCGCCGCAAAAGGAGGAACCGTTGAGAGAGCTGCACACCTTTGCGCCGGTCTATGACGAAAACTCACGGGTGCTCATCCTCGGCACGATGCCCTCGGTCAAATCGCGGGAGGTCGGCTTTTATTACGGTCACCCGCAAAACCGCTTCTGGCGGGTTTTGACGGGCGTTTTCGGCGAGGACGTCCCCGATGACATAGAGGGGAGAAAAGCCTTCCTGCTGAGCCACAGAGTGGCTCTGTGGGACGTTGTGGCCTCCTGTGAGATCACAGGGTCAAGCGACGCCAGTATCAAAGCCGTGGCGGCAAACGACATCAGGCGCATTTTAGATGGCAGCGCCGTCTCCCGCATATACGCAAACGGCCGGACGGCCGAGAAGCTCTATCTCAGGCACGTCCGGCCGCTCACCGGAGTCGATATCATACCGCTTCCGTCGACCAGCCCCGCCAACGCCGCCGTCTCTCTGGAGGCGCTTGTCCGGGTCTGGCGCGCGGTCAGGCCGTGAGCGTGTCGGCAAGCCCGGCAAGGGTTTCCGTCTTCGCGTCTTCAATGCGGCCGGCGTCGGTCAGCCGTGCCAGTTCAGGCTCAATGGGCAGGCGGAAGACAGCCGGAATACCGTGCTTTTTCGCAATTTCATCCGCGTGGCCCTTTCCGTAAATATAGTGGACCGAGCCGCAGTCGGGGCACCGGAAGCTGCTCATGTTCTCGACGAGGGCGAGAACCGGCACCTTCATAATCGCGGCCATGTTGACGGCTTTCTCGACAATCATGCCGACAAGGTCCTGCGGCGTGGAGACCACGATGACGCCGTCGACGGGCAGCGACTGGAAGACGGTTAGGGCGACGTCGCCGGTGCCGGGCGGCATGTCGACATACATATAGTCGACGTCGCCCCAGGCCACGTCGGACCAGAACTGCTTGACAGCGCCGGCCACGACGGGCCCGCGCCAAATCACCGCGTCGTCGGTATGGTCAAGCAGCAAATTGATGGACATGACCGAAATTCCGCCCGGTGATTTGGCCGGAATCAGGCCGTTTTCACCCGCTTCGGCCTTGCCCTTGATGCCAAAGGCCGCCGGAATGGAGGGCCCTGTGATGTCGGCGTCAAGAATGGCGGTTCGATAGCCCTTTTTCGCTGTCGCAACGGCGAGGAGCGACGTGACAAGGCTCTTTCCGACGCCGCCCTTTCCGCTGACGACCCCGATCACCTTCCCGATTTTGGACGCCTTGTTGCAGGGGGCAAGCAGCGTCCCCGGCACTTCTTTTCTATCGGCACAGTGCAGCGTGCAGGTGGAACAATCATGTGTGCACTCATTTGCCATAGTCTGAATACCTCCTTTTACGTAGTTTTCAGTATACTCCTAAAGTAAATTCTGTCAATCGTGAGTAGCGTCTTAAATTTTCAATTGTTGCATCCGCAATTATTATATGCTACAATAATCTTTGTAACAAACGCGAGAGCGCAGTAAGGACGGGGTAATGATTCTATGCCCACCGCAAGAAAGAAAAAAAAATACAGCCGCACCGCGCAGGCCGAAATGCAGAAAAGGGAGAGCGCCGAGCGCGAGCGCAAATCGTCCTTGCGGACAACCATAATTACGCTCGTTTTGGGCGTGGTTTTGACCGTCTCTTTTCTGAAGTGGCCCATCTCGCTCGACTTCACGGCCGCCCCGTTCACACAGGAGCCGCTTGCGGCAATTGTGGACACGAGCTTTACGGCGGAAGGGGAGCCTGTCAGCGACACGGTGCGCTTCGGCACAACCCCGCAGAGGGGTGGGGAGACGGCGGCATTTTGCGAAGTGGGCGGCAAGCTGTTTAAGCTCGGCACCGTCGAGTCCTCGGACAGCTGTTCGCTCACGCCCGTCAAAATCGACAGTGAGGGCAATGTGGGCGAATACTACGTCTATTCGGCCGCGCTCGAGTATTCCGGGGACACGAAACTCATTCAAATAGGCGAAGACGGCGTACCGGTATCGCTTCTTGAAATTGCGGGCGTCGCCACAAGTGTCGACCTCGACGGCGACGGCATGGATGAGACGGTGCTTGAAACAGGAGCCGTCAAGACCTGCTACGTCTATGAATGGGAGCCGGAGGCCGGGCAGGCGCGCTTTGCCTCAATTAACGCAGGCCTCAAAAAAGAAACGGTCTTCTTCAATCCCGAGAACAACTATTTCACGCCGACGTTCGGCGGAATCGGCTTTTTGCTTGACAGTTTCACGTATGGAAATGAGCGTCTGGAGCGGCACGTCCGCTTAAACAGCGGCCAGTAGCCAAAAAGCATATTCAAATTGCTCCAAATGGGTATGATACATTAAAATCATAAAAATTACGACAAAGGAGTCCCGACAATGCCTAGCACACTTGGAAATTTCGGCAGCTTTGGTATCATCATCCTCACGCTTGGAATCATGTACTTTTTCATGATCGTTCCGCAGAAGAAGAAAGAGAAGGCGGTTTCCGAAATGCGAGCCGACCTTCAGATTGGCGACCGCGTCGTGACAATCGGCGGGATTATCGGCCGCGTTGTCAACATTAAAGACGACGCCATCACAATTGAGACCGGAACTGAAAAGACCCGCCTGCGCATCATGCGCTGGGGCATTCAGGCCAAGGAATCAAGAGACGCAGCTGCGCAGTAAATGCCGCGTCACCCATCTAATCACACATTGCACCACCCAAAAGCGCCTGCCGTTTAATTACGGCAGGCGCTTTTGAGGGTGGCGAAAAACCTACGGGTTTTCCGCCAAGTAATTGGTGCCCTTTCCGCGCGAAATGAATTCGCGCTGGCGGGCGGCATTTATTTGCCTTATTTTTGAACGCGTTTAAAAATAAGGATTTTAATGGATTTCCTCGGCCTTTCGAAAAGCCGGGAAAATCCGCCTGTCGAAAAATAATTTTTCCGACAGGCGGAAAAGCGCCTGCCGCAATTTAGCGGCAGGCGCTTTTCTTATAAATCGCACAAGGGGATAACACACGCTTGTTCTATGCGCAGCGGGTAGGGAATAAAATCTCTCGAGGGACAACCAAGATAAGGAGGGAATCACGTGAACCGCATGGAGAAAAAAAGCGGGTATGGAATTGTGGCGGCCAAAGGGCTGCTGATATTCCTGCTCCTGATGGCGGCGCTCAGCGCCGTTGGAATAAAGCTGGGGAGCGAAATGGCTGAAAAAATCGCGCTGATCGCAATCCTCAGTGCGGTGGCCGGATACTGCGGGTTTGGAGCCGCAAAAAAAGGGGAGAAAAACGGAGCCCTGACCGGTGTCGCAGCGGGCGCCGTCATTTTTGCGTTGATGGTTCTCCTTTCCGTCATTTTATTTGGCACTTTACCGAGAGGGGGAGCGATGCTCAGGCTTGTGGCGACAACTCTGCTCCCGGCCGCAGTCGGGGGCAGCATAGGCGGCCACGCCCGTCCGCGCCGCCGGAGGTGATGAATGTTAACAGGCCGTAAAATATCCACAAAATCCACATACTTTTACACATATACGAAATGATGGACTGGAGCAATGACAAAATCTACATATTGGGGAAAGTAATTCCACGAGTTAACATAAATATATTTACATAAATCCGATAATAATTTGTTAAAATATTCGAGTCAAACCCATTGATTTCTAAGGGTTAATGGTGTATAGTGATAATTACATAATAGTTATGTAAAGTGCAGTTGAATATTTTCTGCATACATACACACCATTTGCCGCATTTGATATTTATTCATTTCTCTCATGGAGGACGAAATGCGGCGAATTAAAAAGCGTTTTTATAAGTCCCCGAGTTTGCTCAGCCTTGTCATCGGCGTCTATTTAATCGGCATTGTCGTAGGCTCGATTTCCTATACGATGTCGTCGGCCGCCGCCCTCAGCGCCGCCGAACTGGCGCAGGAGCTTGGAGCCACCCGCCTGTGTGCGCTCTCCATAGTCGTCGCATACTTTTTCTCTTTTTCTCTGCTCGGCGCCCTGATGGCCTTTATGTCGGCCTGTTTTTTTGGCTATATTGTCGGCGCGTGCTCCGCGTCGCTCCTATCGCTTGGCACACTCGAGGGGATTTTTACCGGCGTTCCGTTTCTCGCTTTTTCGGCGCCGGCCGTCATTTTACTCTGCTCGGCCTGCGCCGCCTCCTCCGTCTCCATGATCAGAGCTTTTCCCGAAATCAAGGGCAGAAGCGATTTTGCCAAAACTTCCGGCACACTGATCACGTCCACCGGGGTAGCCGTGTTATTTTTATTTTTTTCGGCGGTCGTCGAGCTTTTTTTGAAGTGAAAATTGTCATAGTGGGAGTCTGACCATGGTTTCGCAGCTGACCGATTTCATGTCTTACCTCGAAACAAAAAAACATTCGTCCGCCAACACGCTGCAGTCCTATAAAAGGGATATCCTGCAGTTTATTTCCTTTGCAAACGAGCATGGCGTGCACTCTTTCGCGGACGTGTCAAGCGACATTGCGAGCGCCTATTTTGAAGACCTGAAGCTGACGAAGGCCCCCTCCACGGTCTCCCGCGTCTCCGCTTCCATCCACACGCTGTACAAATTCCTGCAGGCGAACGGCCTCGTCTCGGGCAATCCTTTTTTGGAGGTCAAACGGGACAAGTGTAAGCGGGCGCTGCCCCAGATTCTCTCCAAAACCGAAGTGGAACTGCTGCTTGAGCAGCCGGACGTCTCCGAGTTCAAGGGCCTGCGCGACCGCTGCATGCTTGAGGTGCTCTACGCCACAGGCATAAGGGTCTCCGAGCTCGTTGACCTCAACATTGAAGACGTCAACCTCAGCATCGGCTTCATTCGCTGCCGCGCCGGCGAGAAGGAGCGCATTGTGCCGCTCTATCCGCTTGCAATCCGGTTTGTCATGGACTACCTGAACACCGCACGGCCCATTTTCGCGACAGCAAGCTCCGGCAACGCACTCTACCTCAACATGTCGGGCGAGCGGCTGACGAGGCAGGGCTTTTGGAAGCTTTTAAAAAAATATCAGCAGACGGCCGACATTCGCACCCGCATCACGCCCCAGACGCTGAGGCATTCCTTTGCGGCCCACCTGCTGGAAAACGGCGCCGATTTGAAGTCGATTCAGGAGATGCTCGGCCACACCGATATTGCGACCACGCAAATCTATTCCCAGCTCATCAAGGACAGGTTCCGCAATGTCTATACGAAATATCATCCCAGAGCGTAGGTGATACCGTGATTCATCTGTATGCCGGAGACGGCAAAGGCAAAACGACCGCGGCGTTTGGGCTTGCCCTCCGGTTTGCCGGCAGTGGGGGACAGGCCCTCGTCATCCAGTTTTTAAAGAGCTCGGACAGCAGCGAAATCGCCGCTGTCCGCCGGGTTGCGGGCATCGGGGTCTTTAACGCCGAGCGCCCGCACGGCTTTTATCACACCCTCTCTGACGACCAAAAAGCCGCCCTTGCAAAAGAGATCGCGCAGGAATTTTCGGCAGCCCTTGAGGCCGTGGCCGCCAAAAGCTGCGGACTTTTGATTTTAGACGAGGTCCTCGACGCCGTAAACCTCGGACTCGTGGACGAGAGGCGGCTGCTTGACCTATTAAAATCCGCCGCCTGCGAAGTGGTGCTGACCGGCAGAAACCCGTCCGCGCAGCTTGTGAAGGCCGCCGACTACTACACGGAGTTTATTTGCAAAAAGCACCCGTTTGACTCGGGCGTTCCGGCCCGGCGGGGAATAGAGTACTGAGTTTTTTACCCCGCTTATTTCCCCGCAATGTTCAGTTTTCCCACGCCCGCCCATGTAGCATACGGCGTCGCCCGGCTGAATAAAGTGTACGGGTGATGTTATGAGAAGACGCTTCAAGCCGTACTGCTATGCCGCCCTTATTGCCGCTGCGGCCCTAATCGGAGCAGCCTTTTATTTTACGCGGGATATTCCGGTCCAGATTTACATGGACCCCGAGAAAGTCATCGTCCTCGACGCCGGCCACGGCGGTTTTGACGGCGGCGCCCAATCCCGCTCCGGCATCTCGGAAAAAGTGCTGAACCTCCAGGTCGCAAAGAAGCTCGAGCTCATCCTGCTCAGGCGCGGCTATATGGTTGTGATGACCCGCGAGGGGGACTACGCGCTTCAGGATGACGGCAAGTCCGGCAAGCCGGCCGACCTGAAAGCGCGGGTGAAAATCGCCGAAGCGAATCCGGACGGCATTTTTGTCAGCATTCACATGAACAAATTTGCCGTTGCCAAATACTGTGGCAGCCAGGTGTTTTTTTCAAAAAACAGCGAGCGCTCGGGCGTTTTGGCCGAGAAAATTCAGAGCAGTATCCTCGAAGGGCTTCAGCCGGACAATAAAAGGCTCTCCAAGCCTGCCGACCGGGATATATACCTGCTCGAGAAACTTGAAATGCCGGCCGTCATCGTCGAGTGCGGCTTTTTATCGAACCCCGCGGAGGCGCTGATGCTGACCTCCGACACCTACCAGGCCTCGCTTGCCGAGTGCATTGCGGACGGAATTGACGCATTTTATAATTCTGAGGAGACCGACTCATTTTACGAGATGGAGACGTGAAAACAGTGGCAAAACCGAAAACCGTATATGTCTGCGGAAACTGCGGTTATGAGAGCATCAAATGGTACGGAAAATGCCCCTCCTGCGGCGAATTCTCCGCCATGGTGGAGGAGACCCGCCTCCCGGAGCCTCTCCCCGGCAAAGCGGGGAAACGGGGAGGGGGCGTGCTCCAGCACGCGGCGCCGCTGTCCTCCGACACCTACTATGGCGATGAGGAAAACCGGATCACGACCGGGCTCTCCGAGCTCGACAGGGTCTTTGGCGGCGGAATGGTCAAGGGCTCGGTGACGCTGTTGGGCGGCGACCCGGGAATAGGGAAGTCGACGCTGCTCTTGCAGATTTGCGAGACGCTCGGCAAGACCCAGAAAGTGCTCTATGTGTCGGGCGAGGAGTCCCGCCGGCAGATTAAAATGCGGGCGGTGCGCCTCGGCGTCACGACCGAAAACCTGCTGCTGCTGACCGACACCGAGCTGCAGGCGGTCGACCTGGCCATTGAAAACATCAAGCCGGACATCGTCTTCATCGACTCCATTCAGACCATGTACAACAGCGAACTCAGTTCGCTGCCCGGCAACCCCTCTCAAATCAGAGACTGCGCCGCGTCCCTCATTGCGACGGCCAAAGCCCGCGAAATCTCCATCGTCTTCATCGGGCACATGAACAAGGAGGGCACCATTGCCGGCCCCAAGATGCTGGAGCACATCGTCGATACGGTTTTGTACTTTGAAGGGGACAAAAACCTGACCTACCGCATCATTCGGGCCGTGAAAAACCGCTTTGGCTCGACAAACGAGATCGGCATTTTCGAAATGGGCGAAGAGGGCCTTGTCGAAGTTCCAAACCCTTCCGCGGCGCTGCTGGCCGGGCGGCCGGAAAATGTCGCCGGCACCTGCATGGTCTGCGTCTACGAGGGCACGCGGCCGATTCTGGCCGAAGTGCAGGGACTCATCAATCAGACCTACCTCGGGACCGCCCGCAGAATGGCCAACGGCATTGACTACAACCGGCTGACCATGCTGCTCGCCGTCCTCGAAAAGCGGACAGGCCTGAAGTTGTCCACCTGCGACGCCTACTGCAACGTCATCGGCGGACTGAAGCTCACAGAGCCGTCAAGCGACCTTGCGGCCGTGCTCGCCTGCGCGTCAAGCTATTTTGATAAGCCGGTGGCCGAAAACCTCATTGCGTTCGGAGAAGTCGGGCTGGTGGGGGAGCTGCGCTCAGTGCGAAATGTCGCGGCCCGCGTCAGCGAGGCCATGCGGCTCGGCTATTCGAAGTTTATCATCCCGTTCGCAAACAGGCCCAAGCGGGAGATTGAGGGCGCCACAATTTACGCGGTGAAGAACATCGGAGAGGCCATTGAAATCGCAATCGGCCCGTCTGAAAAGCCTGAACAGGACAAATAAAAAGTCAGGATGCCGGCTCAGGCATCCTGACTTTCATAATATGGACATCCGCCGTTTGAGACAACTTGGATAGGGACCGCCTTGTGCAGCGCACAGTAGCCGTCCACCTGATATTTGCAGTTCGCGGCACAGTTAATCATGGACTTAGTCTTACCGGAGAAATCTGAAAAATACCGTTGACATGCCAAAGGGGGATGTGGTATCATCAGGATAGAATTTTCTACAAAATAAAAATTTTGTAGAAAATGGAGGAGGGGCAAATCCGGTATATGCCAAAAGAAACCTCCGGCACCCCAAAAGCTCCGTCATTGTTTAACCCCCGCAGGCGCAGTTGTTCAGCAGATTTGTTTAGCCCTTTCACCGGTGTTGTCCGGACATTACAGAATTCTTTGCCTGACGTCCACCGCGTGTCCCTCAAGCTGCAGCAGCGTGCATTTTGCGTCAAGCCCTCCGCCGAACTTTGTGAGGCTCCCGTCGGCGCCGACAGCCCTGTGGCATGGGATGATGAGCGCGATCGGATTGGCGCCGCAGGCGGCGCCCGCAGCCCGCGGCGCATCCGGCGCCCCTGAACGTCTTGCAAGTTCACCGTAGGTCAAAATTTCTCCAAACGGCACCGCGTGCAGCGTCTCCCACACCTTATGCTGAAACACAGTCCCCTTGTAGGCAATCGGGACGGTGAATCCCCTTCTTTTTTTGTCAAAATATTCACAAATCTCGCTCTCGGCCTGCAACAGCACCGGGTTTTCCGCCATGACAGGCTCGCCGTAATACCGCCTGACATACCGCAGCATGCGGCGCAGCGACTCCGGCTGTTCAAACGAAATGCCGACGACGGCGCCATCTGCCGCAAAGACCGTCAGCTCCCCTGCCGGGCTATGCATTTTGAGAAAGGACGGCTCACTCATGGAACGCGTTTACCCCCTCGTCATTCAAAACTTTCTGACTTATATGGAGACCATCAAGGGCCGCTCCGGGCTGACGGTCGACGAATACGGGCTTGACCTGCGCATGTTTTTCCGCTTTGTCATGCGCTCGCGGGGACTTGTCCCCTCCTCCGCCGCGATGGACGACATCGACATCTCAAAGCTCGACCTCGACTTTGTTAAATCCATCACGCTCTCGGACATCTACGAATTTTTAAACTACCTCGCCCGCGCAAAAGACGACGTCAACACGACGAGAGCCCGCAAGGTCTCGACCCTCAAGTCCTATTTCGGCTACATGTCGACCCGGATGCACCTGATTGACGAAGACCCGACCGCAGCCCTCGAGGCGCCCAAAATCCGCGCCGCGCTGCCGGTCCATCTGACGTTGGAGGAGGCACAGACCCTGCTTGACGGCATCGGCGGGCGCAACCGTACGCGGGACTATGCAATCCTGACCCTCTTCTTAAACTGCGGCATGCGCCTGGCCGAGCTTGTCGGCATGAACATCACCGACATCGATTTCACGGGCGGCAGTGCAAAAATCAAGGGCAAGGGCGACAAGGAGCGCATCATTTACTTAAACCCGGCCTGTATGGACGCGGTCAAGGCCTACTTAAAAGTCCGGCCGGTCGACGGCGTCGAGGCGCAGAGCCGAAACGCGCTCTTTTTGAGCGGCCAAAACCGGCGCATCGGCCGCAGCGCCGTCCAGAAGCTGGTGGAAAAACACCTGTCACAGGCGGGCCTTGGCGACAGAGGGTATTCCACCCACAAGCTCCGCCACACGGCCGCCACCCTGATGTTTCAGGAGGGGGTCGACGTGCGCACCCTAAAAGAGGTGCTCGGCCACGAGCAGCTCAACACCACCCAAATTTACACCCACGTCTCAAACGAGGGGGTTCGGGACGCCATGAATAAAAACCCGCTGGCAGATATCAAAAAAGGCTCCCGGTAAACCGGGAGCCTTCATTTTTTAATCTACGACCTTGGCCGGATTGATGCGGATTCCGGGGCCCATCGTCGAAGCGATGACACAGCTCTTGATATACTGGCCCTTGGCGGCCGCCGGCTTTGCCTTGACAATGGCGCCGAGCAGCGTCGCAAAGTTGTCGGCCAGCTTCTCTTCGCCGAAGGACGCCTTGCCGATCGGGCAGTGGATGATGTTGGTCTTGTCAAGGCGGTACTCTATCTTACCGGCCTTGGCCTCGTTTACGGCGCGGGCGACGTCCATGGTCACGGTGCCGGCCTTGGGGTTGGGCATGAGGCCCTTGGGGCCCAGCACCTTGCCAAGCCGGCCTACGACGCCCATCATGTCGGGGGTCGCGATGACGACGTCGAAATCAAACCAGTTCTCGCCGGTGATTTTGGCCACCATGTCCTCGCCGCCGAAGTACTCGGCGCCGGCCTTCTCGGCCTCGTCGAGCTTCTCGGCCTTGGCAAAGACAAGGACCCGGACCTTTTTGCCGGTGCCGTGCGGCAGCACGACGGCGCCGCGGACCTGCTGGTCGGCGTGGCGGGAGTCGACGCCGAGCTTCACGTGGACTTCAATGGTCTCGTCGAACTTGGCCTTGGCCGTGGAGACGGCCAGTCCCAGCGCTTCGGACGGGTCGAGCAGCGACAGTTTATCATACAGCTTTGCGCTGTCCTGGTACTTTTTTCCTCTTTTCACAACTATTCCTCCTGTATGTGGTGACGGGTCTTACCCTCCCACTGACTTTGGCATTACTCCGTAACCGTGACGCCCATGCTGCGGGCTGTTCCGGCGATCATGCTCATGGCGGCCTCAACCGAGGCGGCGTTCAAATCGGGCATTTTGGTTTCGGCGATTTTCCGGAGCTGCTCCTTGGTGATGGTCGCAACCTTGGTCTTGTTGGGCTCTCCGGAACCGCTCTCGATGTTGACGGCCTTTTTAATGAGAACTGCCGCCGGCGGAGTCTTTGTGATAAAGGAGAAGGAGCGGTCGGCATAGACCGTGATGACGACGGGGATGATGTAGCCCACATCGTTTTTCGTGCGCTCGTTGAACTCCTTGGTGAAAGCCATAATATTGACGCCGTGCTGACCAAGCGCCGGGCCGACGGGCGGTGCGGGAGTCGCCTTTCCGCCCGGAATCTGAAGTTTTACATATCCAACAACTTTTTGAGCCATAATTGGCACCTCCTAATAAACATCAAAACTACTGGGCGTCGACCTGACTGAGCGTGAGCTCAATCGGGGTCTCACGTCCGAACATGGACACAACGACACGAACAAGATTGTTTTCGGTTTCAATTGCCTCAACCTGGCCAAGGTAACCGCTTAAGGGGCCGTCATTGATGCGAACGACGTCGCCGACCTTGTAACTGACCTCAATGGAGTGGGAGCCGACGTCAAGTTTCGCCACTTCTTCCGGGGAGAGCGGAACCGGCTTCGAGGAGGGGCCCACAAAGCCCGTCACTCCGCGGATATTCCGCACGACGTACCAGCTCTCGTCAGTCATGACCATTTTGACAAGGACATAGCCCGGAAAAAGTTTGCGTTTGACTTCTCTGGTCTCGTTGTCCTTGATTTCGGTGACGGTCTCGGTCGGAACCCGCACGTCCTGAATGAGGTCGTGCAGTTTCCGGTTTTCCACCGTCTTTTCAAGGTTGGTCATCACTTTATTCTCGTACCCGGAATAGGTGTGTACCACGTACCACCTGGCGTTTTCAGACATACCCTAAACTCCTTCTCTATACGGCAAGGCCTAAAAGCAGGCCGAGTCCGTAAGTGAAGATGGCGTCAATCAGCGCAATAAATGCGCCGACAAGGACAATCATGACGATGACAACAAGCGAGTTGTTGATAATCTGGGATTTTGTCGGCCAGACGACCTTTTTAACTTCGCTCTTGGTATCCTTCAGGAACTTGCCAAAGCGGGCAAAAATGTTGGGTCTTGCCGGTTTGCTCTTTTTGGGCGACGCCGAGGGCGTCGCGGGCGCAGTGTTCTCAGCCATTTTTTACCTCCTCATCGGCACTACTTGGTCTCCTTGTGGACCGTGTGCTTCTTACAGAACCGGCAGTACTTTTTTAGCTCAATCCTGTCGGGGGTGTTCTTCTTGTTCTTCATCGTGTCGTAGTTTCGCTGTTTGCACTCGGTGCACGCTAAAGTGATTTTTACTCTCATTTGATACCTCCTGTTATCGAAACACTCTTCCTCGCAAAAACCTGCGAAGGTAGTTTTCTTCCTCTTTCGGGCACAAAAAAAAAGACCCGAGTCGAGGTATATACATAATAGCATATACTTAGCCTCAGGTCAATCATTTTTTTGCTTTTATATAGGCATTTTTTAATAAAAATCCTTATTTTTACGGTCGGTTTGGGACTCAAGTGACCGATTGACCGTCAAATCTCCAAATCGAGCTCAGTGAGCAGCGCCGCAATGCCCGAGGCAAGCCGCTCCACCTGTTCGGAATCTCTGCCTTCGACCATGACCCGGATGACGGGCTCGGTCCCCGACTTTCGCACGACAACCCTGCCCTCGTCCCCGAGCTCCTCTTTGATTTTTCCGATGGCGCTTTGGTACTGCGGGGCCGTCTCAAAGGACTCTTTGGTCGGCTCCTTGACCTTGACGGCAATGCCGACTTGCGGGAAGGGCTCCATGGCGGAGGCGAGAACCGAGAGCGGCAAGCGTTTTTCATGGAGGATTTTCAAGAGATAGACGGCCGCAAGCTGGCCGTCCCCCGTCGGCGAGTGGTCGCGCAAAATGAGGTGGCCCGACTGCTCGCCGCCGAGGTTGTAGCCGCCCTGTTCCATGGCCGCCATGACATGGCGGTCCCCGACGGCGGTCGTGACATACCCGAGCCCGTGCTCTTTGCAATAGGCCGATAGCCCCATGTTGCTCATGTTGGTCCCGACGATGGCGCCGCCCTTGAGGCTCCCCCGCTCCGCCATATACCCGGCGAAGATGGCGAGCAGCTTGTCGCCGTCCTGGACATTGCCCTTCTCGTCGACGACGATGACGCGGTCGGCGTCTCCGTCAAACGCGACGCCGAGGTCGGCCTGCCGGGCCAATACCGCCTCACACAGCCTTTCGGGGTGTGTGGAGCCGCAATGCTCATTGATGTTGACTCCGTCGGGGGTGATGTGTAAGTAAGTCGCGTCAAGCCCCAGCCGCAAGGCCAGCCGCTCAATTGTCCGCGACGCCGAGCCGTTTGCGCCGTCAAACACGACTTTTATGCCCGAAAGCGCACACCCCGCCACTTCGCAGAGATGGTCGACGTAATCTTCAATGGCGGCACTTGCGGTAAACACCCGGCCGACTTTTTCCCCCGACACGCGCATCTCGGGGAAATTCCCGTCTTCCACGAGCTTTGTCAGCCGGTCCTGCTCCGCGTCCGACAGCTTTGCCCCGTCGGAGCCGAATATTTTGATGCCGTTGTGCTCAAAGGGGTTGTGGGAGGCCGACACCATGATGCCGGCGCAGGCGCCGTAGCGCTTCATCAGATGGGCGACGGCCGGCGTCGCAATGACGCCGAGCAATATGACGTCGACGCCGACTGAGCACAGCCCCGCCGCAAGGGCCGCCTCCAGCATGTCGGAGGAGATGCGGGTGTCCTTGCCGATGAGGATTTTTCCGCCCGCTTCCGGCACAAGCGCCGCGCCCGCCGCCTGCCCGAGCTTCATGGCAAATTCGGGCGTGAGGGCAGACCCTGCCACTGCGCGCACGCCGTCGGTTCCAAATTTCAGTGCCATACAGTCACCTCCAGGAAATCTGTGCGGCCGGCGCCGCGGGGAACGGAATGCCGAGATGGTCGTATACGAGCCTTGTGACACAGCGGCCGCGAGGCGTCCGGGTCAGAAAGCCGATTTGAAGGAGATAGGGCTCGTAGACCTCCTCAATCGTGATGGCCTCCTCGCCGACCGTGGCGGCCAGCGTGTCGAGCCCAACCGGTCCCCCACCGTAGTTGACAATGATGGAGGTTAAAAGCCGCTTATCGAGATTGTCAAGCCCCAACTCATCCACTTCAAGGCGGATGAGGGCCGTGCGGGCGATGGTCTCGTTGATGACGCCGCCGCCCTCCACCTGCGCAAAGTCCCGCACTCGCTTTAAAAGCCGGTTTGCGATGCGCGGGGTTCCGCGGGAGCGGGAGGCGATTTCGGCCGCCCCGTCCGGCTCAATGGGGATGCCGAGCACGCCGGCCGAGCGGTTGACGATGGCGACAAGCTCCGGCACCGTGTAGGGGTCGAGCTTGAGCGGCACTGAAAAGCGGTCGCGCAGCGGCCCCGACAGCTGGCCGAACCGCGTCGTCGCGCCAATCAGCGTAAAGTGGTTCAAATCAAGCCGAATTGAGCGGGCCGACGGGCCTTTGCCGAGGATGATGTCAATGGCGAAGTCCTCAAGGGCGGAGTAGAGCACCTCCTCCACCGTGCGGGACAGGCGGTGAATTTCGTCAATGAAGAGCACTTCGCCGGCCTCAAGAGTTGTGAGCATGGCCGCAAGGTCACCGGGTTTTTCAATTGCGGGCCCCGAGGTCACCCGCATGCCGGCGCCCATCTCGGCCGCGATGATGCCTGCCAGCGTCGTCTTGCCAAGGCCTGGCGGGCCGTGCAGCAGCACATGGTCGAGGGGTTCGCCTCTTGTTTTTGCGGCCTGCATGAAAACCCGCAGGTTGTCCTTGATGCGGGTCTGTCCCACATATTCGTCAAGCCGGCGGGGCCGCAGACTCACTTCAAACGCCCCGTCCTCCGGCACGTCGCGCGGCGTCATAAGCCTGTTGTCGAGGTCAATTTCAAAGCCAGCGTCTTCGCTGCGGTCCCGCTCATATCCGAAAGTTTTCGACATCCGCTCACCGTCCCTACTTCATGAGTTCCCGAAGGGCCAATTTGATGATCTCCTCGACCGGCATTCCCTGTGTATTCATGTTGCGAATGACCCGCAGCGCTTCGCTCTGCGAATACCCCAGCACCACGAGGGCCGACACGGCCTCGTCGGCCTCGCTGCCGATGGCAAGCGCCGTCCGCCTGCCGCTTGCCGCGGGCTCCCCTGCCGCCAGCTGCTCCTTGCCGATGCGGTCGGTCAGCTCCAGTATGATGCGCTGCGCCAGCTTGTTGCCGACGCCCGCCGCCATGGTCAGGCGTTTTGTATCCTTTGTGACGACGGCGATGGCAAATTGTTCCGGCGTCACCTCGGCGAGAATGGAGAGCGCCACGCGGGGCCCGACGCCGGTGACGGTCGTCAGCATTTTAAAGCAGTCGAGCTCATTTTCGGTAAAAAAGCCGAAGAGCTCAAGGGCGTCCTCCCGGACGTTCAGGTATGTATAGGCCGTAATTTCGCTGCCCTTTGCGGGGAGCTGCCGCAGCGTCCCGTAGGAGGTCAGCAGCTTATACCCGATGCCGCCGGCCTCCACCACCATGTGGGATGCGCCGATGGCTGCCAGCGTTCCTTTGATATAGGCGTACATTCCGTCACCACCCCTTGTGGATAAATTTATGCCAAAATCCTTGCGATTAGTATTTTGACAGCAGGGAGCCCGCCGTGTGCGCGTGGCAGATGGCGACGGCCAGTGCGTCCGCCGTGTCGTCGGGGCGGGGCACTTCCGAGAGATTCAACAGCACCCGCACCATTTGCTGCACCTGGCTTTTCTCGGCCCTGCCGTAGCCGACGACGGCCTGCTTGACCTGCACCGGCGTGTACTCGGCCACCGTCAGCCCGCACTGCTCCCCCGCCAGCAGGATGACACCCCGCCCTTGGGCGACCGGAATTCCGGTCGTGACATTGTTGGAGAAAAAGAGCTGCTCGACCGACATCGCGTCAATCGGATATTTCGCCGCAAGCGCCTTTAAAAAATCGTATATTTCAAGCAGTCTGCGCGGCAGCGCGTCCCCGGCCGGCGTTTTGAAAGTGCCGTACTCGAGGGCCTTGAACTTATTCGACTTGTACTCGATGACCCCGTAGCCCACCGAGGCGACGCCGGGGTCGATTCCAAGTACGATCATAGCACTCCCTCCGCGGCTTTGAGCACGCCGACAATTGCGTTGTCGTAGTTGGTGCCGCCCTGCATAAAGGCGCAGTAAGGCTCCCGCAGCGGCCCGTCGGCCGAGAGCTCAATGGAGGAGCCGCCGACAAAGGCCCCCGCGGCCATGACGACCTGCGAGGTGTAGCCCGGCATGTCCCAAGGCTCCGGCGTCACAAAGGAGTCGATGGCGGAGCCCGCCTGAATCCCCTGGCAGAAGGCCACGAGCTTTTCGGGGGTTTTAAGTAATATCTGCTCCACAATGTCGGTGCGCTCGTCGCACCAGCGGGGCGAACACTCGTACCCGAGCTCCTCAAAGAAGGCGGAGGCAAAAATGGCGGTCTTTAAGGCGTTTGCCGTCACTTCCGGCGCGCAGTAGATGCCTTGCAAAATGGGCCGGTTTTGCCCGATAGAGGCGCCGACTTCCCGCCCCAGCCCCGGCGACGTGAGCCGCCCGGCGCACATGGCGACAAGGTCGGACCTGCCTGCGATGTAACCGCCGCTGTCGGCGATTCCGCCGCCCGGGTTTTTGATGAGGGAGCCCGCAATGAGGTCTGCGCCGGCCTCGATGGGCTCTCTTTTCTCCACAAACTCGCCGTAGCAGTTGTCGACCATGAAAACAGTGTCGGGGCTTGTCGCACGGACAAGGCGCGCGACTTCCTCAATTTCCGCTATGAAGATGGAGGGCCTTGCGGCATACCCTCTTGAGCGCTGCAAATAGGCCATTTTGGGCTTTGCGGCAAGCGCCTTCTCAATTGCGGCGTAGTCGAGCCGGCCGTCCGCAAGCGGAACCTCGGCGTAGCGGATGCCAAAGTCCATGAGGGAGCCGGAAGCACCTGTAAAGCCAATAACCTTGTCAAGTGTGTCATAGGGCTTTCCGGCCACTGAGAGCATGGTGTCGCCGGGGCGGAGAATGCCGAAGAGCGCCGTCGTCAGCGCGTGGGTGCCCGACAGCATGAAGTGGCGCACCAAGGCCGCCTCGGCCTTGAAAATACGGGCGTAGACTTTGTCGATGACCTCGCGGCCCCGGTCGCCGTAGCCGTAGCCCGTCGTCGTGATGAAGTGGGTTTCACTGACTTTAGAGCCGATGAAAGCCGCGTGCACTTTCTGCGAGTTATATCTGGCCGTCGCCTCCACCTGTGTAAAGCGGCTGGCCAGCTTTTGCTCACACCGGGCGGCCGTTTCAAGCAGGCGGGGCGAAAATGAAAAATCGGGATAGAGCTCCATAATTACCTCATCCAAAATAGAGTATCGTGCCGGTCCCGGCAGGTTTAAACCCCAGCGACTCGTAGAGCCTTCCGGCCTCGGCCGAAGTGTAGGTCACAAGCGGCTTTTTGCCCTCGGCCAGCAGCTCGCGGCAAAGACTTGAGACCAGGGCCGCCGCAAGCCCCTGCCTGCGGTACTTCGCGTTTGTGACGACGTCGGCGATGAGGGCGTAGTCCCCCGTCTCGGCCGAGGTCGAGGCCGTCGCGAAAACCTCCCCGCCGTGGACAAGCGACAGGGTGCGCCCCAGTCCGCTCTTTGTCAGGGCCCTGCGGGAAAAGCAGTAGTCGTCAAACTTCGCAAGGCCCCGGATATTCTCCCCGGCCAAAAGTGAATAGACCAGCCGCAGGTCGCCAATGGAGGCGGCCCGGGTCACCTCAAGCTCAATGCCTTTCAGGCCCTCCCCGCTTTCCAGCACGGCGGTCTGCGTCTGTGCGGTGCTTTTGACCCCCGGCAGCCGGGTGGCCAGGGCCTCCATGAAGTCCGTTGAGGATTCTACGGAGCCCAGCATCGGCATAAACCCAAGGAAAAGCGCCACTTCTTCAAGGTCTGCCGAGGGCTCCAGCTTCATATAGAAGCTGCCGTAGCTGCGGAAAATGATGACGTCGAGGTTGTCGGTCAGCCACAGGTCAAAGTAGAGCATGTCGGAGACTTCAAGATAGGTCGAGAGCAGCGCCAGCTTGTCCGGCTCAGCAGCCAGCGCCGCCTTGACGGCCGGCGGGTCGGCGCGCGCGTAGTGCCGAATCATTTGAGCTCAGTAAATACTGCCGCAAGCAGCAGCCGGGTGCAGGCCTCCACATCCCGCTTGTCGACCATTTCGACCGGCGAATGGATATACCGGGACGGAATGGAGATGCCGCCGGTGACGACGCCGCCCTTGGTCAAATGGATGGCGCCGGCGTCGGTGCCGCCGTACATCAGCACTTCCATCTGATAGGGAATCTCTTTCTCTCTGGCAAGGTCGACGAGGTGGTCTACCATTTTGTGCGAGCAGACGATGCTGGCGTCCCGCACCTTGACGGCGGCGCCCTTGCCGAGCTTGACGGCATTTGGCTGCTTCTGGCCGGGCTCGTCGCCGACGCCGGTCACGTCGAGCGCAATGGCGTAGTCCGGCTCAACCCGGTAAGCGGCGGTCGTCGCGCCCCGCAGCCCCACTTCCTCCTGCGTGGAAAAGACAAAATAGGTGTCGTAGGCGGGCGTTCCTTCCATGCGCTGAATGGCCGTCACCTCGATATAGCAGGCGATTTTGTCGTCCATCGACTTGCCGGCCATCCGATGGTCCCCGCAGTCGAAAACGCTGCCGTAAGTGCCGGCCACGTCGCCCGGCCTCACGTACTTCTCGGCCTCCTCTTTGCTCCCGGCCCCGATGTCGATATAGAAGTTGTCGAGCGTCAGGTCTTTCGCCTCGACCTTGGACTCGTACATCAGAACGCCCCTGGTGCCGTTTTTGAAGATGACGGGGCAGCTCGCGATGTGCAGCGGATGGAGCCCGCCGACCCTCCCGAAGTGGATAAACCCGTCCTTGTCAATTTGGGTCACCATAAAGCCGATCTCGTCCATATGGGCCGACAGCATGAGCTTTTTGCTGCTCTTGCCCTTTTTGAAGGCGATGACGTTGCCCATGACGTCTTTTTCGACGCTGTCGACATAGGGGGTGATCTCCGAAATAATGAGCTCGGCCAGCTTTTCCTCGTTGCCGGTGACCGAGAGGGTTTCAATCATTCTTTTTAACAGTTCCATTGCCTGCCTCCTTAAAACTTGGTGTCGAGCAGCGCCGCAAGCAGCGCGCAGGTGGCCTCAAAATCCGAGCGGCTCATGGTGCATGCGCCGGAGTGCAAATTCCTGCATGGGGTCGCGATGGTCATGACCTCAGCGCCAAATCCGCTGCGCTGAACCGAGCCCGCGTCGGTCCCGCCGACCGTGACCGTCTTGTACTGCCACGGGATTTTGTTAATGTCTGCGGTCGAGGTGATTTTTTCAACCGTCTCCCGCGGGTAGTAGGCGGAGGACTCCATGAGGTAGACGACGGCGCCGCCGCCCAGAATCGTCGAGCGGTTCCACTCCCGCTCTTCGAGAAAGTCGGCGCAGCTGGTCGTCTCCACGACAACGCCGTAGTCCGGCATGAGGCACTGGGCCGCCACATGCGCGCCGTGGCTGCCCGACTCCTCCAAAACTGTAAACACATAGTAGGTGTCATAGGCCGGCGTCTTTTTCATGGCCTCGAGCAGGGCGCAGCACCCGGCGCGGTCGTCAAGCGCCCTCGCCTTGATGCGCCCGTCCCCGAACTCCACAAAATTGGAGTCAAAAACGGCGGTGTCCCCAATCTGGACGTACTTTTCGGCGTCGGCCTTGTCCTTTGCGCCGATGTCGATGAGCAGCTGCTTCACGTCGGGCGCCGTCCCCTTGTCGGCCTCGGACTGGAGGTGGACAGGCTTTGTGCCGATGACCCCCGGAATCCGGTCCTTGCCAATCAGGACCCGCCGGCCGTTGACGACGCGGCGGTCCATGCCCTCGGCCGTGAATTTGAGCATCCCCTCGTCGGTGATGAAGTTGACATAGAAACCGACCTCGTCCATGTGGGCGCAGGCCATGACTTTTTTATCGGAGCTCTCCCCTTTTTTGAAGGCGATGACATTGCCTAAGACGTCCTGCCGGATGTCGTCGGCATAGGGGCCCGCAAGCTCTTTGACGAGCTCGGCCACCTCGGTCTCATCCCCGGTCACGCCGCGTGCGGCACAGAGCTTCTTTAAATTATCGAGCACTCTCCATCGCCTCCTTTTTGTCCATGATATACTCCTTGAGGAGCCGGGTCGTATTTTTCACATCGGAAAAATCCAGCGTCTCGACCACCGAGTGCATATATTTGAGCGGAATCGAGAGCAGCGCCGTTTTGACGCCCTTTCCGGTGTTGAAAATGGCAAAGGAGTTGGTGCCGGTCGTGCCGCTGCCCACTTCATATTGGAGCGGAATGTCGTTGGCTTTGGCGACCTCCCGCAGCCGGTCGGTAAACGTGCGGTCCAAAATGGGCGCGTAGGTCAGGGCCGGACCCTTGCCCATGAGGGCGGTGCGCTCTCTGGGGCAGTCCGGCAGATAGGCAAACGTGACGTCGATGGCGATGGCCTCGGTCGGATTTGCCCGGTGGCAGACGACCCGCGCGCCCCGCAGCCCCGTCTCCTCCTGGGACGACAGCAGCGCCACCAGATTGAAGGGCAGCCTGACGTCGCGCAGCGCCTTGAAAAGCCCCCAGATGGCGGCGACCGAGCTGCGGTCGTCAAAGGACTTGCCGGTCACGACGTTGCCCAGGAGTTTTGTCGGTGTCTGCTTAAGCGTGATGAAATTGCCGGGCGAAAAGAGCTCTTTGGCCTTCTCGGGGCCAAAGCCCACATCGATATAGAGCGTGTCAAAGGTCGGCGTCTTCTCCTGGTCCTCCGGTTTCATGAGGTGGGGCGGCGCCGCCGCGACAATGCCGTAGTAGTCCCCGTGCTCGGTGTACACCGTCACTTCGCTGGCCAGAATCGTCCGCCGGTCGACGCCGTTCAAGTTGTCAAACTTTAAAAAGCCCTGATCAGTGACGCCGGTGACGATGAGCCCGATCTCGTCCATGTGGGCGTCGAGCAGCAGCGTCTCCTCAGTCGGGCTCTCGGCCAGCTTTGTGGCCACGACGTTGAAGAGCGCGTCGGTCTCGACCTTGTCGGCATAGGGTTTGAAGAGCTCCTCCGCCCTTTCGGACAGTCTGTCCTCCATGCCCGAGATGCCGGACAGCGCCGCCAGCTCGAACAGGACATCTTTCATATCCATTCTTTCACCTCGTTTAGCAGTTTCTTACAGGTTGTTGACAATGTTTTTAAAGAGATTTCCCCGCTCCTCAAAGTTCTTGTAGAGGTCAAAACTGGCGCAGGCGGGCGACAGCACGACGTCGTCGCCGGGGGCGGCAATCTCTTGTGCCGCGGCGACTGCCTCCGCCATATTTTCCTTACGGACGACCGGGATTCCGCCGCCCGCGGCCTCAATGGCCGCCGCGATTTTGTCCGCCGTCGCGCCGACTAAAATGACGGCCTTCGCCTGCCTTACTATGGCCTCTCCCAGCGTGTCAAAGGGGAGCTTCTTGTCATAGCCGCCGGCCAAAATGATCGGTTTGTGCTCAAACGCATTGAGGCAGGCCATCGTGCGGGTGGGGCTTGAGGCTATGGAATCATTGTAATAATTGACCCCGTCCAATGTTCTCACAAGCTCGAGCCGGTGGGCAAGCCCCTTGAAGGTGGAGGCAACCGTGTGAACGGCGCCGTCGTCAATCATGTCGCGCACGGCGGCGATGGCCGCCATGTAATTTTCAATGTTGTGGTCGCCCCGCAGCAGCACCTCGCCGCGCTTTAAGAGCAGCGCGCCGTGATGATATATATTGTGCATCTCATCGGTGTGATAGTCGCCCGACTTTCCGAAAGTGACCACCCGCCCCTTTGCCTCGGGGATAAAGGCGCGCGTGACCTCGTTGTCGGCATTGAGCACGAGCAAATCGTCCGCCCCCTGATACCGGAAAATGTTGCGCTTGGCGTCGACATACTCCTCCATGGAGCGGTGGACGTCGAGGTGGTTGGGCGACAGATTTGTCACGACCGCGACCTGCGGGCTCTTTCGCATCGTGTGCAGCTGGAAGCTCGAGAGCTCCAGCACCGCGACACCGGAGGGCTTCATGGTCTCAATTTCCGGGAGCAGCGGCTTCCCGAGGTTGCCGCCGACATGCACCGTGTATCCGCCGGCTTTGAGCAGCTCGGCAATCAGCGTCGTCGTCGTCGACTTGCCGTCGCTGCCGGTGACGGCGATGAGCTTGCAGGGGCAGAGGTCAAAAAAGACCTCCATTTCCGAGGTCAGGGCGGCGCCGCGGGCTCTGGCCGCCTCAAGCTCCGGCAGGTCAAAGCGCATTCCGGGCGTTTTAAAAATGAAGTCGGCGTCTATATCGCCCAGATAGCCGGGGCCGCATTTCATCTCGACTCCGAGCGCCTCAAGCTCAGCCTTTGCGGGGCAGTCGGGGTTCTTGTCCCGGGCCGTAACTTTTGCCCCGTGGGCGACGAGCATGCGAATGAGCGGGGTGTTGCTGACCCCGACTCCGAGCACCGCCACTTTTTTGCCGGCAAGCCCCGCGTAAAAATCCAAAATGTTCTGATTCATATCTTCGGTACCCTCCAAATTACCTTTGTATTATATCTAATTTTACTGGGTATTTCAATACGACCAGGAAATTACCTTTGACAAGGGCGTGTGTATGCGCTAAAATAAAGCGTACGAGTAAGTCAGACAGTCGCGTGCGCATGTGCCGAAAGGCCGCGCATGAGGAAAGTCCGGGCTTCGCAGGGCAGGATTGTGGGTAACGCCCACCGAAGGCGACTTCAGGGACAGTGCAACAGAGAGATACCGCCGGGGTCAAACCCGGCAAGGGTGGAAAGGCGGGGTAAGAGCCCACCGGCGCCTTGGCGACTTGGCGGCCATGTAAACCCAATCCGGAGCAACACCGTAAGAGGCGGCATAAAAGCCGACGCTTGCCCGGCGTCAGTCCTCGCAGGTGGCATGAGCGGTGCGGCAACGCACAGCCTCAGATAGATGATTGTCCAATACAGAACCCGGCTTACAGATTTACTCATCATACGCAAAAAACGCCCGTGCAGGGCGTTTTTTGCAAGTAGGAGGTTTACCTTATGTCCCTTGACGAACTTGGCGAGCGGTGCCGAGGCTGCCGCGGCTGCGCGCTGTGCGAGACGAGGACCAACGTCGTCGTCGGCGACGGCTCGCCGCAGGCTAAGCTGATGTTTGTCGGAGAGGGCCCCGGCGCAAACGAGGACGCCACCGGCCTCCCCTTTGTCGGCCGGGCGGGGCAGCTCTTGGACCTCTATCTCGACGCTTTCGGCATGAAGCGGGGCGACGTCTATATCACCAACATCGTCAAGTGCCGCCCGCCGAAAAATCGCGACCCCCTCCCGGAGGAGGAGGCCGCCTGCATGCCTTTTTTGGAGGAACAAATTGACATTATCCGCCCGAAAGTCATCGTCTGCCTTGGCCGGATTGCCGCCATGAAGCTCATTGCCCCGGACTTTAAAATCATGCAGCAGCACGGAATGTGGTTCAAGCGGGACGGCTACGACATCACAGCCACGCTGCACCCGGCGGCGCTGCTCCGGGACCCCGGCAAAAAGCCGCTTGTCTATGAGGATTTCAAAGTGATCAGCCGCATGTTGGAGCAAGTTTAGGAATGTTGGGTCAGGTATAAGCTTACTCGCCCTTTGAGCCGCCCTGCTCAATTGCGCTGCGCATTTGCGCCAGCCTGCCCTGCACCCCTTCAAGCTCGACGCACATCGCCTCGAGCACGCCGTGCAGCCGCTCGGTGCAGTCAAAGGCGTCCTTCTTGATGCTCAGATACTGGTCGCCCAGTTTTTCGGCCTCTTCCCCCACGCGGGCGAGTTCGGCGGCGAGCTGGGAGCGGATTTCGGCCGCAGTCTTCGTGGCCTTGCTGATGATGCGCTCCGACTCCTCCCTGGCCGAAATCATGGCGTCGGCGATGTGAATGGCGTTGCGCTCGTATTTGGCCGCCCGCTCCCTGAGCTGCGGCAGCTCGCCCTCGAGCTCGGCGATGCGGGCGTACAGGGCGTCGCTCTCCTTGGCCGCTTTGACCCTGTCCTCGTAATGGGTGCGGGTCTTCTCAGCCATCGCCTCATTGGTTCCCCTGAGGGCGGTGCACTCCTCCCCAAGGCTTTGAAGTTTTTCCGCAAGCGCCGAGCTCTCCGCCTTTGCCGCGGCGAGCTCTTTTTTTGCGGCTTCGGCCGCTTCCTCGGCCTTTTTGCGCGCGTCGATTTCGGCGTCGACCTTGCGGCCGAGCTCCCCTATGTATTTGCTGACGTCGGCCTTGTTGAAGCCGCTCATGCTGTTTCGGAATACGCGTTTATTTTCCATGGAGCCGCACCTTCCGCCCTTGCTTACTTGAGTTTACAATAGAATATCATAAAGCGGCATATAAAATCAATAAAGTTGTCAACGATTGACGCCTCTTGCAATATTATGGCTAAGAGGTGATACTATGGCAGCAACGAATCCAATCAGAATATTCGTGGATCAGGGACACAACCCCGAGAATCCGAATGCCGGCGCGGAGGCAAACGGACTCAGGGAGCAGGACATCAACTATCAGGTTGGGATTTATCTCGCCCAGTTTCTCGAGATGGACCCCCGGTTTGATGTGAGACTCTCCCGGCCGACGGCCGACACCTCGCTTGGAAACACCGTCGCCGAGAGCCTTTCCGAGCGGGTGCGCATGGCAAATGAGTGGCCGGCCGACTACTTCATCAGCATTCACGGCAACTCAAACGAAAATCCCGACATCAACGGCACGGAAGTCTATGTCTATCAGCTCGACTCGACTGCGGCCCAGTTTGGCCGGAGCATACTCGACGCCATTGTGGCGCGGCTTGGCACAAGGGACAACGGACTTCGGGCCAACCCCACACTCTACGTCCTGCGCAGGACAGCCATGCCGGCGGTGCTGGTCGAACTCGCCTATCTCACAAACACGCAAAATGCCGAGCTTCTCGCAAACAACCAGTGGTCCTTTGCCTACGCCATCTACGAGGGAATTTTAGACTATTTCGGCTACAGGACGTTGTAAAAACCGCACAAAACGGGCCGGAGGAAATTTCTTCGGCCCGCAGGCTGTCGATAAAGTCATTTATCGACAGCCTGATTTTCTCGGCTTTCCAAAAGGCCCGAGAAAATGTGTGTGAAATCCATATTTTTTAAACA
>DATMZG010000122.1:0-3612 GCA_035560415.1 Candidatus Acidiferrum sp. | reverse complement strand
ACTCGGCATCGGCAACCTTGACGCCGTCCGCGTGAGCGGGCATTACGCCGTAGTTCACCGTCGCGGAGTCGTCCACGTTTCCGTCGCCGTCAGTGTCCCAGCCGATGGTGTAGGACCTGAGCGTCGAGTTGAACGTGGCCGTGTAAGTGGCCTCGCCTGCGACTGCCACAACCGTCGGATCCCAGCCGGAGAATGTGTAGTCGTACTGGGCGGTCGAAGCCTTGGCGCCGTCGGCGTGGGTCGGGACTGTGCCGAAGGCAACCGCTGCGGAGTCGTCCACGTCGCCGTCACCGTCAGTGTCCCAGCCGATGGTGTAGGACCTGAGCGTCGAGTTGAACGTGGCCGTGTAAGTGGTCGCACCGTCGACTTCCATAACCGTCGGATCCCAGCCGTCGAATGTGTAGTCGTACTGGACGGTCGAAGCCTTGGCGCCGTCGACGTGAGTCGGGACTGTGCCGTAGGCCACCATCGTGGTGTCGTCCACGTCGCCGTCACCGTCAGTGTCCCATCCGATGGCATATTCGACAGTCTCGCTGTCAAACTGCGCCGTGTAGGTGGCATCTTCGGTGACTGCCACAACGTCCGGATCCCAGCCGGAGAAGGTGTAGCTGTACTGGGCGTTCCCGGCCTTGGTCGGGGTGCCGCCCTTGTAGCTGGGCATGGCGTTGTAGTCGTAGTCTTCATCGGTCTCGGCGCCTTCAACGATCCACTTCACGGTGTAGATGTTGATGTCGTAGAGCGCTTTCACCGTCAGGGGCTCTGTGACGTTGTCAAACGCCTTGTCCCATGCGGTGAAGTGGTGACCGTCCATGTTGTCGGGGTCGGTCGGCGCGGTGGCCGCACCGCCGTGGGCTACGTCTTCCGTCTTGAGGACGGCGTCATTGTAGTCCACAAAGGTTACGGTATAGATGTTGATGTCATAGAGCGCCTTCACCGTCAGGGGCTCTGTGACGTTGTCAAACGCCTTGTCCCATGCGGTGAAGTGGTGGCCGGCCATGTTGTCGGGGTTGGCCGGTGCAGTCGCCGCACCGCCGTGGGCCACGTTCTCCGTCTTCAGGACGGCGTCATTGTAGTCCACAAAGGTCACGGTGTAGGAGTTGATGTCGTAGAGCGCTTTCACCGTCAGGGGCTCTGTGACGTTGTCAAACGCCCTGTCCCAGCCGGTGAAGTGGTGGCCGGCCATATTGTCGGGGTCGGTCGGCGCAGTAGCCGCTCCTCCATGGGCTACGTCTTCCGTCTTGAGGACGGCGTCGTTGTAGTCCACAAAGGTGACGGTGTAGGAGTTGATCACAAAATTCGCAGTCACTGTCGTTGCGCTTGCGGGCATTGTAAATGTCGTGCCGGAACTGCTCGCGTCGGTAAAGCTGCCGCCGTTCGACGACGTCCAGTTGACAAAATGATACCCGCTTTCAGGGGTTGCCGAAATGCTCACGGGTGTTCCCGCAACGTAGGGCCCGGCGTCCGTGACATCCGTGGCCGTGCCGCTGTCTGCGGGGCTGACGCCCATTGTGAGCACATAAGTATTTGGCGTCACCGTGATGTCGACCGTCGCCGGCGCGGAATCGTCGGTTCCGTCGTTCACTTTGAAAGTGAAGCTGTCGGCTCCGGCAAAACCCGCCGTCGGGGTGTAGGTGACATTTGCGCCGCTGACAGCGCCAAGCGCGCCGTGGTCGGGACCGTCAACGATAGAGTAGGTGAGCGGATCGCCATCCGCGTCGGTCCCCGTCAGGGTGATATCTTTGGCAACGCCCTCCGCAGTCGAAACCGACTGGGCGTTGGCCACAGGTGTACTGTTGGCATTTGCGTAATAGACACGAATTTGAATTTGGTCCAGATAACGGTAGGACGTAGAGCCGCCTTGGTATGCGGCTACTCTGATTCCGAAGTCTGCTGCGTTGATGTTTGCGGCCGTCCAATCGGAGTATCCCCATTTGTCGGCTGGCCCGCCAAGTGTATAGATTGCATCAGATGCCGTCAAATTGCCGGTGTACTTTGCCGCTCCTCTTGCAGTTGTGCCATTGCAAAGAGTCACACTGAATTGACGGTTTTCAGTGGTATTATACTTGCGCGCCTCAAGACGGACCTCGATGCCCACGATCACTGCGTCCTCAGGCACCAGTGAAATTTGGGTATCGAACATTCTGAAATCTCTGTAATACACAGAGCTGGTGTTGCTAGTAAATTCTGCGTCTTGATTGTCGGATAAGTACGCATTACCAGGGTTGTTCACATTGCTGGCGCTTGCGTTGGAATAGGGCCTGGCCCATTCGGTGGGAGAGTGTGGCGTGTATGCATAACTGACCCTGACAGCTCCCATAGCTCCGGCACCGCCTGTATAGGAGTTACTCGATCTGTAAGCTCCGCCGCCGCCGCCGCCGTAGTTCGAACCGGCGCCGCCATTGTTGTTGCTGGTGCGGCCTGTGCCGCCTGCGCCACCATTCTCAGACCTGGCCGCACCGGCTGTAGCACCGGATGCGTTGCCGCCCGCGCCGGTTGAACCGGCACCGCCGCCGCCGCCACCACTGTAATTGCTGCCGCGATTGGCTCCGCTGCCGCCGGGGTAGCTGACGTCTGCAACTGGAGACACCGTTCCTCCGGCACCGCCGCCGGTAGAGGAAGTGGATCCGCCGGTGCCGCCGTTGGCGCGCAAGGTTGAGCTATCTACCCACTGTGAATAGCCGCCATTGCCTCCGACGCCGCCACTGCTGCTGCCGGCCGAACCGCCGGCACCGACTATGTAGCTATAGCTTGCTCCGGGGGTTACGGCAAAAGTTTTTCTGGCGTAAGCACCACCGCCGCCGCCGCTGCCCCTGGAGTTTCCAGAGTTGGCACCGGCGCCGCCGCCGCCGCCACCCCACAGTTCGACCGTGACTTCGGAGACGCCGGTCGGGCATGTCCAGCTCCCGGACGATGTAAACGTTTCTGTCACGGGAATGGGTTCATCCGCCGCCAGAGCCGGGCCGGCCAACGACAAAACCATCACCGTCGACAGGATCAGCGCCAGCGCCTTTTGGACATACTTGGTTTTGCTCTTCATTTTTTCACCTCTTAAACAATCAACTTTTAAGAGGGTCGGTTACACTACCGGCTCCATGCAGCCCAAGTGTCCAGATACGGGATGCACTTCACAGCCCCCCAATTTGCCGGGGCTTTTTGGAAAAAATCCGTGTTTTGCGGTGCGCGAATAAAGAGTGCGTTTTTCGCCCGAAATCCCCCCTTTCGACAGACGCATCCTTTGCCGCAAGTTCAAAATATTGCCCGAATCCCTCCTTGCCCGACGGGTTGTCCCCCTTGCGGCGGACCTCCCGCTTTGTTTTGAGATGGAGTTCCCCTGACACAAGACCGCGGCGCTTCTTTTCGCCGATACATACGGCCGGCGATTTTTCAAAGCCGCAAGCTCTGTCCCGCTCCACCCGCTTGTCAAACTGCGCAACCGAAATTGCACCCTTACTCTTTTTCACAGCGAGTGGGTTCCCGCTGTCAAAAACACTTTTCCCGGACCGCTTTCGAGACATTTATTCCTGATGAGGCGCCACGCGAATTGCCGACCCCGTATGTCTCAGATTCACCGGAGCGATTTCTAAGACAGGTTGTCTACCCTAAATTATAGAT
>DATMZG010000121.1:0-13596 GCA_035560415.1 Candidatus Acidiferrum sp. | reverse complement strand
AAGTAATATATAATGGCCACAGAGTGATGAATAACGTAATAATAATGTGGCCATATGCTTACCTTAGTATTCTTACAGGGTTATCATATCACATGGTTATTACGTTATTCAACAGGAAATGTGAAAACGGTAAACTTTTGGCAGATTGCACAAGGTTTGAGACAAAAGCTTCGGCAAAACGCATATTTTGAAGAGGAGACGGCGGTGTGCTGCGCGGGTCACCGGGCAAATCGGAGGACACCTCGAAGCCGAAGACAAAGGGAGGTGTTTAAAATGAAATATTTCACTGCCGGGGAGGCCCGGAGCATCGTGAGCGGCACAAGACTTGAGCTCTGTACAGGATATGGCGACAACCCGAACAGGGAGGCGCTGGAGGCCTGCGTCAGCTTCGCAAGTGAGGTGGGCAGCAGCAATTGGGGCTACGTCTCGTTTGGCTTTGTGCTTGGGTACGCGACAGGGGTGCGGGCCGAGCGCGCCCGCAGGGCGGGGATGCAGGCAAAAAGCGGGATTTAAACAAAAGAGCGAACATAAAAAAACATATCCCGCAACGCGATGCCGCTTTGCGGGATATGCAAATTATAAGCGCCTTTGCGCCGCAAAACTATGCCTGCGGAATCTGAGTTTTGGCCATCTCAATCATTTTCTTGACCATCTGACCGCCGATGGGGCCGCCCTGTTCGCCGTTTACGCGGCTGGGAAGGTCGCCCTTATAATGGTCGTTGTTCTCTTTCACATAATCCAAATGACCGATCTCCTGCGCGCATTCCATCTTGAATTTTGTCCACTGGCTGTTAGGAGCCGCATTGCGATTATTTCTCGCCATACAGTTTTCCCCTCCTTTCGATAATAGTATCTGCACGGATAATCGAAATAGGAGGTTCAAATATTGACAGCGGGAGTCTGGAAAAAGTTTTTTGCTCAAAATGGCGGTCATTTCGTCTGTGCCGGCAAATTTTCTATCGTGCCAATTTTTTTCGCTGTGAAGTCCGCCCGTTAGTAGGAGCGGGACATGCGACATATTTGCCGCGCGGCAAAAACCTGAGGCCGGGTCGGTCGGCCATGTTTACGCCTGCGGCGTTGCGACGATGAAGCACATATCGTTTAAATCGGCCTCATCAAAGAAGTTGTAGAACGTAAAGTTGTAAATAAAGCGCTCGGCGCCGTACACGCCGTAGCCGTCCTGGTTGTGGTCGGTCGTGTCGTACGGGTCGGCCACGATGAGCACGTCGTCCTGGGCCGTCTCGGTGGCCATTGTGTCGTAGCCGACGATGACCTGCCAGTGGCCGCCCCAGTCGTTCCAGCCGATCATGATCGGCTTGCCGTCCGCCAGCGTCTCCTGAATGTACTCGAGGGTGAAGACGTCGGAGACGGTATCGGCGCAGTCAAAAGTGGTGTAGAGGTCAAAGCCGCCGACGCCCTCGAAAATCTCCATGGCCTGCTTCAGGCTTGTGGCTTCGGGCGCGGTGCCGTTGCTGCGAAACTCGGCTAAAGATTCCTCGTTGTAGTCGCCGAGGGCGTCATACCAGTTCAAGACCATGAGCACCGCCGACACGCCGCAATTCCACTCGCTCGACTGCTGCTGGGTCTTGAACTTGGGCAGAATGGTCAGCGATTCGGTGGACTCGAGGTTGTAGAAGTCGAGCGTGGAAAAATAGGGGCTGTCCTCGTGGTCGCCATCCCGCTCGACACTGTCGGCGCCGTAATCCTCGTCCAAATTCACGGGATTTGGAATTTTCATCTCGTCGGTGTAGTTGCCGTGGGGGCGCGTATCCTCCACAGGGGCATTTGCATCGGGTGCTGCCGTATCGGGCGCGGCTGTCGCACAGCCGGTCAGGGCAAGGCAAAGAATGATAAGCCATACAATTAACTTTTTCATAAGATTCTTCCTTTACAAAAAATTTAATTGTACCTGTACAAGGCGGCAAAGCGCCGCCCCAAACATACCCGCCTTAATTGTGTTATTTATTCGTTTGGAGGCGTATGCCCCCGGCGTTTTATTTATCCAATTTCCGGTCGTTGCTGCGTTTTATATAGTAACTTGCCTGCAGGCGCAGGAGCTCTCTACTTTTAATACGCTCATGTTGTTTTATACAAGTACGGGTGGAGCGGCGCTCCACCAAACCCACAGGATAAGCCTGCGCTATAAAATGATGAGCCCGCCTTTGGGCTCCGACATGAGTGCGCTTGTCTGCGCGCGGCAGCCGACCCGACCTCCTTTTTGCCGATGATAATTATACCTTAAATTTTTCAAAACGCAAGCGTTTTTTGGCAGGAAAAATTCACTGAAAAACCGCAGCCCACAGGATTAAATTTGCCGGTATTCACTTTTTTGTGTCAACAGGCGGGTCAGCTTGCCATAGAATGGAGCAAATCGAAAGCGGGAGAGCTGATCCATGAAATCACGTAACACCAGTGCGAAAATCAGGATGTCCACCGACAAGCGGACTTACACCTATGAGTCCGTGCCGGTGCTCACGCTGTCCACAACCTACCCGAATGTGCGCCTGAGGGGCGCGCCGGAGGTCGAAAGCCGCATCAACTGCCGCATTCAGACCGAGGTTGCGGATTTTCTCTGCAACGCCTCAAACGTGTTGTACCGGCAGGCTGTCCAAGGCTACCAATACGCGCGAAAAAACGGGTTTCCCTTCAACCCCTACGACGCCGTCATGCAGTACGAGGTCACTTACAACCAAAACTGCCACCTGAGTGTGTATGTTGACGAGTACCTGTACACGGGCGGCGCCCACGGGAACACGCTGCGCTCCTCCGACACATGGGATTTGTATGACGGGTGTGCCATGACGCTCTCAGCCCTCTTTGAGCCGGACTTTGACTATCGGGGAATGCTGACCGCGCAGCTCATCCGGCAGGCCGACCGCAACATGCAGGAAAACCCCGGAATTTACTTTGAGGAGTACAGGGACCTCATCCTCATGAACTTCAATGAGGAGAGCTTTTACCTGACGCCCGAAGGGCTTGCAATCTATTTCCAGCAGTATGAAATCGCACCTTACGCCTCCGGCATTATCGTCTTTACAATTCCCTACGAGACGCTGGGGTGGAGGCCCTCCTGCAAATAGACCCCCAGCCCGCCGCTTGACAGGGGACCTTGGCCTGTCATACAATCCCCTCATCACATCTGCAGAGGAGAAGCGGCAAAGTGACACGGGATGACAAAGAGGACGGCGTCAATACGCAGGGGCTTGCCCGCATTGTGGCGCCGCTGCTGTACTGGTATCGCCAAAACGCCCGGGCGCTGCCCTGGCGGGAGAGCGCCGACCCCTACCGCGTATGGATATCGGAGATCATGCTGCAACAGACGAGGGTCGAGACCGTCATCCCCTACTACGGGCGCTTCGTGGAAGCTGTCCCCGACCTCAAAACGCTTGCGGAGCTTGAAGAGGAGCGGCTTTTGAAGCTCTGGGAGGGGCTTGGCTATTACAGCCGGGCCAAAAGCCTCCAAAAGGCGGCCAAGGCCATCATGGAGAAGTTCGGCGGGACCTTTCCGAGAAACGTTGACGACATTCGCCTCCTGCCCGGCATCGGCGACTACACGGCGGGGGCGATCGCCTCCATCTGCTTCGGGCAGCCTACTCCCGCCGTCGACGGCAATGTGCTGCGGGTCGTCTCCCGGCTTGTCGGCTGCGCCGACGACATCGCCGCCCCCGGCGTCAAGGCCGGGTTTGCGGCCATGCTGGCCGAAATTTACCCGGACAAGGGCGCCGGCGACTTCACCCAGAGCCTCATGGAGCTGGGGGCCGTCGTCTGCCTGCCGCGGGGCCGGGCGAGGTGCGAAGTCTGCCCGCTTGCCGCCCTCTGCGCGGCAAACGCGGCGGGAACGCAGAGCGCCCTGCCCGTCAAGACAGGCAGGGCGCCGAGGAAAAAAGAGCAAAAGACGGTCTTTTTGCTGCGCTGCGGCGAGCTCGTCGCCGTAAGGCGCAGAGACAGGCCGGCGCTGCTCGGCGGGCTGTGGGAGTTTCCGAATGTCGAGGGGCACCTGACGGCCAAAGAGGCGGAAGACCTGCTTTTGCAGTGGGGTGTTGCACCCTTGTCTTTGACGTGCGGCATGCGAAAAAAGCATGTCTTTACCCACATTGAGTGGGAGATGACAAGCTATGTCGCCGTCTGTAAAGAGGTGCCGGACGACTTCACATGGGTCACAAAGGCCGAGCTGACCGAAAAACTCGCGCTGCCGACCGCCTTTGGGGCATTTTTGCACCTCGTGTAAACGGCGCGCCGTTTACAGCTTTTGCTCCCACAGAGATGGCTCAAAACCGACCAGCACAAAGTCGCCGTCTGTCAAAATCGGGCGCTTGACCAGCATGCCGTCCGTGGTGAGCAGCCTAAACTGCTCGTCCTCGGTCATGGCGGCGAGCTTCTTGGAGAGGCCCTGTTCCCTGTAGGGCAGGCCGCTTGTGTTGAAAAACCTTTTGAGTGGAAGGCCGCTCTTTTTGTGCCAATCCCGCAGTTCGGCCTCAGTGGGGTTAGCACGCTTGATGTCCCGGAATTCGTAGGCCACGCCCTTTTCATCGAGATAGGCTCTGGCTTTGCGGCAGGTGGAACAGTTTGGATAACAGACAAACAGCATGGTGACGACCTCCTTGTCCTTTTAAAAAATGATACCACAGTTGCCGCAAAAAGCCCAGTCATTTGACAGAAAACCGTGAATATGATATAATTCAGACAACAGCTATGTTGCCGCTTTGCGCTTTGCGTCTGCGGGGACATAGGAAGACACAAATGCGAAAGGAGCGCTGCAATGGAAAAGTTTGTCCCCTTTGAGAAGCTCTCAAAGAAAAAGCGGCAGGAGCTGACAAAGGCCCGGCGGGGCAGCTGGGGCGCACTGAGTCCTGTGACCCGCAAGAGCAAAAACGAGAAGGCATACGACCGCAAAAAGGCACGGAAATGGCGCGAAGACGCCACGGCCGTGCCTTTTGATTTGCCATTTATTTGTGGGTTTTCGCTATAAACTACGGTTTAATTTTGGCGGGATGCATGATATAATGGGCATATAAAATGAAACATGAATGAAAGAAAAGCTAAGGCCGGTCCGTATGTACGGCCGGAGAGGATACCCCCGTGAGAATTCTTGCCATAACCGGCACTGAAGTAAAAGGCTGCACCTATCGCATGAAGGAAATTTTCCTTGACAGCCTGCGGGAAGGGAATGAGATTGTCGAGTACGTCCTGCCCCGGGACTGTCCGAAGTTTTGCAGTGGGTGCAAAGTCTGTTTTCTTAAAAGCGAGCACAGCTGCCCCCACGCCGAATTTGTGATGCCCATCTGGGAGGGCATGCTGTCGGCAGACCTGCTGGTTTTCGCGTCGCCCACCTATGCCCTGCGCACGACCGGACAGATGAAGGCGCTGCTTGACCACCTCTGTTCCCATTGGATGGCCCACCGGCCGGACGAGCGGATGTTTCACAAAAAAGCCGTCATTCTCACAAACGCGATTGGCCCCCTGTACCGCGGCCCCCAACGGGACATTGCGACAAGCCTCCTCTGGCTTGGCGTCACCGACATCAAAAGAGTCGGCACCGGACTGTACGAAGGGGTCATCTTGGACGAGCTGTCCGAAAAGCGGCGGGCAGTCATCACGGGCAAGCTGAAAAAGCTGGCCCGCCGGTATAAGAGGCCCTACACCGCCCGCAAGGGGCTCAAAGTCAGGGCTATCTTCGCCTTCACAAGGAAGCTGCACCAGGACATGGCGCGCAAAGAGAAAGTTCTCTCGGCCGACAATCAGCACTGGCTCGACAGGGGCTGGATTAAGCTGTAACATCATATTGAAAAGCCCGCCCTGCGGCGGGCATGAAGCGCAATTTGTGAGGAGGGGATAAAGTGGGGGAACTGTCAAAACTGCCGAACATCGGCCCCGACACCGAGCGGCAGCTCGAGGCCGTCGGCATTGAAACGCCGGCGCAGCTTCAGGAGGTCGGTAGCCGGGAGGCCTGGCTGCGCATTCAGCACATTGACCCGTCGGCCTGCATTCACCGGCTGATGGGGCTGGAGGGGGCGCTTTTGGGCGTCAAGAAATCGCTGCTGCCGCCCGACGTCAAGGCGCAGCTGAACGCTTTTTATAAGGCCCATAAACTGTGACCCGACAAAAACAATAAAGCGCCTTCGCAGCGATGCGAAGGCGCTTTTATCAATGTGGGAATTACTTGTTCAGGATGGCGACAAGGTCCTGCTCAGGCGTCGAAATGGGGTGCAGGTCAAACTTCTCCACAAGGGCTTTGAGCACGGTGGGGCTGAAGAAAGCCGGAAGGCTGGGCCCGATATAGATGTTTTTAATGCCTAAGGACAGCAGCGTCAGCAGGATGCAGACGGCCTTTTGCTCGTACCAGGAGAGCACGAGGGTCAGCGGCAGGTCGTTGACGCCGCACTCGAAAGCGCCGGCGAGGGCGACCGCGACCTGAATGGCGCCGTAGGCGTCATTGCACTGGCCCATGTCGAGAATGCGGGGGAAGGGGCCGATGGAGCCGATGTCGAGGTCGTTGATGCGGTATTTGCCGCAGGCCAGGGTCAGCACGACGGTGTCGTGCGGGGCCTGCTTGACAAACTCGGTGTAGTAATTGCGGCCGGGCTTGGCGCCGTCGCAGCCGCCGACGAGGAAGAAGTGCTTAATGGCGCCGGCCTTGACAGCGTCGATGATGGCGGGGGCGTTGTCGAGCACGGTCTTGCGGCCAAAGCCGGTCGTGACGGTCGTGCCGCCGTTGACGCCGGTCATCGGATGGTCCTCGGCGTAGCCGCCGAGCGCGACGGCCTGCTCAATGAGGGCCGAGAAGTCCTTATGGCCGCCCTTGTCCGCCCCAATATATTTCATTTCGGGGTAGTGGACGACCGAAGTCGTGTAAATGCGGTCGGAGTAGCTCGGGCGCACCGGCATGATGCAGTTGGTCGTGAAGAGGACGGGGGCCGGAATGCCCTCAAATTCCTTTTGCTGGTTTTGCCAGGCCGTGCCGAAGTTGCCCTTGAGGTGGGGATACTTCTTGAGCTCGGGGTAGCCGTGGGCCGGCAGCATCTCGCCGTGGGTGTAAATGTTGACGCCCTTACCCGCCGACTGCTCGAGCAGCATTTTGAGGTCGTACAGGTCGTGGCCGGTCACAACGATAAAGGGCCCCTTCTCAATCATGAGCGGCACGACGGTCGGCACAGGATCGCCGTAGGCCTCAGTGTTGGCCGCGTCGAGCATGGCCATGCACTTCAGGTTGACACCGCCAAACTCCATGAGGAGCGACAGCCACTCCTCCACCGAGTGCTCATCGGCCAGCGCCGCCATACCCTTGACAAACCACGCGTCGACCTCAGGGTCGCGCTTGCCCAAAACCCGGGCGTGGTGGGCGTAGGCGGCCATGCCGCGCATGCCGAACAGCAGTGTCGAGCGCAGCGAGATGAGGTCGGCGTCCCCGTGGAAGAGCTCTTCGGTCGACACCGGCAGGGCGCCGCCCTCGGCCTCTCTGGCGGCGCGCACTTTTGCGGCGTAGGACGCCACGCTGCCCTCGTCGAAGTTGACGTTTGTGATGGTGACAAAGAGCCCGTCCACAATCAGGTCGACATGCTCCTTCCGGCCGTCACTCGCCCCCGCAAGGCCTACCATTTCACAGGTCAGGACGTCCTGCTCGTGGGCCACGTTCGGCTTTTTGCCGCAGACCCCCGACTCGGTGCAGCCCGTTCCTCTCGCGGTCTGTTCACACTGGAAACAAAACATTTCGCTCATGACAAAATACCTCCATCGTTCATGATCGTGATTTCGCTGTGATTTTCTTTTTCGCCTTTTGACGCCGCGGTTTCTCTTCTTTTGAGTATGTGTCTTGCGGGGCTATATATGAATGGGCGATGTTTGGGGCTGTGCCGCACCGCCCATCAAGTTTTGTCGAGAATTTCGCCTGTCGCCGAGATGGTGACAACCTGCCACGGGAGCATTTTGCCGCTGTTCTTCAAGGCCGTCACAACCGCGTGTTCAAGGCCGCCGCAGCAGGGCACCTCCATGCGCACGACCGTCACTGAGCGGACGTCATTTTCCCGCAGGATGGCGGTCAGCTTTTCGCTGTAGTCGACCGAGTCGAGCTTTGGGCAGCCGATGACGGTCACTTTGTTTTTCATGAACTCTCTGTGGAAATCGCCGTAGGCGTAGGCGGCGCAGTCGGCCGAAATGAGCAGGTTTGCGCCGTCGAAATAGGGGGCGTTCACGGGCACGAGCTTAATTTGCACCGGCCACTGTGCCAGCATGCTCTGCGGGCGCTCGCAGGGGGCGGGTGCGGACGGCGCCGGCTCCCGCTCAAGGGCGCGGGCGTGGGAACCCGGGCATCCGCAGGCCAGCGGCTCCTCTCTTTGAAGGACTTTTGCCTTTGAGCCGGGGCATCCGCCTGAATGTGCGGCCTCGTGCCCGGCCTCCATGCGGGCCTTGACCGCCGCCTCGTCGTAAGCCGCGGCCTCCCGCTGCTCAAAGGTGATGGCGCCGGTGGGGCAGACCGGCAGGCAGGCGCCCAGCCCGTCACAGTAGTCGTCCCGCAGCAGTTTTGCCTTGCCGTTTACCATGCCGATGGCGCCCTCGTGGCAGGCGGATGCGCAAAGCCCGCACCCGTTGCACTTTTCTTCATCTATCTTGACAATATTTCTGACCATGAATAACACCTCTTTCTATTGACTTGTTATCCGCATCATACTATACTTTTCCCATAAGGTCTGTTGTATTTGCAACATGGAGGAAAAAATTTTTATGGTTGATGTGATGTATAAAGAGATTGTCAGAGCCTGCCCGCTTTTCACGGGCATTGAAGACAGGGAGCTCGAACAGCTGCTCGGCTGCCTTGGCGTGAAATATGTGAGCTATCAAAAGGATGAGTTCATTTTCCGCACGGATGAGAAGGCGCTCTTTGTCGGCGTCGTGCTGTCGGGGGCTGCCAACGTCATTCAGGAGGACTACTGGGGAAACCGCGTCATTTTGGGCCATGTCTCGCCGGGGGAGCTGTTTGGGGAGGCCTTTTCCTGCGCCGAGTCAAACAAGCTTCAGGTCAGCGCCGTGGCGACTGAGCCCTCCGTCATCATGCAAATCAACTACCGGCGCATTCTCACGGTCTGCCCCGCAAGCTGCGTCTTTCACACCCGGCTCATCACCAACATGCTGAAGGTCTTGGCCAATAAAAATATCCTGCTGACCCGCAAAATCGAACATATTTCGCGGCGGACGACAAAAGAGAAGCTGCTGTCCTTTTTGTCGGACCAGGCGCTGCTTGAAAACAGCAGCGAAATCGTCGTTCCGTACAACCGGCAGGAGCTTGCCGATTTTCTCTGCGTTGAGCGCAGCGCCCTTTCGAGGGAGCTCGGGGAGATGAAAAGAGAGGGGCTGCTCGACTACGAGAAAAACCGGTTTGTCCTTCATTGAGGATGGTGGGCACCGGGCATGTCCTGTGTAAAGATAAACGAAGCGGACGGCATATGCCGTCCGCTTCGTTTTTGCGCTTTGCGCATGCATGAAGGGGTCGATTATGAACCGATCATCTGCACGGTGAGGTAGGCGTTGAGACCCGCAAGAAGGTCCATCGTGACCGCACTTGAGGCCGAGAGCGCCAGCGACACCATGTCGCCCGCGGCAAGGCTGACGTAAGTGAGCCCGTGGGGGTTGTTTTCAATGCCGGTGGTCAAGAGGTGCTGTTCAGTGGCAAATGTCACGCCATTTACCTGCATAAAGACGTTGAGGAAGATGGGCCCGCCTGTGAAATTGGGGATCAGGTCGAGTTTATACTGTACCTCATAGACGCCCGCCAGGTCGACCTGGAGCGAGCAGGGGGCCGCAATGTGGGTTACGCGGTCCGACAGCATCGTAATGGCAAAGCAGGCCGCCACGGCTGTGGGGTCAAGATTGAAAATGGAGGCGCTTTGAGAGTTCATGCCGCCAAACGGCAAAGCCTCTCCGGTGGCTCCGGTGGCTCCGGTTGCGCCCGTTGCTCCGGTAGCGCCTGTGGCACCTGTTGCGCCCGTGGCTCCGGTTGCACCAGTGGCCCCGGTGGCGCCGGTTGCACCAGTGGCTCCGGTTGCGCCCGTGGCTCCGGTTGCACCAGTGGCCCCGGTTGCACCAGTGGCCCCGGTTGCGCCTGTCGCGCCTGTGATACCGGTCGCGCCTGTGGCTCCGGTGGCGCCCGTCGCGCCTGTGATACCGGTCGCGCCTGTGGCTCCGGTTGCGCCTGTCGCGCCTGTGATACCGGTCGCGCCGGTGGCCCCGGTTGCGCCTGTCGCGCCTGTGATACCGGTTGCGCCTGTGGCTCCGGTGGGACCTGTGGCGCCTGAAATTCCGGTTGCGCCGGTGGCACCTGTCGAGCCCGTCGCGCCTGTGATACCGGTTGCGCCTGTGGCTCCGGTGGGACCTGTGGCGCCTGAAATTCCGGTTGCGCCGGTGGCACCTGTCGGGCCCGTCGCGCCGGAGATTCCGGTTGCACCGGTCGCGCCTGTGGCTCCTGTGGTTCCGGTCGCTCCGGTGGGGCCTGTTGCGCCTGTGATTCCAGTTGCACCGGTTGCACCCGTGGCTCCTGTGGCTCCTGTGGTTCCGGTCGCGCCGGTCGGGCCTGTTGCGCCTGAGATTCCGGTTGCACCGGTCGCACCCGTGGCTCCTGTGGCTCCTGTGGTTCCGGTCGCACCGGTCGGGCCTGTGGCGCCTGAAATTCCGGTCGCGCCGGTTGCTCCGGTGGGACCTGTTGCGCCTGTGATTCCGGTAGCTCCGGTAGCTCCGGTTGCGCCCGTAGCTCCGGTTGCGCCGGTTGCGCCGGTCGCTCCAGTGGCTCCGGTGGGCCCGGTGGGTCCGGTGGGCCCGATGGGTCCAATGGGTCCAATGGGTCCAATGGGTCCGGTGGGTCCAATGGGTCCGACGGGGCCGATGGGGCCGATGGGACCGATGGGTCCTACGGGTCCTATGGGCCCGACAGGCCCGACAGGCCCGACCGGACCGACAGGACCGGCAGGCCCGACAGGACCGACAGGGCCGGCAGGACCTACAGCGCCGGCGGGTCCGGCAGGACCGACAGGACCGGCGGGGCCGGCAGGACCGGCGGGGCCGGCAGGACCTACAGACCCGGCGGGACCAATGGGTCCAACGGGGCCGGCAGGACCGACAGGACCGGCAGGACCGGCAGGACCGACAGACCCGGCGGGGCCGGTGGGACCGGTGGGACCGGTCGGCCCGATGATGATCGGACAGCAAATGGGGGGAAGACATCCGCAGCGTCTGTTCACAGATCTCGAGGGTCTGTTGTTGTTCATATCCTCATTCCAAACCTGTTATGATATTTAGGAAATTTCGCTTCCTAAATACAGTTTATGTCTGCTGTCGAAAATAGTGAGAATCGGCAAATACAGTTATGAAGTTTTTGTGCGTCCACGCGCCAAAAGGCCCGTAAATAAAGAAAGCGCGGGAACTCCCGCGCTCGTCTTGATGAAATTCACAAAGTCATGTGAGGCTTTCGGCCATTGCCGCAATCTCGTCTTCCGACAGCGCCCTGTCCGAAACGATGAGATATTCGTAGTCGGGGTCGGCCCATCTGACGGCATAAATGCCGTCCGCGCCCGCAATGCACTCCACCTGGGCGGCGCCGAGCATGAGCTCATACTCGTAATAGCCCTCGCCGTAGCTCTCCTCTATGTCGTCAACGTCGCCGGCGTCGACGTCGTGGGGGACCATGCGGAAGACGGCGCTGCCGTCCCCGACGGTCCACTGCGCTGCGGCAAACGCGCCCTCACCGCTTTTTTCGACCAGATAGGTGACGCCGGAAAAGTCGGCGGGCAGGGCGGCCGGCAGAATGAAGTGAAAGCCGACAGTTTGCGAAACGGCCTCCCGGCTCCGGGCATATTCCGGAGCAAGAGTTTCCTCCGGGAGGGACTCATACGACTCATCGTTTTGAAAGTAGAGCCGCACATAGCCGATTTTGACGCCGCAGGTCAGGCTGCGGGAGGCGTCCACGGGGCTCGAGCGGTAGACGCGGTCAAACCCTTCGTAGACGCGGTTCGGGACGCGCAGCGTGCCGACGTCCACGCCGGCGCGAATGTGGTAATCCTCCCGGCTGCCGGGCAGTTCAGCCGTGACGGCGCCGGTCTTGACAGTCATGGAGAGGTTTTCACAGTCGACGCCGGCCGCTTCAATGGTGCCGACATCGACCGAAATGTCGGCGTCGCCGCCTGCGGGCACCGTGACGGTGAAGGTCGGGGCCTGCCAGTTGCGGGCGGCCGAGAAGATTGAGGGGGCGTTTCTCAGGTCGTAGGTCACTTTGAGGACGCCGTCCTCGACCGTGCAGGTATAGTGGTCGCCGGAGACGCCTTCGGCTGTCACCGAGTAGCCCTCTCCGGGGCGGACATAGACATAGCCGGTGCTGATGTCGGCCTCGACCCTCGAGGCCTGCGTAACGCCCGAATCAAAGGAGTCGTCATATCGATATGCCGTATATATGCTGCCGCCGAGTGCCCATCCGATTAAAGTCAGGGCAATTCCGGCAGCGCCCATCGCCATGGAGATGAGCAGCAAGGGCCGGTAGGGGCGGCGGGTGTTCGGAAAAAACGTCATGCCGTCGCCCCCTTTCCGGCGGAAAAAGCCCGGCGGGTCTGCGCGAAGACATACCGGAAAAACTTAGGCACCAGGCTCCACAGCCAGATGGTGGGAATCGAGAGCAGCGTGCCGAGCGCAATGAGCAGGACGCCGCCGCCGATGATGACAAGGGAGGCCGGCGGGGAGGTAAACAGCGTCACAAGCCCGCTTGCGAGGGCGGCGACGCCGGCCCCGACAAGGGCGACCACGATAAAACACAGCGACAGCAGGATGCCGAAGACGGCGCAAAGCGTTCCGAAGACCACGCCGACCGCCGAGAGCAGGATGGGGCCCCAGACGGGAATGCTCACAAAGGCCAGTAAAATCCAGGCCCAGGCCGGCATGACGGCGCCGATGCGCCGAAGTGTCCCGCGAAAGCTGCGGTCATCGGAGGGCGCGCCCGCCGGGCTTGCGCCTGCAGCGCCTGCCGAGGGGTTCTCGTAGGGGATTTTCGTGTTCCAGCTCTTCTCCGAGCCGGTGTAGAAGTCGCGTAAAATGGTGTCGGCGACTTCGCTGGGCGTGCCGAGCCGCGAGACGACTTCAGCCTCGCCGAGGCCCGACTCGTCGAAATAGTCGTTGTAATACCGCATGGCCTCGTCGCGCTCGTCGGCCGGAAGGGCGGCAAGAGCGGCTCCCAGCTGCGCTAAAAATTCGCTTTTAGTCATGCGCTTCACCTCCTAACAGGATTTGTTCGATTTTTTCCTTGTAGGTGCGCCAGTCCTCAATGTACACCCCAAGCTGAAGTTGGCCTTTGCGAGTGGCCCGGTAGTAGCGGCGGTTGCGTCCGCCCGTTTCGCGGTCGTATGTCTCAAGGCAGCCGTCTTTCTGAAGCCTGCGCAGCACCGGATAGAGCGTGGATTCAGACGTGTCGATTGCCTCCCGCACATCCTGCGTGATCCGGTATCCGTATGTCTCTTCCCGGCAGACGACGGCCAGCACGAGGGCGTCGAGCAGCGGCGCCGTAATTGAATAGGTCACATGCCGCATCTCCTTTCACACAATATTGTTGTGACGCACAATAATATATAT
>DATMZG010000120.1:0-1446 GCA_035560415.1 Candidatus Acidiferrum sp. | reverse complement strand
GATCAAAAGAGTTGATTGAACATGATACAGGATAACGATGCGCATAAGCTTTTGGCGGGCTACGTCGACGACCTGTGCCGGGGCCTGACGCCCCGGCCGCTGCCGGCTCCTGCGGATTTTCCGCAGGACATGAGGGCGCTGGCGGAAAGCCTGTCGCTGCTCGGCGGCGGCCTCGCCGCGGCGGCGCGGCTCGCCCGGCAGCTTACGCGGGGCGAGCTTGCCGATGAGGCGCCGGAGGGGAAAAGCGGGCTTGCGGCAGACCTCATAGACCTGCGCGCAAATCTTACGGCTTTGAGCTGGGGCATGAAGCAGCTTGCGCAGGGGGGCCTTGCCGCCAAAATTTTTGCGCCGGGCGAGCTCTACGCAAACTTCAACACGCTGCTCTCGCGGCTGTCGCCGGCCCCCTCCAGCGCCGACGACCCCGCCCACCAGTGGAGCCGCGCCGTCAACAGCTGGCGGTATACCCAGATCGTGTCGGCCATGAACCAGCTCCACATCATGATGCTGGAAGTCGACGCCGAGGGCAACGTCCTCTACGCCAACCCGCCCTTCAAAAGCGCCTTCCCGGAGCTTATGCGCATCTCCTACGCGGCGGGCGGCGCGCAGACGCGGGAGGGACATGCCCTCATGGACTATCTTGCCACCTTCGGCGAGTTTGGCCCGCTGCTGTCGCCGGACGCCCCGGCGACCGACCGGTTTCCGGTGGGGCGCGAGCTCTACGACGAGGGGGCCGACGCCTGGTACAAGGTGACGACCGACCGCATTAAGCTGGTCGGCGGCGCGTATGGCCTGCTGCACATGATTGACGACATCAGCGAGTGGAAAAAGCACGAGACCAAGCTGCGCGAGAGCGCGACCATTGACGCCCTGACCGGCGCATACACGAGGGGCGCCGGGCTTGCCGCCTTAAACGAGGCCTACGCCGATAGAGGCGTTTCCCACACCTGCGTCGCCTTCGCCGACATTGACGGGCTCAAGACCATCAACGACACGTTCGGCCACGCCGAGGGCGACTTCACGATTCGTGCGGTCGCCGACGTCTTTCTAAGCTGCGTGCGCAAATCGGACTGGGTCATCCGCTACGGCGGGGACGAGTTCGTCATCATTTTCAGGGACTGCACGCTCGAGAGCGCGGCGGCCGCCATCGCCCGCATGCACGAGAAGCTCGAGGAGCAAAACGCCGCCCTGAAAAAGCCCTACCGGCTGTCGTTTTCCATCGGCTACACCTTGATTGAAAAGCGCCACCTGTCGGTCGAGGAGCTCTTGGCCGAGGTCGACGAGATGATGTATGAGAAGAAGAGGATTCATCGGCCCGTGGTATAAAAATGGCGAAAAACCTATGGGGTTTTTCGCCAGGTCAGCGGTGCCCTTTCAGCGCGAAGTGAATTCGCGCTTGCGGGCGGCATTTTATTGCCTTATTTTTAAACAAGTTAAAAATAAGGATTG
>DATMZG010000119.1:0-26042 GCA_035560415.1 Candidatus Acidiferrum sp. | reverse complement strand
TTTACATGGAGGTGTCATCTGATGAAAATCGGGGTTCAAAAAAATCCGGCCCCAAAACCAAAGCCGGACTCTGCGGCGCTCGGCTTTGGAAAATACTACACCGACCACATGCTGGTGATGGATTACCTTGACGGCGCGTGGGGCGAGCCCGCCATTATCCCCTACGGCCCCATTTCGCTTGACCCCTCCTGCATGGTCTTTCACTACGGGCAGGAGCTCTTTGAGGGGCTCAAGGCCTACCCCGCGCCGGACGGCTCGGTGCTGCTCTTCCGGCCCGACAAAAACGCCGCCCGCTTCAACAGCTCGGCCGCCCGCATATCCATTCCCACGATTCCCGAAGAGCTCTTTGTCGAGTGCGTCAGGGCCGTCGTCGACCTCGACCGCGACTGGGTGCCCACCGCCCCCGAGACCTCGCTCTACATCCGCCCCTTCTGCTTTGCCACTGAGCCGAGCGTCTCGGTCCACCCCTCCAAAAGCTACAAGTTTATGGTCGTCCTGAGCCCCGTGGGGCCCTATTACAGCACCGGGCTGACTCCGGTCAGCATCCTGATTGAGGATGAGCTGGTGCGGGCCGTCAAGGGCGGCACCGGCTTTACAAAGTGCGGCGGCAACTACGCCCCCGCCCTATTGGCCCAGACAAAGGCCGAGTCCTTCGGCTGCGCCCAGGTGCTCTGGCTTGACGGGGCCACCCGCACCAAAGTGGAAGAGGTCGGCACCATGAACTGCATGTTCAAAATTGCGGGCAAGGTCTACACCTCCCCCCTCGACGGCACCATCCTGCCCGGCGTCACCCGCGACTCCATTCTGGCCATTCTGAAGGACTGGGGCGTGCCCTGCGAAGAGCGGGCGCTGTCGGTCGACGAGCTCATTGCCGCAGACGGGGCCGGCACACTTGAAGAGGTCTTTGGCGTCGGCACCGCCGCCGTCATCTCCCCCATCGGCGAGCTCGTGTACAAGGGGCAGCGCATGGCCGTGGGCGGGGACAAGACCAAGACCGGCCCCCTCTCCCAGAAAATTTACGACGAACTGACCGGCATTCAGTGGGGCAAGCGCCCCGACAAATTCGGCTGGACGCGCAAGGTCTGAGCCGTCGCCCTTTTTCGTCACATGAGGACCCCCTGCGACATAAGTTGGAATGCAAGATATGTCGCAGGGGGTTTTTTATTTTGAAATGGTTTCTCTCCCTCTCTCCGGTGATTCAGGGGCTTTTGGCCACCCTCTTCACCTGGGGCGTGACGGCTGCAGGCGCTGCGCCGGTTTTTTTCTTTAAATCCGTCAATCGCCGCCTTCTTGACGCCATGATGGGCTTTTCGGCCGGCGTCATGATTGCGGCCTCCTTCTGGTCGCTCCTGGCGCCCGCCATTGAACTTGCCGGCAGCCTCGGGGACAACGCCGCCCTCATCTGCGCCCTGGGCTTTGCCGCAGGCGGCCTCTTTGTCATGGCGAGCGACGTCCTTCTTGAACGCCTGCCCGCCACCCGCGAGGCGGACGGCACGATGCGCAGCTCCGTGCTGCTCGTGACCGCGGTGACCATGCACAACATTCCGGAGGGCATGGCGGTCGGCGTCGCCTTCGGCAGCGCGGCCTTAGGCATTGAGGGCGCCACCGTCACCGGCGCCATGCTGCTGGCGCTGGGCATCGGACTTCAAAACTTTCCGGAGGGCACCTGCGTCGCCATGCCCATGCGCCGCGCCGGCGCATCGAGGCTTTCGAGCTTTTTAATCGGGCAGGCCTCGGGGCTCGTGGAGCCGGTGTTCGGCGTCCTCGGCGTGCTCTTTGCCATGGCGACCCGGACGGCGCTGCCGGCCGTGCTCTCCTTTTCGGCCGGCGCCATGATTTCTGTCGTCTGCTCCGAGCTCATTCCCGAATCCTTCAAGGACAACAAGCGGCTGGCCTCGGTTGGCGTTCTGGCCGGTTTCATTCTCATGATGATTCTCGATGTGACTTTGGGGTGATGTACCCTCTCCCCGCGGGGTCGGAAGAATTTTCCTGAAACCCCGCCTTTTTGTTTTGACAAGCTGTGAATATTGTGTTATAATGGCCGTCGACATCGGTCAACGGCCATAACCATCATTTTATCGTCCGTGTAATTTTTCGGCTTTCGCAAAAAACGCACTCGTTCAGTGATGCCCTGTAAACAAGGTATCACAATGCAGCCTCGAACTCGTCATGGTCGATATTTGGCTTTGCGGTCTCAGATATTGAGACCGCTCACCATTTTTTCCGTATATTCTCAGTTTTGTGCGGGTAAAATGGTACCAAATCAAATCACCGGAGGTTCAAAATCGTGTTACACAAACCGAAGGGTCTGCCGCGGCACCTGCCCGCCGGGGTCCTGCGACGGTACAAGCCTGAACTTGCGCTTTTCGGAGCGACTTTGCTGTATCTCGCTTTCATGGTGCTGTCGACCCGGGTGGCCGTCGTCCACAATGGAGACGCTGTGGAGGTCTTCCGCACACTCGACAACGACCCCTACTCCATCGCACAGGGCAGCATGTTTTCGCTTGGCCTTGAGGACGACGTATCCGTCAACTCAAAGACCCCGTATTTTATCGACATTTCCATCAATCAGGCCTTCGACGTGAAAATTTCGGTCGACGGGGCCACCCACACCGTAGAGACGACCGGCGACACGGTTTACAGCCTGCTCCAGAAGGCCGGCGTATCGCTTCGCGATGGGGACCAGCTCAACTACAGGCTCGACTGTCCCGTATTCAAGGGCATGGAAGTCGACATCGCGCGCGTCAGCTATGAGATCGTGACCGAGGAAACGCCAATCCCCTATGACGTGCGCCGTGTGGCCTCCCAGAACGTGCCGGTCGGCTCCTTTGTGGAGACGACGGCCGGCATTGAGGGACTTGCCGTCTCGACCCTTGAGCACAAATATTTGAATGGCAAACTCGTCCAGACCCGCATCCTCGAGGAGGAGGTCATCAAGCAGCCTGTCACCGGCGTCGTGGCCTACGGCGTCGGCGGGACGGTCTCCACCTCCCGCTCGGACGCCACCCGCTACTCCTTCTACCTCGACATGACCGCCACGGCCTACACTTACGGCGAGGGCGGCCAGTGGGGCGATGTGACCCGGTCGGGCAAAGCGGTGCAGGTCGGCTATGTGGCGGTGGACCCCAAAGTGATTCCGCTGGGCTCAAAGCTCTATATCACTTACCCCAACGGCCGGGTGGCCTACGGGTTTGCGGTGGCGGAGGACACGGGCGGCGCCATCAAGGGCGCCCGAATCGACCTCTTCTTTGAGACTTACGACGAGTGCATCAGCTTCGGCCGCCGCAAGGTGCGGGTCTACGTGCTCGAATAGGACAAGCCAATAAGCAAAGTAATGAAGTACCGCCCTCTGTGCAAGAGGGCGGTACTTTTATGTGTGTACGGCTGTGGATATATAACGGACATGAGGTAGACAAGAAAAGCCGCCCGGCACAGGCCGGGCGGCTTTGGGTTTATGCGGTTAGGTTACGGGGCAACGTAGGAGGCGATGGGGGAATCGAAGTAGAAGACATTCGTGATTTCATCGCCGTCGGCGTTGAAGACGAGAATGGCAACATAGCTGAGCGTGGTGCCGGACATGGACATGACCGAGCTGTCAACACCCACGGTGACCGTATCTTTGATGCCATCGTTGTCGATGACGCCGATCTCGCCGCCGTCACTGGAGACGGGGTAATCGCTGACCTGATAGTAGTAGACGTCATCGGCCAGCTCGTCAACGGTGTTCTCAGCGGTGAGGGCCTTGTTGACTTCATAGTCGAGGCCGTGCGCGGCGTCGGAAGCGCTCTCATCGATGTCGGTCGCTTCGACAAGCTTGCCGGTGATGGAGGAGCCTCTCGTGCTGGTCACCAGAATAGCCTCATAGTTGGAGGAGGCGGTGATTTCGTCGACAAGACCGGAAGCGTCCAGTTCGAGTTTGTAGATGCCCTTGGTTTCGTCGTCAACCAGAGAATCCCAAGCGTCATCGTCGGTCTCGTCGGACTGGATCTCGTGGAGCTCGCCGTCATAGTACATAAAGAAGGTGTAGACATACTCGTCGTCGTCGGTGGCTTCCTTGATGACGTTGACCAGATAGACGTACTTCTCGGTGGTCTTCGTCGGGGCGGAAGTATCACCGAAGAGGAACATGACCATGACGTCGTCGTCATTGACAATGCCGTCTACGACATCGTAGCCGGGATCTTCAATCTTCTTGAGGGTGTCGCCCTTGAACACCTTGTACTTACCGGTGGTGTCGTTCAGGTAGAAGATGACAGTGTCCTCGGTCACATAGCCGTTTTTGGAAACCCCGGTGAGCTTGGTCGAGGTGGCGCTGTACTCAACGTCCGTGCCAGCGGTGGCCACGTAATCGTCGTTGCCTTCGATAACCTTACCCGTGGTCTTGAGGGTGGACAGCTCGCCGGAGGAATTGAGGGTGTACTGGAAGATGACATCATCGGCAATTTCGGCGTAGCCAAAAGAGGTATCGCTATCATCGTAGTAAGGTTCGCTACCCAGCGTGCGGTCGATCTCCTCGCCGTCGACCTCAATGTCGGAGGCCACGGGGTAAGTCTTCTTGGTGCCGTCGGCCAGATAGCCGGTGATGGAGGAGAGACGCTGAGTGACGCCGTCGCCCAGAGTCACAACCTGCGCCTCAATGGCGAAGAACCACTTTTCGGACGAGACGGTCGTTGCGGTCTCATCCGTGAAGACAATGTAACCGTTGGCGTTGAGCACGAGGTCGTACTTGTTGCCGACGTCGGACTTCTCAAATGTGTCGCCGCTCTCGGTGCCGACCGTGTAGACGGTTCCGCCGAAGTAGAAGTCGCCCTGGTCAACCTTGTTGAGTTTGATGCTCTCAAGTTCGGCAGCCTTGGTCAGGACATAAATGGTCTGCATGCCCTTGTCGGTGTACTGCTTGACAGCCTTGACAATGGCGTAGTCGTTCTTGGCAATGTCGGACGCAACCTTGACCATCTCAACGTCGCCGTCCTTGAGGTCCTTGGAGCCGGTGAAGGTGCCGGCATTGGCGGCAGAGGGCTTGGAGGCGCCGAGGACGACGCGGGTCTTGTCAAGCCCGGTGACCTTGGCGGTCGCGGTCTTCTGCTGGAGGACGAGGTCGATAAAACCGTCGCCCTCCCAGTCAACCAGGCGGAAGGCGTCGCCCTTGGAGGTGCCGGTGCCCTTGAAGAGCGCGGCATCGGTGAGGGCGCCGTCGTCGCCGTCAAACAGAACAGCGCGCTCAGTGTTGTCAACCTTGACTTCCTTGGTGCCGGAATTCCAGGCAAAGGTCAGGACGGTTGTGTCGCCGGTGTCCTTGTCATAGGTCTTGGAAGAGCTGGTCTTGACATCCTTGCTGGTGATGTCGTAGATTTTGTTGGAGGTGGCGGGCTGAATGTCAAAGAGCTTCTCCTTGGAGTCGGCGCCGGTGCCGGAGGAGGACTTGGCGGGCTTGTACCAGACAACGACCTTGGCGCCGATATAGGCGTCAACATCGCCGTCATAGTCATACTGTCCGGACAGAGTAGTGCCGGAGCCAAAAGCCGCGAGCTGGACCTGACCAAAGTCCGTAAAGGACTCGCCGCCCGCGTTGGTGGAGGTGCCCAGCAGCTGCGAGGTGGCTTCCTTCATGCCGAAAGCGCCCGCTGCGACAGTGAAGGTCCTGGTCTCGGTGGTGGAGGAGCTGCCGATCTGAGCCGCGTAGGTGCCAAAGCGGGGAGCCTCGGCAAACAGGGCGTTGAAGGTCATCTGGGCAACGGTGCCGCGGTTGGCGGGGCCGTTGGCGGTCATGCCCGCCACGTCGTCAAACAGCTTGAGGGTCTGGGCCTTGTCGATAAAGCCATAGGGGAAGGTGTAGACGGTGGAGTCGTAGCCCATGGCGACGACAAACATCTTGGCGGCCTCAGCGTAGGTCACGATGTCGGTCGGCCAGAACAGGCCATCCTCACGGCCGTTGATGACCTTCGCGTTCTTCGCCCAGGTGATGTAGCCGGCGGACCAGCGGTCGGCCGTGACATCGGCGAAGGGAGAGGTGCCGGAGTAAATGGAAGCGAGATCGTCCTTGCCGTTCATCAGAACGTAAAGGATTTTCGCGAACTGCTCACGGGTATAGGTGCCGGCGGCATTGTAGGTGTCGTCCCCCATGCCCTTGAGAACGTCGAGCGAGGCGAGCAGGTTGATTGCACGGGCATAATCATCGGTGTCCTTGACATCCGTGAAAACGCCGGCGCCCGCGGTGAGGCCCATGGACAGCAGCATTGCAACTGCCAGAACCGTCGCGAGAACCTTTTTCAGATTGCTCATAGGTATGTATCCTCCTTTTAAATTTGGAGTCGGATGAAGACTCCGCTCCATTACACCGTAATGATAAATCCTGGAAGGGATGGGAATCAAGTTTTTTCCGGTTTTGTAATAATCATGTAATAATTTGGACAAAAAAGGGAGCGGTCAAGGGGCCGCTCCCTTTAGAAATTGGATGAATTTTACTTGCAGTGCTTCTTGGTGACTTCGCCGAAGCGGCGGCAGCCCTCTTTGATTTGGTCGATGGTCGGAGAGGAGAAGCAAAGGCGGAAGGATTTGCCCGGGTTGTCCTCGTCGGGCGCAAAGGCCAGCGACGGGATGACGCCGACAGCGGCGTCTAAGGCGTCCTCAAAGACTTTTTTCTCGTCGACATAGTCGGGCAGCGTGACCCAGATGAACATGCCGCCGTCGGGGTCGGTGCGGGTGCAGGCCGGGGCCAGGAACTTGTCGAGCGACTCCTTCATGGTGGCGCACTTGACCGAATAGAGGGCGCGGACTTTCTCAATGTGCTCGTCGAGGTCGAACTTCTCAATATAATAGGAGGCGATGAGCTGGGAGGTGATGTTGGAGCCGGAGTCCATGTTGCCCTTGCAGGAGACCATCTTGGCCCAGATTTCATCGGCGCAGCACAGGAAGCCGACGCGAAGGCCAGCGGCCAGCACCTTGGAGAAGGAGCCGGCGTAAATGACGCGGCCCTCGGTGTCGAAGCTCTTAATGGCGGGCACCGGGCTGCCGGTGTAGCGCAGCTCGCCGTACGGGTCGTCCTCATAGATGAGAATGTCGTACTTGCAGGCGAGGTCGTAAATCTTCTTGCGCTTTTCAAGCGGAATCGTGATGCCGGAGGGGTTCTGGAAGTTGGGCACTAAGTAGAGGTATTTGATGTTGGGGACGGTCTTGAGGGCCTGTTCCATGGCCTCGAGGTTGATGCCGTCCTCGTCCATCTTGATGCCCAGCGGCTTTGCGCAGTAGCCGCGCATGGCGCCCAGCGCCCCGAGATAGGTGAAGGATTCGACCAGAACGACGTCGCCCTCGTTGCAGAACACGCGGGGCATGAGGTCGAGGCCCTGCTGTGAGCCGGTCGTGACGATGATGTTGTTGCCCTCGGGCTTGATGCCCTTGGTCTTGAGCAGCCTGTCTTTAATCTGCTGCTGGAAGACCGGCCAACCCTCGGTCGGGCCGTACTGGAGCGCCTCTACGCTGTTGCGCTCATAGACCAGGTCGTTCATCTCGCGCAGTTCCTTTACAGGGAAGGACTCATAGGCGGGATTTCCGATTGAAAGGGAAATGAAGTTGGGATTTCCGGCCGCTCTGGCTGAAATTTGGCGGATGAGCGAGGGCTTGGCATTTTTCGCGCGGTCTGAGAACTTGTAGTTCATGGCAATCCACTCCTTAATACTGTACTTTTTATGCCGTACCGGCGGGCGGCGGGCGCCTCCCGGTCAAACACAAAAATATAAATTTGCCTGCCGTCCTCGATTATATCATAGGAATTTTTCACTGTACAGGGTGCGGCGGTCATATCGTTATACAAAAGTGCAGGCGGATTTTTGGCTAAAAATATGAAAAGCTTATTTGTCCGCGGCAAGATTTTTGAGGTAAGCGTTGATGAATCCATCGATGTCCCCGTCCATGACCGCGCCGATGTTGCCGGCCTCAAAACCGGTGCGGTGGTCCTTGACGAGGGTATAGGGCATGAAGACATAGGAGCGGATTTGACTGCCCCACGCGATTTCCCGCTGGTCGCCCTTGATGTCCTCAATGCGCTCGAGGCGCTCCCGCTCTTTAATTTCCATGAGCTTCGATTTGAGCATGGTCATGGCGACCTCGCGGTTTTGGTGCTGGCTGCGCTCGTTCTGGCAGGCAACGACGATGCCGGAGGGAATATGGGTGATGCGAATGGCCGACTCGGTCTTGTTGACGTGCTGGCCGCCGGCCCCCGACGAGCGGTAGGTGTCGACCTTCAAATCCTCGTCCCGGATGTCGAGCTTAATGGAGTCGTCGAACTCCGGCATGACCTCGACCGAGGCGAAGGAGGTGTGCCGCCGGCCCGACGCGTCAAAGGGCGAAATGCGCACAAGCCGGTGCACCCCGAGTTCCCCTTTGAGGTAGCCGTAAGCGTTCTCGCCCGAGATGAGAATGGCGGCCGACTTGATGCCGGCCTCGTCCCCGTCGAGGTAGTCGAGTATTTTATAGGTATATTTGTGCCGCTCGGCCCACATCGTGTACATGCGGTAGAGCATCTGCGCCCAGTCCTGCGCCTCGGTGCCGCCGGCCCCCGGGTGGAAGGTCAGAATGGCGTTGTGGGAATCGTACTCGCCCGTGAGCAGGGTTGACAGACGCTGCTCCCCGAGCTCGGCCACGACGGCGTCGTGCTCGGCGATGATTTCGTCGAGCAGGCTCTCGTCTGAAAGCTCAATGGCCATGTGGGTCAGGGTCACGGCGTCCTCCCACCGGCGGTAGAGGTCCTCATACCGCTCCACGCGGTTGGCGATTTGCTTTGACCGCTGCTGGGTGCGTTGCGAGCGCTCGAGGTCGTCCCAAAAGCCGGGCTGCGCCGACTGGCGCTCAAGCTCGGCCGCTTCGGCTTTGAGCCCCTCAAGCCCGATGGCCTGCGCCAGGTCGTCAATCGCATCCTCCATGCCCTCGAGCCTCAGGCGGTATTCGTCAAATTCTATTTTCATTTAAACCCCCGTGCAATATTTGTGATGTGCTATGTACGGACAGCCTCGTCAGGTCTCGCCGGCAGTCCCGCCAGACAGGTCGACCCCCTCCATTTCGGGGGGGATGGGCAGCCCCATCAGGGTGAGCAGCGTCGGCGCGACGTCGCACAGCCTGCCGTCCTTCAAGGTCATCTCCCCGCGGCCGACGACGGCAAAGGGCACCGGATAGGCGGAATGGGCGGTCTGGGGCGTGTTGTCCTCCAGCAGCATGGACTCGGCGTTGCCGTGGTCGGCCGTCACAATGGCAAAGCCGCCGGCTTTTTTCGCGGCCGTCACAATGCGGTCGGCCGCAATGTCCACGACCCGCAGCGCAGTCAGCACCGCGTCGATGACGCCGGTGTGCCCCACCATGTCGGGGTTGGCGAGGTTGACGATGACGAGGTCAAAAAGCCCCAAGGCCAGCGCCCGCACGACTTTGTCGGCCACCTCTAAGGCCGACATCTGGGGGGCGAGGTCGTAAGTGGCGACTTTGGGCGAGGGCACTAAAATGCGTTTTTCCCCCTCAAACGGCTTTTCCCTGCCGCCGTTGAAAAAGAAGGTGACATGGGCGTACTTCTCGGTCTCGGCGCAGCGCAGCTGCCGCAGCCCGAGGTGGCTCACCCACTCGCCCAGCGTGTTTTTGAGCGCGTGCGACGGAAAGGCAACCCCCGCCCAGGGTGCGAAATCGGCGTCGTACTGGGTCATGCAGACGTAAGTAAGCGATTGTTTTTCCCGCTCAAAGTGCGAAAACTCGGGGTCGAGGAAAGCGCGGGTCAGCTGCCGCGCCCGGTCGGGCCGGAAGTTGAAAAAAATGACTCCGTCCCCGTCTCTGATGTACCCCTCCGGCGAAAAGGCCTTTGGGGGCACAAATTCGTCGGTCACGCCCTGTTTATAGCACGCCTCGAGATAGGCCACGGGGTCGCCGCCTGCGCCCGGCGTTGTCAGCGCCCGGTAGGCCGCCTCAACGCGGTCCCAGCGGGAGTCGCGGTCCATCGCATAGTACCGGCCCGAGACCGTCGCAATCTCTGCCTTGTCCGCGAGCTGCCGCAGGCAGGACAGCCCGGAGGCGGGCGGCGTGTCCCTGCCGTCCGTAAAGGCGTGGAGAAAGAGCTTTGCCCCCTCCCGCTTTGCCATATCCATGAGGGCCTCGATGTGCCGCATGACCGTGTGGACGCCGCCGTCCGACGCGAGCCCCATGATGTGCACCCGGCCCCGGGCCATGGCCGACCTCAGGGCGGGATTTTCAAAAAAGCTGCCGTCCTCAATGGCGCGGTCAATGCGGGAGAGGTCCTGATAGACGACCCGCCCGGCGCCTAAGTTGGTGTGGCCGACCTCGCTGTTGCCAAACTGCCCCTCGGGCAGCCCGACATCGGCCCCGGAGGCAGTGAGCAGACAATGGGGGCTGTCGTTAAAAATGGCGTGGAGCGCCGGCGTGTCGGCCCGGCAGACGGCGTTTCCGGGGCAGACCGGCCCCTCGCCGTACCCGTCCAAAATGAGCAAAACCGCGGGGCTATGCATGGTGGTGGTCCCCGTCCCCGCAACCGGCGCAGTCCCCGCAGCCGGCCGCTTCGGCGGGCTTTTCATGTGCGCCCGCGCAGTGGCCGCAGGAGCAGCCCGCGCCGTGGTCGTGTCCTTCTTCTCCGTAGCTCTCCTCGGCGGCCCTGACAATGGCGGCAAAGGCGCCGGGCTTCAAAGAGGCCCCGCCGACCAGCCCGCCGTCGATGTCGGGGCAGGCGAAGAGCTCTTTGGCGTTTTCTTCGTTCACGGAGCCGCCGTACAAAATGGGCAGTACCCCCGCCATGGCGCCGTATTTGTGCATGAGACACAGCCGCAGGTGGTGACAGACCTCCTGCGCCTCCTTTGCTGTGGCGGTCCGCCCCGTGCCGATGGCCCAGACCGGCTCATAGGCGATGACGAGAGAGAGATAGTCCTCCACCCCCTCGAGGGCTGCCGCAAGCTGCCGCTCGACGACGGAAAGGGCGTTTCCGGCGTCCCGCTCTTCGACCGTCTCGCCGACGCAGATGTAGGGGCGAAGCCCCGCCGCGAGGGCGGCATGGACTTTTTTGTTTACAGTCTCGTCTGTCTCGCCGAACAGCTGCCGGCGCTCGCTGTGTCCGATGAGGACGGCGGCGGCCCCGGCGGCTTTCAGCATCTGGGCTGAGAGCTCCCCCGTAAAGGCGCCCTTCTCCTCCCAGTGGCAGTTTTGGGCCCCCACAGTCAACTCCGGCACCGCCGCGGCGTCCGCAATGTAGAGAAATGGCGGGAAGACTGCCACCTCACAGCGGGTTTCGGGCAGCGCCCCCGCGATGATGCGGGCTGAGGCGCGGTTCATTTTCCAGTTTCCTGCGATAATTTTGCGGCGTTTAATCATAGGTTGTCTTTCCTTTATCTGTGATGGCCTTTTAAGCGTCGAGCAGACACTCGATGCCCGGCAGCTTGCGCCCCTCGAGAAATTCGAGCGACGCGCCGCCACCTGTGGAGATGTGGGTCATGCGGTCGGCAAACCCGAGCTCCTCGGCGGCTGCGGCCGAGTCCCCGCCGCCGACGATGGAGACGCAGCCCGACTCGGCAATGGCCGTCGCCACGGCCAGCGTGCCGCCCTTGAAAGCGGGCTTTTCAAACATGCCCATCGGCCCGTTCCAGACCACGGTGCCGGCCCGGCCCAAGACCTGCGCGAAATGCTCGACGGCGGCAGGGCCAATGTCGAGCCCCATGTAGCCGTCCTCAATCTCGTTTGAGGGCATGACCGCCGCCTCGCCGTCCGGGCTCATGGCGCAAAGCGAGTCCTCCGGCAGCAGAATGGGGATATTCATGCGGGCCGCCTTGTTCCAGATTTCCATGGCGAGCCCGAGTTTGTCTGTCTCGCACAGCGAATTTCCGATGCGCCCGCCAAGGGCCGCCACAAATGTATAGGCCATGCCGCCGCCGACAACGACGGCGTCGACCTTCGAGAGCAGGTTTTCGATGACGCCGATTTTGTCCGACACTTTGGCGCCGCCCAAAACCGCCACAAAGGGCCGGCGGGGGTCCTTCAAGGCTCCGCCCATGACCGAGAGCTCTTTTTCAATTAAAAAGCCGCAGACGGCCGGAAGATAATCCGCCACCCCCGCCGTCGAGGCGTGGGCTCTGTGGGCGCTGCCAAAGGCGTCATTGACATAGATATCGGCAAGCGAAGCCAGTTTTTTTGCAAATTCGGGTTCGTTTTTCTCCTCGCCGGGGTAAAAGCGAAGATTTTCAAGCAGGCAGAGGTCTCCCCCCGCCTTTTCGTATTCGGTGACAAGCGGCACCGGCCGGCCCAGCAGCTCCGAGAGTTTTTGGGCCACCGGCGCAAGAGAATATTTGGGGTCGGGCGCGCCCTTGGGGCGGCCGAGATGGGAACAGAGCACAACTGAGGCGCCCTGCTCGAGGAGGTACCGAATGGTGGGCAGCGAGGCCGTGAGCCGTGTGTCGTCGGCCACTGCGCCGCCTTCCAGCGGGACGTTGAGGTCACAGCGCAGCAGGACCCGCTTGCCCGCCACGTCGATGTCGCGCACCGTCTTTTTCATTTGTCACCCTCCTTTTGACGCAGGTGAGACCGCCACGCGTCGCGGCACATCTCTGCGACGCCGCGCTGCGGACTCCACCCGAGTTCCCGTTTCGCCTTCGAAATGTCGGCGCAGCTCTGGGCCACGTCCCCCGGCCGGCGCCCCGCCGTCTCATAGGGGACTGTGACGCCGTTTGCCGCCTCGAAAGCCTTTATGAGTTCAAGCACGCTGCAGGGTTTTCCGCCGCCGAGGTTGTAGGTGCCGGGGCGGGAAAGCGCCGCAATGTGACCCTGCGCCAAATCGAGCACGTGGATATAGTCCCGCAGGCAGGTGCCGTCCGGCGTGTCGTAGTCGGTCCCGAACACGCGAAGCGGGCCCCCGCCAGCCGCGGCCCTGCAGATGTGGGGCATGAGGTTGGCGGGCTCCCCTTTGGGGTTTTCCCCCAACAGCCCCGACGGGTGGGAGCCGACCGGATTGAAGTAGCGCAAAATGGTCGGCTCGACGATGCCGGCCGCCGCGGCGTCCTCAATCATGCCCTCAATGACGAGCTTGGTGCGCCCGTATGGGTTTGCGGACGTCAGGGGCGCCTCCTCCGGTGTCGGCGTCGGGGCCGCGCCGTAGACGGTGGCCGACGAGGAGAAGACAAGGCGCGAAACGCCGCACAGCGCCATGACCCGCAGCAGGGTCAGGGTGCCGCCGACGTTGTTTTCGTAATATTCAAGCGGCATGACGGTAGACTCCGACACCGACTTGAGCCCGGCCAGGTGCACCACGGCTTCGGGCTTGTTGGCCACGACGATGTCCATAAGGGAGTTGCCGTCCCGCACGTCGCACTCGTAGAACTTGATGGGCGTTCCGGTCAGCCCATACACCGCCGTAAGAGCGGCGCGGTCGCTGTTGCAGAGGTTGTCGACGGCGACCACCGTATGGCCCGCCTCAATGAGCGAAAGCACAACATGGCTTCCGATGTAGCCGGCGGCTCCCGTAACCAGTACCGTCATGACGGCCTCCTCATTTTGCTCATTTTCCCGCTTCAAGCGCCGCTTTGGCGGCCTTTAAAATCGTCTCGGCCTGCGCCAGGGTCATGGCGCCCTCATGCAGCTTGTTCCCGTCGACATAGCAGCAGGGCACATAGTAGTAGTCGTACTGCCCGGCGCGGGCCGAGTCCCGTGTCTCCTCAATGCGCTCAAACGAGGCGAGGGCCGGGGCAAGCTCCGGAGCGTGCTCCACAACCTCTTTGAAAAGGGCGTCGGCCTTGCGGCAGTATGGGCAGGATTCAAGATAAAAATACAGATTTTCCATTGTCTTCCTCCTCTTGTCGGACTCTGTGCGGGCCGGTTTTTCCGGCCCGTCTGTATTATATGTTTCAAGCCTCAGGATTCGTGATATGCCAAAGACTTCTCCCGCCATTTTAAGGGAGTCCTGAAAAAGGCGCACTTTCGATTCCCCGTGGCGCAAAACCCGCACCGGCATTTCGGCGAGCTTCATGCCGGCCCGTTTTGCGCGGCCGAGAAGCTCGAGGTCAAAGGAAAACCCGTCGGTGACGCAGCGGGAAAAGAGGTCCCGCGCCGCGTCCCCGCGCAGACATTTGAATCCGCACTGGGTGTCCGAAACCCCGAGCCCCAGCACGGCGTTGACCAGAAGCGAAAATCCGGCCGAGGCCGCCCGCCGCAGGGGCGGGTAGGCGGCGTAGCCCCCCTCGGCAAGCCGCCGGGAGCCGCAGACGACGTCGGCCCCCGAGGTCATGAGCAAATTGACGGCCGGGCGCACCGCCTCCAGCCCGTAGGCGAGGTCGCAGTCGGTGAAAACGACGGCGTCCCCCGTCGAGGCCGCGACGCCCTGCCGTATGGCATAGCCCTTTCCCCGGTTTTCGGGGTAGCTGACAAGCTTTACCGCAAGCCCCTCGAGACAGGCTCCGCCGCCGTCGGCCGAGCCGTCGTCGACGAAAATGAGCTCAAGCGGGCCGGGAAGCCGCTCCCGCAGCGATAGGCAGGCGGCGGCAGTGCCCGGCAAAGTGGCCTTTTCATTGTAAAACGGGATGACAAGCGTGATGGTCATTTCGGGTTCTCCGGGTGGCCCCCTTCGGCAAAACGTGTGTCTATTTCCACTTTTCGAGCTGTTCGAGGGCGACGGCCCTGGCCTCCTCCATGAGCTCCCGGATGATGGCCGCGGCCGGCTGCCGCTTCATGACGCTGCCGGCCGACTGGCCGGCCAGATAGAGGCTCTTATCGGTCTCGCCCGACTTCATGGCGACCGCGAGCCCCGTCGCGGTCAGGGCTTTGGCCGCCTCAGGCCCCTCGGCCTTCAGCACCTCAAAATATTTGTCCGACAGCTCGGAGCGGACGGTGCGGCAGTTGCGCCCCGACATGCCGTTGACATAGACGACGGTGTCGCTCTCCATGGCGTTTATGATGGCGTCCTTGTAGGCGTCGGAGGCGCGGCACTCGTCGGCCACGATAAACGCGGTGCCGAGCTGAACGGCCTCAGCCCCCAAGGCGAAGGCCGCAGCGACCCCCCGGCCGCTGCCGATTCCGCCGGCCGCGACGACCGGAATTTTGCAAATTCTCGCCGCCACCGGAATCATGGAGATGGTGGTCACCTCGCCGATGTGGCCGCCCGACTCGCCGCCCTCGCAGACGACGGCGTCAACCCCAGACTCCTCCATGCGCTTTGCCACTTTGGCCGAGGGCACGACCGGCATGACGAGTGCGCCCGCCTCGTGCCAGACCGGCACATAGTCGCGGGGGTTTCCGGCTCCGGTCGCAATGATTTTAACTTTCTCCTCGAGTGTGACCGCAATGATATCCTTGACGTTTTTGGCCAGCAGCATGACGTTGACGGCAAAGGGCCTGTCCGTCAGCTCCCGCACGCGGTGAATTTCGGCCCTGAGGTTTTCGGGCGAGCCGATGGAGTTGAGAATGCCAAGTCCGCCGCCGGCGCTGACCGCCGCCGTGAGGTCGGCGTCCGACACAAGGGCCATGCCGCCCTGAATGATGGGGTATTCAATGCCGAACAGCTCAGTGATGCGCGTTTTCATGTGTTCTTGTCTCGCTCCTCTTTCTTCGTTTGGAACCGCATTTGGCTCGAAGGCGGGCGGTCACTGCAAGGCCGTCCTACGCCTGTGCTTCAAGTTTGGATAAAAGTTTCAGAAATTCGGCCTCGACTTCGCAGGGGTCCCTCTGTGAAAAGTCCTGATTTCCGGCCCTCTGAGGCGCCGTCTTGTAAATCGTCACGTCGTCCCGAAGCGCCAGAAACTCATGGTGGAGCATGGCGTCGTCGACCGAGCCCACCTGCGCCCACTCCTGCCCGGTCAGCGACAGCCCGAAGGCCTTTCGCACACAGTCGTCGACATGGGCCTCAAGGGGGGCATAGTCCTTGACCAGCGCCTTGACCGGCCGGATGAGGTCGGACAGGTAGGCCTCGCCGCCGTCGTGCAAAAGTGCTGCAAGCTGCACGCGGGGACTGTATCCGCGGGCGGCGGCCTCCATGGCGCAATTGATTGAGTGCTGAGCGACCGAATAAAAGTGCCGAATATGGCCCCCGCCGCGGCAGATGAGCGACAGGGCGTGGGCGATGTCCTTCCGGCTGACGTCCGGGGGCGTCATTTCCGGGAGGTAGATGAGCCTCCCCGTCCAGGTCGACATGGGGGGCTTGTCCTGCCGGTGTGTGCACTCCATTTCCATTATGAGCCGGCCGTCTCCCCGTCAGCGTTTTCCGCGTTGTCCTCGCCGTCCTCGGCGTCGGTCCCGTCCTCGGTTCCGTCCTCGGTTCCGTCTTCGGTCTCGGGCTCAGCTGCCGGCGTGAAGGGGTTTTCGGTCGTGTACTTGGTCACCATTTCATCGATGACCGCCTCGTTGCGGACGATTTCCTTGCCCTCTTTATAGCCCGTGACCATATCGATGAGGGCCTGATTGGCGTTGTTATAGAAAACGACGTCTTCAACCGTGGCGCCGGAGCCGTCGGGGTAGATGATGTCGAGGTTGCTCTTCTCAAGGGGCAGCCGCTTGATGATGTGGTAGCCGTTCGTGCCCTTGACCAGCGTGTACTCCCCTTGGGCCAGTTCAAAGGAGGCCGTGATGAATACCGGGTCAAAGCTGATATACTGGTCAATGACATAGCCGTCTGGATAGGTCGTCATGCCGGGGTCCTCGCCGTGCTCGGCCAAGAGGGCGTCGAAGTCGGCGCCCGCGTCGAGCTGTGCCACCATGGCGTCGGCCTGCGCTTTGACCGCGGCATCGTCAAGCGCGTTGCCCTCGTCGTCGGTCGTGCGGAGCAGGATGTGTTTGACCCGCACAAAGCTGTCCGACATGAGGGCAAAGAGATCGTCGTCGGTGAAGCCCTCGCTGCCCCGCAGCGACTCGGTCAGTTTGTCAATTTTGACATAGGTGAGCAGCGTGCTCTCAAAGAAGCTGCGGGACATGCCGGCGTCGGTGACGGCCTTCTCATAGTTCTCCTCGCTGCCGAACTGTTCGATATAACTTTGAATCTGGCTTGTGACATTCTGCTGGTCGGCCGGCTCAACCGTCAGCCCGGCCTCGACAAAGAGCACATCGATGATGGCCTCAATCAGGCTGCCGTCAATGGCGGATTCAATGCAGAGCTCGCGGTAGGTCGCGGGCGCCTCGGCCGTCCCGTCGAACACCGTGTCCGCGAAGTCGGCAAAGGGCTTGTTCTGATCTGTCTCAAGCGAACCGGCTATGTCGGAAAAATAATAGTAAAAGCTCTCGGCCGACACTTTTGCGTCGCCCATGGTTGCGGCAGGCTCACTCGGAAAACCTTTGTTGCTGCAGCCGCCAAGGCTTGAGAGCGCCAGCATCAGTGCCAGCAAAGTAGCGAACTTTTTCATTGGATGACCTCCTAAATTTTCGGGACCGCATCCCTTTACGACCGCCCCTTTGGTAAACGTCCATGCGGATTAAGACGGCAAAAACCGGCGCAGGTTCGCTTTTCGCTGTTTTATGCAGCCGCGCCGTCCGCCGCGCTGTCTTTGCGGACAGAAATTCCCTGTGTGCCTGGCAGACTTTTGGCCCGAAATTTGCCGGATTTTGAGGTCCCGCGCAGGGCGTGGCGGCTGCCGGGTAGTCGTACAGTTAATTATATTACGAGGTTGAAGAAATGTCCAGCACGGGTTATAATGGATTTCGAGGTGATTTTGTGTATAATCCCATTGACCGGCCGCGGGCGATGGCGGCCGTCCGGGAGCTGCTGCTCGCCATCGGCGAGGACCCCGACCGCGAGGGGCTTGCCGAGACCCCCGCCCGGGTGGCCGACATGTACGCCGAGATCTTTCAAGGCCTCACCCGCGACCCGAACGAGGACGTCAAGCTCTTCACCGAACAGCGGCACGAGGAGCTGATCGCCGTGCTCGACATTCCGCTCTACTCCATGTGCGAGCACCATCTGCTGCCCTTTTTCGGACAGGCCCATGTCGTCTATCTCCCCCGGGAGGGACAGGTCTTCGGACTCTCCAAAATCGCCCGCATTGTCGACGACTTCGCCCGCCGGCCCCAGCTTCAGGAGCGGCTGACCTCCCAGATTGCCGACTTTCTCGTCGAGGCCGCAAACCCGCTCGGGGTCTGCGTCGTCGTCGAGGCCGAGCACCTGTGCATGACCATGCGGGGGGTGCGCAAGCCCGGCAGCCGCACCGTGACCAGCGCCATCCGGGGCATTTTCCGCTCCGACGCCCGCTCCCGCGCCGAGGCCATGGCCATCATAAACAGGCGCTGAGCCATGCGGTACATGGGCATTGTCAACCTCACGCCGGACTCCTTTTCGGACGGGGGAAAATATCTCACGGCGCAGGACGCCGTCGCCGCCGCCCTCGCCCTTGAGGCGGCCGGAGCCGAAATTCTTGACCTTGGCCCCCAGTCGACCCGGCCGGGCTACATTGAAATCGGCCCCGAGGAGGAGCTTGCCCGGCTCATGCCGGTGCTGACTGCGCTGCGTCCCCTGACAACAGCTAAAATTTCGGTTGACACCTACCACCCCGAAGTGGCAAGAGCCGCGCTTGCGGCCGGCGCCGACATCCTCAACACCGTGCGCCCTTCAGAGGCGCTTTACCGCGTTGCGGAGGAGTTCGGGGCGGGCCTTGTCATCACCCACAATGAGGGGGATGTGAAATCCGACCCCGACATCGTGGCAAGGGTGACGGCATACCTCATCCGCGAGGCTGCAAAGACCACCGCGAGACCCCTTTGGATTGACCCGGGACTCGGCTTTGGCAAGTCCCGCCTCCAAAACTGGCTTTTAATCGAAGGGCTGCCAAAGCTCGCGGCGGCGGGCATCCCGGTGCTGGTGGCGGCGAGCCGCAAGTCGTTTTTGCCCCATCCCAAAGACGAGTGGACGCGGCGGGTGACGGCCCTTGCCGAGGCGGCAGGAGTCGACATGGTGCGGGTGCACGAGATATGACGGTCGCCGGCTGACAATACGATGCGGCAAGGGCGGCGGGATTTGAACCTGCGTCCCATGACAAGCCTATGGCAAAGGCTCAAGATGCATTATCAGAATGTCTACAGAGCAGTCGAACGTTTTAAGTGAATCATTGATGACCTAATTGAAGCCCATATAAACAATGTAAAAGAGGGATAAAATGAGTGACTTAAAAAACGGCAGCATAACGATATTCGAGGCTCTGCAGAATATTAAAAATGGTAATTATGTAATGCCTGCGTTTCAAAGGCAGTACGTCTGGAGTATGGATCAGATAGAAAAATTATGGGATTCACTCCTGCTTGATTATCCGATTGCGACATTTCTGTTCTGGCATGTTGATGAAAGCAACGTCACTTGGGACACCTATTTCTGCAATTTTCTTTCGGAAGTTACGTTCGACAGCAAAAAACAGGCAGACAGTGTCAATTACGATTTAGTTACCATCAATGTCAACACAACTGACACAGCGATTTTAGACGGGCAGCAGAGGCTAACGTCCTTGTTCTTGTCGCTGTTTGGAGAGGCGTTTATCCGACCGAACTACGCACGGAGAACAACCGGAGCGAAAACTGTTACAAAGCTCTTACTTGAGCTGAACAAAAACAAGCTCACTATTGACGAGGAAGAATATAACAGCAAGAAATACGACGTCAAGTTCAGCGAAAAAATAGGCAGGCTTAGTCCCACCCAATTTGAAGTTAGGAACATTTTGGCAGCCAAATTTCAGAATTCGGCAACCAGACTTCAGGCGATTGAGGATGCTATCGCTAATGTTCCGAACGACAGTAAGCAATATGCAAGAGATACCCTGAACAGGCTATATAGGAAAGTTTTTGAAGAAAGGCTGATTCATTACACGGAGATTACGGACATGAAGCAGGATGACGCGCTTGAAATGTTCGTGCGTTTCAACAGTGGTGGTAAGGCTCTCCGTAAATCCGAAATCACAATGTCCATCCTTGAGGCGTACTGGCCAAGCGCGAAAACGGAGTTCGGACGGGTGCTTGAGGGTTCTTACGCCGGTTTCGGGTCTGATTTTATTATTCGCGCCGCGCTTATGCTGTTCGGTGATGTCGTGAAGTCCAACATCAGCAAGAAGATCGCAGAAGACCTAAAGAACAACTGGAGCGAATTCAAAAGGGCACTGAAAAATCTTGAAACGCTGTTGAGAGGTATGAAGATCGAGGTCAGCCGTTTTTCAGGCAGTTGGAACGTGCTGCTGCCGATAATTTATTCCGTTTATTACAATCCTGATTACAATCAGAGTCTTGACGGAATCCGCGCTTACCTACTGAGGGCGATTTTGTTCACATACTATCGGTCAGGCACAACCGGAAAACTCCAGCAGATGAAGAGCGCCATCAATAGTTACGACTATGAGATTTCAATTGAAATGCTCGACCAGATGAATGAACTCAGGGTGACGGAGGGCAAAATCGACGACATTGTCAACTCTGAAAAAGGCAGTCGCGTCGCCGGCGAGGCTTTATACTATCTGAGCATAGAATGGTTAAACAGAACCTACAAGTATGAACAGGATCATCTTCACCCCTTCGACCGCTTTGATGGAAGTAAGCCCCCGTCCGTAGCCGCAGAGGACTGGAAAAAATGGCGGAGCAACCGAAATCGCCTTCCCAATCTGCACTTACTTGAGGGCAGAAGTAACGGCAGCAAAAACGCTATGCGGCTCGTTGATTATTATAACGATATGAACGACATTCAGAAAGCCGCATTCAGAGAACAGGCACTTATTCCGGCGAATGTTTCTTTGGAAATCGAGCAGTTTGAAGAGTTTTACGAAAAACGGAAAACTAACCTTACAGACAAAATCCGTAAGTTATTGATATAGCGAAACATCACCGAGGCTATAGGTTAAAAACCCGCAGTCAGGGACTGAAAGACGCAGAAAAATTAAAATTGGCAGGTTGCATACATCACTCGGTTAGGTTGAACTCGATCATTGTTCTCTATCAAATTGACATAAAGAGGCCCGGATTCCTCCGCGCAAAGAATTAAATCTGCATTAAAATAAAAACTTCAGAAAATACGCAAGATTCATGCTCTGAAACCCCTGATTTTCCGTGTTTTCCGTAGCTTTTGTGAGGGGCAAAAGAATAGCATTCAAGAGGGCACCAGTTCGGCACTCCTTATCTCCGCCATAGAAAAAGCCTGCCGTCGCCCGCATCGGACTGCCGGCTTTTTTCTTGTGCATATGCCACAATTTTGTGCGCAATGCAGCCCAAAATTATTTTCTTGACTTTTTTACTGTCGCATTATTAAATAATGTATTAGTCTACAAAGCTCATGACATCACTTTTAGGGGGTATGTTCTCGGTATGGAATCCAAGGGTGCTTCCCGGATGAATTTCTTTCTCGGCATCCCGTCTTTCTGGAAGAGGCAGCAACACGATTGGAAAGTCACGGTGGCCAGGACCTCGCTCGAAAGATTCGGGTATCAGATGATTTATCCCTATCTTTCCATTTACATTGTAGCGCTCGGCGCAAATAAGACCGAGCTCGGCCTCATCACCAGCATCGGAATGATTCTGGCCGGCCTGATTGCGCCTTTTATCGGCAATCGCATCGACCAGACAGGACCTAAGAAAATCTATCTCCTCGGGGTGGCGCTGCTGACGGCGGCATATCTGACCTACAGCTTCGCAATGACCTGGCAGGCCGCCGCAGTGGGCATGATCATTTACTTTTTAGGCGAGGGCATCGGCATCCACAGCTGCGCCACCATCTGCGGCAACTGTCTTGTGAACTGCGACAGGGCCAAGGGAATGATGGTCTGCGAATCGATTGCCGCCGGTCTGCTCGGGATGCTGGGGCCGATGCTGTCGGCCTGGATGCTGGTTCATTTTATGGGCGTCACCGGCTCCCCGTCGAGCGCAAGCGACATCCGGCCGCTGTTCTATGTCCCCATGCTCACTACGATTGCTTCGTTTTTCCTTGTGTTGACCATGCTGTCAAACCACAAATGGGTGTCAAAGAACAGCCCCGGCTTACATATTGTCAGAGATGGCATCGAAATCCTCAAGGGCAACCGGAACGCGCAAAAATGGCTGATCATCGGGGCCGTCACCTACATTCCGAGGGGCATGATCCTGCCTTTCTGCCAGGTCTTCGCCAAGGAAGTCAAAGGGGCCGACGTCGTCACACTCGGGGCGATGGTCACGGGCGCCGCCCTGACCTCCGTACTGTTCGGGTATCCCGTCGGGGCGCTTGCGGACAAAATCGGCAGAAAAAAAGTGCTGTTCATGATCATTCCGCTGTTCTGGCTCTCGAACATCCTGCTCGTCTATGCGCCTTCCCCGGCCGCTCTGGTCATAGCCGGTGTTTTGCAGGGCTTTTTCTTCATAAGCACCCCGCTTTCGGCGACAGTTCAAAGAGAGCTGGTGCCCCCCGAAGTGATGGGAAGGTGGATTGGCCTCAACAAGCTTGTGACGGCCATTGTCAGCGCCGGCATGGCTTTTATCAGCGGAATCATTTACGACCGGATGGGGCCGCAGTACGTATTCCTGCTCTATGTGGGCATTGATATTCTGATCAGAATTCCCCTGCTGGCCAGCATGCCCGAGACGCTCAACTATAAAATCCCCCAGTCCTCAGAAGCCCCGCAGGAGTCCCCGGTCAAGTAAAGGCGCATGAACATTCAAGCGGTCGATGAGAGGAGCGCGCCATGGATAAAATCAGCGTAACGGGGCTGGCGGTTTCAGCCTGCCACGGCCTGCTCGACTTTGAGCGGGTGACGCCGCAGCCCTTTGTCGTCGACCTTGTCCTCTTTGGCGACTTTGCCGCCTGCCGCACCGACGACATCGCCGACACCGTCGACTACGCCGCGGCGGCGGACCTTGCCCGCAGGGTGGTGCGCGAAAACTCCTTTTTCCTCATTGAGCGGCTGGCGCAGACAATCGCCGACGCGCTGCTTGCCACCTTCCCGCTCCTCGCGCGGGTTTCGGTGACGGTGCACAAACCCAAAGCCCCCGTCGAGGGGGAGTTTTCCGACATTTCCGTAGAAATAGAAAGGGAGCGGTCCTTTGCGTAAAACGGTCTATCTGTCGCTCGGGAGCAACCTCGGGGACAGAGAGGGGTATCTGCGGTACGCCGTCAGCCGGCTTTCGGGACTCCCGGGCACCGCGGTCGAGGCCGTCAGCGGGCTCTACTCCACCAAGCCGTGGGGGGGTGTGCCGCAGGACGACTTTCTCAACTGCTGCGTGCGGCTTTCGACCGGGCTCGCCCCGATGGAGCTCCTCGAAAAAATTCACGGCATCGAGGACGACTGCGGGCGCACCCGGGAGGTCCGGTGGGGCCCCCGCACCCTCGACATCGACATTCTGCTCTATGAGGGATATAAGAGCGAGGACGAAAAGCTGACAGTCCCCCACCGCGAGATGGCGGGACGGGCCTTTGTCATGGTGCCGCTGCTGGAAATCTGGGACGGAGAGGGCGACTTCTCCTTCACCCCAACCCGCCCCGAGGGCGAGGTGGCGCCGGCCGGACCCATGAAGGTCGAAACCTTTTTTGAGCTGGCAAAAGAGACGACAAAAATTTACGACGGCAAAATCATCCGGGTCCGGCGGGACGACGCCCTGCTGCCCGACGGCAAGACCGCCATCAGAGAGGTGGTCGAGCACACGGGCGGCGTCGCCGTCGTCGCCATTGACGACGCCGGAAACGTGCTGCTGGTGCGGCAGTTTCGGTATCCTTTAGGGCTTGAGCTCATTGAAATTCCGGCCGGCACCTTAAAGCCGGAGGAGGACCCGAGGCTTTGCGGCATAAGAGAGCTCGAGGAGGAGACGGGGGCGACGGCCGAGCGGTTTACCGAGCTTGGCCGCATTTACCCCTGCGCAGGCTTTACCAACGAGATCATCTACCTCTACATGGCCGAAGGGCTCTCCTTCGGGCAGCTGCACCTCGACGACGACGAGTACCTGTCGGTCTCCCGCATGCCGCTCGCGGAGCTTGTCGACCGCATCTTGTCGGGCGAAATCTGTGACGGAAAGACGGTTGCAGCCATATTAAAAGTCTGGGCCATTAAAAATAAGTAAAAAGAGAGGCAAAAGCCTCTCTTTTTTTAACCGGTCTACCCGGCCGTCACTTTAATGTGCCCCTCCTCGACGTCGGCCGTGGCCCTCTGCGCGCCCGACAGCAACAGGCGGGCCAGCTCGTCTTCAAGCTCGGTCTCGACCGCCCGGCGCAGCTGCCGCGCCCCGGGGCTCTCGGCGAGGTGCTCAATGACGGCGTCCGTGACCACAAGCTCGCAGCCGGCGGCGTCGGCCCTGGCCGAGAGCTCGCAGATCAGCCGCCGGGCGATGCGGGCGAGGGAGTCGTGCCCCAGGGGGGCGAAGACGATGATCTCGTCAATGCGGTTTAAGAGCTCCGGCCGGAACATGCGCTTTGCCTCGGCCATGACGGCCCCCTCGGCCGTCGCCCCAAAGCCTGCCGACTTGGGGGACATGGAGCCGATGTTGCCGGTCATGATGAGGATGACGTTGCGAAAGTCCACTTTGCGGCCCTGCGCGTCGGTCAGACAGCCCTCCTCCAGGAGCTGGAGCAGAATGTTCCAGACGTCGGGGTGGGCTTTTTCAATTTCGTCCAAGAGCAGTACGCAGTAGGGCCTGCGGCGAATGCGCTCCGTGAGCTGGCCGCCGTCGTCGTAGCCGATATAGCCGGGGGGCGAACCGACCAGCCGCGAGACCGAGTGCCGCTCCATGAATTCCGACATGTCAATGCGCACCAAAGCCTCCTCCGAGCCGTAGACGGCGTCGGCCAGCGCTTTGGCGAGCTCGGTCTTGCCGACGCCCGACGGCCCCAAAAAGACAAAGGAGCCGCGGGGGCGCTTGGGGTCGGACAGCCCCGCCCGGCCCCGGCGCACCGCTCTGGCGACGGCGGCGATGGCCGCCTCCTGGCCGACCACCCGGGCCGACAGCTCCTCCTCAAGCCGCAGCAGCCTTCCGGCCTCCCCTTCGGTCAGGCGGCCGGCCGGAATGCCGGTCCAGTCGGCGACGGTGGCGGCGATGTCGGCCGCATTTACCGACAGCCGGCCGCCCGCCCCCTCCTCCCAGCGGCTGCGCAGCTCCTCGAGCAGCGCCAAGTCCCGCCGCTCGGCGTCCCGCAGGGCGGCCGCCCGCTCGAAGTCCTGCCCCGACACGGCGGCCTCCTTTTCGTTTTTGGTCTCGGCCAGCTTCTCCTCGGCCGTGCGCAGCTCAGTCGGACAGGTGGCGGCCGACAGCCGCACCCGGGCGGCCGTCTCGTCAATGAGGTCAATGGCCTTGTCGGGCAGCCGCCGGTCGGGCAGATACCGCACCGACAGGTGGACGGCGGTCTCAATGGCCTCCTCGGTGATGGTGACGCCGTGGTGGGCCTCGTACCGGTCCCGCAGCCCCACGAGAATGGCCTTTGCCGCCGCCTCGTCGGGCTCGGCCACCTGCACCTGCTGAAACCGGCGCTCGAGGGCCGCGTCCCGCTCAATGTGGCGGCGGTATTCCTCGGCCGTCGTCGCCCCAATCAAAAGCAGCTCCCCGCGGGCCAGCGGCGGCTTTAAGATGGAGGCCGCGTCGACCGCGCCTTCGGCCGCCCCCGCTCCCACGATGGTGTGCAGCTCGTCAATGAACAAAATGACGTCGCCGGCCGACTTGACCTCCTCAATGACGGCCCGCAGCCGCTCCTCAAACTCGCCGCGGTACTTGGCCCCGGCGATCATGGCCGGAAGGTCTAAAGTGACAATGCGGCGGCGGGTGAGGGTCTGGGGCACCGAGCCCTCGGCGATGGCGATGGCCAGCCCTTCGACGACCGCCGTCTTGCCCACGCCCGGCTCCCCGATGAGACAGGGGTTGTTTTTGCGGCGGCGCGACAGGATTTGAATGACCCTCTGGGTCTCGGTCTCCCGCCCGATGACGGGGTCGAGCCGCCCGCGGCGGGCGGCCGCCGTCAGGTCGGTGCCAAACTGGGACAGCGTGGGACAGGAGGTGTCCTCCCGGTCGGGGCTGATGCGCCCCATCGCGGAGCAGAGCTCGTCGGCCATGCGGCGCACTTCGCAGCCGAGCCCCTTTAAAAGCGAGGCGGCCCCGCCCTCCCCCTCCCCTAAGAGCGACAGAAAGATGTG
>DATMZG010000118.1:0-16860 GCA_035560415.1 Candidatus Acidiferrum sp. | reverse complement strand
ATTTAAAAAAATAAGGCCATCATATGCTGCCCGCGAGCGCGAATTCATTTCGCGCGGGAAGGGCACCGATTGCTTGGCGGAAAACCCGCAGGTTTTTCGACACTCTGAAGCGCCCCCGCATTTGCGGGGGCGCTTTTAAGTCATGGGAAATCGGCCTTATTTGCCCCCGGCAGCGCTTGTGCCTGCGATGCGTCCGAAGACGACGGTGTCGGCCAGGGCGTTTCCGCCAAGGCGGTTGGCGCCGTGGATTCCGCCGGTCACTTCGCCCGCGGCGTAGAGACCCGGAATGGGGGCGCCTGCCTCATTTAACACATGGCACTCGGCGTCGATGACGACGCCGCCCATTGTGTGGTGCACGGTGGGCACGCGGGCCGCGGCGTAGAAGGGCGCGGTGTCAATCGGGGTGGAGAAGAGGGTGCGGCCAAAGGCGTCGGCCTTGCCGGCGTTTGCGCCGCCCGCGCAATAGCTGTTGAAGTCGTCAAGAGCCGCCTGAAGCGCGTCGGCCGGCACGCCCATCTTTTCGGCGAGCCCGGCGACGGTGTCGGCCTTGTAGGCGCGGCCGGCCTCGACCAGCTGGTTGGCGGTCTCGCCGAAGTTGTTGACCTCGTCGCCGGTCGGATAGGTGTCGCTGTCCATGACGATGAACATGGTCTTGTCGGGCTGGTCGATGAGGCCCAGCGTCATGTCATCGCGGCGTCCGCCCTCGTTGACAAAGCGCTCACCCTCCTTGTTGACGAAAATGCGGGTCTCGACGTCGTGCTCAATGTTGCCGGCCAGGGCGCCGGTCACGGGGTCGCCCAGCGGCAGCAGCTGAATGTTGCCCATCTGGGTCAGGGCCGCGCCGACGGTCTGCGCCATCTCAATGCCGTGGCCGTCGTTGGTGACGGCGTTGGTCGAGAGCACAGCGGCGTCAAGGCTCGGCCACTTGCCTACCTCGGCGTTGTACTGCTGGCGCATTTCGACGTTGCGGGAGAATCCGCCGGTGGCCAGCACCACGGCAGCGCCCTTGGCGGTGACGGTCGAGCCCTCAGGGCCCTCGCAGGTGGCGCCGACCACTTTGCCGTCCTCGACGATGAGTTCGGTGGCGCGGGTGTTGTAGACCATCGTGATGTTGTCGTGGGCGTCGACATAGGCGCCGTAGGTCTTAAAGAAGCCGGTGCCGACAGGCTCGGCCGGCTTGTGGGCGCGGGGCCAGAGCCCGCCCGTCACGGTGAACTCGCCGGGCAGGTACTCCATGCCCATGCCTCCCAGCCACTCCACGCCGTCCCAAATGTTGGTGCAGAGGATTTTCACAAGCGCGAGGTCGCCCTCGTAGTCGCCGCCGCGCCAGGTCTGGAGAATGTGCCAGTTGACCGAGTCGAAGACGGCGTCGCTTCCGGAGGTCTTGTAGGCGTCGTACTCGGCCTTGACCGCCGCGAGCAGCGCCGCGTGGTCGTCGTTCTTGGGTTCCTCGGCCAGCACCGCGTCAATGGTGGCGGCGTAGGCCGAAGACATTTTGGTCTCGGGGACATAGTCGTCGTTGCTGGCGTTGAGGGCGCCGCCCGACATGATGGTGTTGCCGCCCATTGCGGAAGAGGCCTCAATGACGACGACCTTCTTGCCGAGTTCGCTCGCGGTCACGGCCGCCGCCATGCCGGCGCCGCCGGCGCCGAGGACGACGATGTCGGCCTCATAGCTGGCGTCGAGCGCGGTCTTGTCAATCGGCACCTTCTTGAGGGCCTCGACGTCGCCGCCGGCCTGGGTCACGAGGTCGGTCACCGCCGTGATGATGGCGGTCGAGGAGATGGTGCAGCCCGCGACGGTGTCCACGCCGAGGGACTGGTTGGCCACAATGAGGTCAATCAGCTTAAAGGCGGGGTCGCTGACTCCGGGAGTCTCGTTTTGCGAGACGACCTCAATGGCGTCGATGGCGTTGTCGGAGAAGACCCCTTTCAGGGTGACGTCGCCGCCCATTCCTTTGGCGGAGGCCGTGTACTCGCCGGCCTTGTATGCGGCGCCGCCGCCGGTCGACGTGGTGCAGCCGGCAAACATGCCGAGCATGAGGCAAAGCGCCACAAGGAGTGCAAGTGACTTACGCATGTATGTACCTCCTGTAACATAATTTGGTCACAACTGACCTTTGTTTCATTATACCTGAACTTCCGGACAAATCCAATAAGTTTTTGTGATGTTCTCATCATTTTAGATGACGAGACACAAAGAAAGTGGCGAAAATTTAGATATAATAGCTATAATACACCCGGAAAAACCGCGATAACGGGCGAATTCTGTCAAGGATGCGCACAAAAAGAGTCCTCCCACAAAGGGGAGGACCCTGATTTTATCAAAAAGACCGCATTTATACCCTTGCTGCGACCCACTCGCAGACGGCCCGGGCCACCGCCATTTTCTTTCCGCAGTAGCTGTGGTCGCCGTCCATGCGCAGCAGCGTGAAGTTGTTGCCCTTGTAGGCGGCGGCCAGCGGCTCGAAGTGGAGGGCCGGCACTGACGCCTCATCCTGATTGAAACCGACGACGAGGAGCTGCTTGCCGGACAGTTTTCCGGCCTGCCGAACAAAGAGCCACTCCTTGGCGTGCTCCGCCAGCTCGTCTTGCATGATGCCGGGGCGGACATAGGCCAGCTGCGGGCAGGGGTTTTCGGACATGGCGCGAAGCTGAGCCATTCCCGCAGGGTCGCTCATGGCAAACTCATAGGCCGCGGCAAAGTCGTAAGGGGCGATGGCGACGGCGCCCCGCAGGTCGTCCCGCGCCGCCAGCGTCAAAATGGTGGCAAAGCCGCCCATGCTCTGGCCGACGACGAATATGCGGGCGCGGTCAATGCCGTACTGTTTTGCGATGTCGTCCCGCTTGAAGTAGTCGATGGCGGCCGATGCGTCCTGCAATACATGCACAAGCGAGAACTTGCCGGGGCTGCCCCAGGCGCCGCGGTAGTGGAAAAAGAGCACGCTGCAGCCGATCATGCGCAGGGTCTCGCCGACAAACAGGTTGCGCTCGTTGCCGGGATAGCCGTGCAGCAGGACGACAAGCGGATGGGGGCCCTTGCCCGCCGGGGTCAGCAGGACGGCGTTCATCAAAAGCCCGTCCGAAGGGACGCCCAGCTCGTACATGTTGGGCTCTACGCCGTCGGCGGCCGGAGTGGAGTCGGTGAAAATGCGATTTAAATCAACCATTGTGAAACGGCCTCCTTGTTATTGTGTGCGTCTGATAGTATACCACAAGCGCAAGCGCACAGTGGCATAGTGGTCGCATATGCGTTCGCCCGCAAGGCGAAAATCGCATGCGGGATTAAATCAGGTATAGTAGCCGCGCTGCGGCTATTATAACACACATTTACGGGAAATTCATCACACCCGCACGCCGCACCGGGATTCAATCCACTCGGCGGCGGCCTTGGCCACCGCGTACCGGCGGGAGTTGTAGCCGTGGTCGGTGTCAAAGTGCGAAACGGTCAGCCCGTCTCCCATGGCGGGGGCGAAGGCCTCCACCAGCGGGGCGAGGTGCAACGGGGCCGGCGACACGACGTCCCGGTCAAAGGCGAATATGCAAAGCTGTTTTCCGGCAAGCTCCGGGGCTTTGTCCGGCAGCAGCCAATCTTGCATGTGGCAGGTCAGCTCGTCGTGCAGCACGTCCTCGCATTGGAGGCGCAGCGGCGGCAGCGGACACCGCACGACCGCCTCGTAGTTTGCGGCATATTCGGGGGAGAACTCAGCCGCGGCGCGGGAAGCCGCAAAGTCGTAGGGGGCCATGGCGACGGCCCCCCGCAGGTCGTCTCTTTTCGCCAGCGTCGCAATGGCGGCAAAGCCGCCCATCGAGTGGCCGACAAGGAAGATGAGGTCGGGGTCGACGCCGTACTGCGCCGCGATTTCGGGCTGTCTGAAAAAGTCGACGGCGTTGTCCGCGTCCCGCAGCACGTCCTCAAACGTGAAAAAGCCGGGGCTGCCCCAGGCGCCCTTGTAGTGGAAAAAGAGCACGTGACAGCCGGCCGCCCGCAGCGACTCGGCGAGGTCGAGGTTGCGCTCGTTTCCGGGGAAGCCGTGCAGCATGATGACGAGGGGGCGCGGGCCTTCGCCCACGGCGTTTAAGACCATGGCGTTCAGGCCGTATCCGTCGGAGGGGAGCAGCAGTTCAAGTTTCCCGGGCGCCGCTACGCCGTCGGCCGGGTCGCAAAACATGTTTTTTATGTCGAGCATGGGGAATCTCCTTTGCCATGTATGAATTATTTTTTTTTGCAAATCCACCCGCCGGCGGGAAAAAGAGCGTCAGCCGCCGTGGGCCTTCTTTAAGTCGGTGTCGCACTTATAGCAAAACCGGCGGGAGGTGTCGGTCACGGTGCCGCAGTTGGGGCAGACGCAGCGGGTCACTGCGGGCAGCGCGTAATAGCCGGTGACGGGGTCAAACCGGCCGCTGGGGTTTGTCATATGCGTGTGCGGCGCGCTCTCAACGCCGTCTTTTACCTTTTTTAATGGGCTTTTCCTGATGTTCTTCATTTCAGGGGAGTTACCCGTTGCCGCTGGCGCAAAGCCCTTGAGCGGCGCAGCGCCCCCGTCGACGGCGTCCCGCTTTTTTTTCGCTGCGGCCGCCTTGCCGAGCAGCAGCATCCCCAGAATAATAAGCGGCGCCGCCTGCGTGGCAACGCCTATTGCCATCAGCGCCACTGCGCTCACAAAGTCGGCCCCGACGGCCCTCTTCTTCTCTGTCATTTGTTTCATTGATGCTCCTCGTATGTCTGGAAAATACTTTTGTTTTCTTGACATAGACATTCATGGTGTTATTATAGCACAACTTTCGGATTTTGCAATGGTAAGAGTGCACAGGAAACCATAAATTTGGGCTTTACATTATTAGGGAAAGACCCTATAATTTTCATAAGCGAGGTGAAAATCATGATCAAAAAACGATTGATATGCCTGCTTTTGGGCGCGGCGCTCATGCTGCCGGCGGCGGCTGCGGCGACCCCCCTTGAGTTTTCACAGGTGCCGGACATCGTCGCTGCGGGAAACCGCCAGATTGCGATGAACGCCTTAACCCTTGCCGTGCTGCAATCGAACGGCACGGTGGCCGACGCCCAGAACAGCATTTACCAGCTGTCGGGGGGCCTGTCCTCTCTGGCCGCGAATCTGCTCGAGTCGGGGGACGCCATCGGCGTCGCGGCCGGCAATGGCCTATCGCTGACGGCGCAGTACATAGCGGCCCAGGCCAAGGCCATCGACGTTGCCCAGAGCGATATTGAAATCTATAAACTCCGATTTGCGCAGGCCGACCAGAAAATACACAACGCGGCCCAAAGCCTTTTGCCGATGCTGGCGCGCCTTGAGCTCACCGCCGCCGCGGCCGACCGGGCCGAGCCCATGCTGGCGGACGCCTTGGCGGCCAAAGAGGTGGCCGTCTCCCGCGGGCTTGCGAGCGTCCCCGACCTGCTTGCGGCAAAGCTCGACGCCGCGACTTTAAAGACGACCAAGGCCCGGCTTGCCGCAAATCGGCAGGCGCTTGTCATGCAGCTGAATTCCCTTTTGGGGCGCAGCTACGACGAAGAACTTACGCTTGCGCCGCTGCCGGAGCCCGACACCGCCTACGTGGACGCCGTCGACCTTGCGGCCGACATTGAAAAGGCCAAGGCGGCCTGCTTTGACATCGCCATCCTGCGCAAAGAGTATTCGGCCATCAAGACCAAAAATGCCGAGGGGGATGAAATTCCCTCGGCAGTCAAGCAGCGGCAGGCTAAGCGCCTTGAAATTGAGGAGACCGAGCAGCGCCTTTCCATGCGCATGACGCAGCTGACCCTCGACGTTGCGGCTGCCCGCGAAAATCTGACGGCGCTCGACCTCTCGTCGCAGCTCGCGGCCGAGCAGGGCCGGCAGGCCGCGGCCAAGTACGCGGTCGGAAGGCTGTCACGGCTTGAGGCCGACGCGGCGGCCGAAGCGGCAAACACGGCCGAAGACGCTGCCCAAAGCGCCAAAATCGAGCTCTTCTGGATGATTGAGACCTACAAGTGGGCCGTCAAAGGCCTGATGCCCGAGGCATAAGCGGGGCCGGCCCTCCCGGGACAGGGCATACACCTTTATACGATATAAAAAACGCGGCGAAGGTTGCAACCTTCGCCGCGTTTTTTATTATGCTTTTGTCTGTCTGCGCTTCATGCGCAGGTCCTCCCCCGCGAATTGCAAAATGGTATAGCTGTCCAAAAACCGGGAGGTCAGTTTCTGGGTGTAATTTTGGGCCAGCTCCGGCACTGTGTAATTGGTGCTGACAATGGTCTTGCGGCCGGTGATGAGCCGGGTGTTGACGAGGGTGAAGAGCTCCGACAGGGTGACCGAGGTGGCGTATTCCGAGCCGAGGTCGTCCATGACCAGCAGGTCGCAGGTCAGGTAAATTTCGGGGTCCGGGTCGGCCGCGCGGCCAAAGCGCCGGTCTTCGAGCCGCCGCAGGATGTTGGCGGCCATGTCGTACTGCACGCCGTAGCCCTGCGCCGCAAGCTCGCCGGCAATGGCCGAGGAGAGGTGGGTTTTGCCAAGCCCGGTCGGCCCCGTCATGAGCAGCCCGCGGCCGGGGGTCTCGAAGTCTTTGACAAACGCCCGGCAGACGGCGAGGTTTTTCTCCATGCGATACCTGGGGGAGGTGCCGGCGGCGTCGGGCTTGTCGGAGTAGTGGGCGAGGTCGAAGGTGTTGAAAGTCTGACCGGCAAGGGCGGTAGCCAGCACCGACGACTTGTAGGCCTGCCGGCGCAGTTCGGTCTCGTAGCACTCGCAGGGGCCGCCCTTTGGGCTGACGCCGGTGTCGTTGCACCGCCTGCATGTGTACTCGACAGCGTATGTATTGCGGGGCAGCCGGCAGGCCGTGAGCAGCTCGGCCCGCTCAGCCTGCAGCGCCGTGATGACCTCCTTTGCCCGCCACACGGCGGGGGCCCCCTCGCGGCGCAGCACCCCGTGGGTCATGCCCGCAGCGGCCTTTGCCATTTCGGCCTCAATTTCGGCAAACCGGGGGTTTGCGGCTCTCGCCTTCTCCTTGCGGGCCTCGCAGGCCGACTGGGCCGCCTGCCTGCGGGCGGCCAGCGCCTCGTCGGCAGCCCGCACAATGTCCGTGCCGTACTTCATTTGCCGTTATCCCCCTTGCCGTAGAGTTCGTTGAAGTTCCACTCCATGAATTTGTCGATGTCGTAGGAGGGCGCCCCCCCCGTGTCCTGCTTTTTGCGGCCGGGCGTCTTTGCGGGCGGGGGCGCCTCGGCGGCGGCCGCCTCCGGGGTTGCGATGCCCTTGGCGTTCCAGCTTGACAAAATGCGGTCTATGTAGGCGAACGAGAGCTTGCCGGTCGCGTCGACGCACTTCTCGTAGGCCGGCTCAATCATGTCGCGCCCATACCGGAAGTCCTCGGTCCAGCGGGCGATGAAGTCCCGCTCTTTTTTGGAGAGCCGCCGCTCGCCGACGCCGAAAATGGCCCGCACGGTGCTCTCGGCACTCTTTGCCGACCTGCGGCGGGCGATGTACCGCTCGGCGTCGGCAGGCTCCGAGATGCCAAGACGCATCCACTCGGCCGCCCGCTCCTCAATGGCTTTGGCCGAGGTCTTGCCCTCTGACCGGCAAAGGGAAAAGAGCAGCAAAATGGTCTCGGGCGGCAGCCCGTAATAGTCCCCTAAGGCGTAGAGAATCTCGTATTCGGTGGAGCTGAACGTGCGCCCCAGCATGCTCTGCCCCGTCAGCAGCGCCCCGCGCAGATTGGGGTTTTGGGCCAGGGCCGCCTCGACTTCGGCAAAGCGGTAGGAGGGGCGGCGGGTCTCAGTCCTGCGCCCGGCGGCAGGCCCCATGCAGGGCGTGGGCGGCGCCAGGACGACCTGCTTGTCCGACAGCATGAAAACCCCGCGGTCGACCCACGCCGCCACGGCCTCGCCGACGGTGGAGGCCGTCAGCCCCATCGCCTCGCAGGCCGCCTCCTCAGTCGCTTTGGGGCCTGCCGCAAGCAGCCAAAGCAGCACCTTCAGCTCCGTCTCGGTGGCGGAGGAGAGGTGCTTAACGGCAACTGACGTCGGCACTAAAAACCATGCCGACGGCAGCGTGAGGTCAAAGTTGAGGGACATGTTGCCTCCTGTGCAATAGTGAAATTTCCGATACATCATCATACCACACGGCGGGGCCCGCGGACAAGACCGAAAGAGGCGAAAGCGGCGGCGCCCACCAAAATCCGGCGTCTTCGGAAGAACTGACAAAGCTGCGCGGGCTTTTTAGGACAAAGCGCACAAAGAAGCCTGTCCGGTTTGACAAAAGTCTGGCAAAACAGTGCATTGAAAATCAATATTTATGCTTTTATAATAATAAACATTCAACTTAATGAGGGGGATTACCTGTGAAAAAATATTTTGCACTCATGATGGCGCTGCTGATGCTGACACTGGCCGGCTGCGCGCAGAAGACCGACACGCCGCCGGCCGGGGAGCCGGAGCCTGTGGAAGAGCCCGCTTCCAAGCTCGACGAAATCAAGGAGGCCGGCGTCATCACGATGTGCACCAGCCCCGACTACGCGCCCTATGAGTTTGAGGACCTCTCCAAAGAGGGCCAGGACAAATACGTCGGCGCCGACATTGAGCTCGGCAAGTACATCGCCGAAAAGCTCGGCGTCACACTCGAGGTCAAGGCCATGGACTTCAACACCTGCCTTGAGGCGGTCAAGCAGGGCACCGTCGACATGGGCATCGCCGGCTTTGCCTACAAGGAGGACCGGGCCGAGTCCATGCTGCTGGTCGGCCCCTACAACGTGGGCAACGGCTATCAGGGGCTCTTGATCCCGGCCGACAAGGCGGACGAGTACAAGACGGTCGACGACTTTGCGGGCAAGAAAATCGCGGCCCAGGTGGCGACCTTGCAGTACGACCTCGTCGTGCAGCAGACGCCGGGGGCCGAGGTCGTGACGGTCACGACCATTCAGGACGGCGTCATGATGGTGCAGACCGGCAAGGTCGACGCGCTCTGCATCCTGTCGACCGTGGGCGAGGAGTACACCAAGCAGTACGACACGCTGGCCATGAGCGAAGTGCAGTACTTCACGATGGAGGGCACCTATGTGCTGGTGGCAAAGGAATTTGCCGCTCTGGCCGAGGCCCTGCAACCCATCGTCGAGGAGGCCGACAGCTCCGGGCTCTACGCCAAATGGGTCGAAGAGGCCAAAGAGCTCGCCGCCGAGCTCGGAATAGACTGACCGACACGCCTCTAAGGAAAGGCCCCGCGGATTATGCATCATTATGCATAATCCGCGGGGCCCCTTTTTGCGTAAACTTATTTGTGGAAGCCTATGATGTGCACTTCGCCGCTGGTCAGCACACGACGTCCGCCGTCCTCGTCGACCGTGAGCCCGAAGTCCTCCGAGATGCCGGCCACCCGCCCGCGGTGCGCCTGCCCGTCCTGCGAATATGACACCGCACAGCCGTCCAGAATGGAGCGGGCGCGGTAGCGGGCGAGAAGGTCAGGGGCGGGGGCGCCGTCACGCCAGAGGGACAAAATCCCCTCGGAGATGCGGGGAATGAGGGCAAGGCGCAAGGCCTCGTCGGGGGCCGCGAGCAGGGCGCCCGCCTTGTCGGCAAGTTCCGGCGGCCAGCCGCCCTCGGGGGGCCAGAGGTTGATTCCGATTCCGACCGCGACGGCGCCGACTTTTGCCTCGGCGAGTATTCCGCAAACTTTCCTCCCAGAATAATATAGGTCGTTGACCCACTTGATGCCGACCCGGATGCCGGTCAGCTCCTCGACGGCCTGCGCCGCCGCGACGGCTGCGGCCGGCGTCAGGGTGCGAAACTGTTCGGAGGGGCAGGCGGGGCGCAGCAGCAGGCTCATGTAAAGGCCGCCCGGCTGCGAGAAAAAGGCGCGGCCCTGCCGGCCGCGGCCGGCCGTCTGCCGCCTTGCCGACAGCACAAAAGGGGCCTTGCAGCCCTGTGCCGCCATTTCAAGCAGGCGGGTGTTCGTCGAATCGACCTCATCCATATCACAATATTGTATCTCACTTCCGACCATCCATAAGCCTCCCTTTTCGCATCGATGTGCGCAGCTTATAAACAACTGTGAATATTACAAATACAAACATAGGGCGCGGTTCTCTTTTGGTCGATTGTAACATAATGTTTTCGAGAAGTCAAAATATACTTGCATTTTTTTTCGTAAAGACCTATACTTTATTTGCTAATTAAAGCGGAGCTCTAATTATTTATTAAACTTTTCATAACATGCACTTATGGGAGGACATCATGCCAAAAGTGAAAATCGACAAAGTGCTGGTTGCAAACCGCGGTGAGATTGCCATTCGCATCTTCAGAGCCTGTTATGACCTTGGCATTCACACGGTGGCCATGTATTCCAACGAGGACACCTATTCGCTGTTCCGGGTGCAGGCCGACGAGGCCTATCTCTTAGGGGAAAACCGCAGCCCTTTAGGGACCTATCTCGATATTGCCGGCATCATCGACATGGCAAAGCGCCGCGGCGTGACAGCCATTCATCCGGGCTACGGCTTTCTGTCGGAAAACGCCGACTTCGCCCGTGCCTGTGAGCAAAACGGCATCGTTTTCATCGGCCCGCCCTCATCGGTGCTGGCCACGATGGGCGATAAGCTGTCGGCCAAGGAGCTGGCCCTCTCCTGCGGTGTGCCGACCATTCCGGGCTGCACCGAGCCGCTGAAAGATGCAAAGGACGCCGCCCTAAAAGCCGGCCAGTATGGATTTCCGGTCATTCTGAAAGCCGCCGGCGGCGGCGGCGGGCGGGGCATGCGCCGCTGCGACACGCCGGAGGAGGTCGCCGAGGCCTTTGAACTCGTGCGCAGCGAGGCCCGCAAGGCCTTTGGCAACGAGGACATCTTCATTGAAAAATATCTTGTCGAGCCAAAGCACATTGAAGTGCAGATTCTGGCTGACGACTACGGCAACATCATGCACCTCGGCGAGCGGGACTGCTCCTTGCAGCGCCGCTATCAGAAAGTGGTCGAAATGGCCCCGGCCTGGTCGGTGCCGGTGCGCACGGTGGCGGCCCTGCGGGCCGACGCCGTCAAAATCGCGCGCAAGGCGGGCTACGTCAACGCCGGCACCGTGGAATTCCTCGTCGACCGCGACGGCAAGCACTACTTCATTGAGATGAACCCCCGCATTCAGGTCGAGCACACCGTCACTGAGATGGTGACCGGCATTGACATCGTGCGGGCCCAGATTCTCATCGCCGAGGGGGAGCCCCTCTCCCACCCCGAAATCGGGCTCTCGTCGCAGGAGGACCTGCGCATTAACGGCTACGCCATCCAGTGCCGCGTCACGACTGAGGACCCCAAGAACAACTTCGCACCCGACTACGGGAAAATCACGGCCTACCGCTCCTGCGGCGGCTTCGGCGTGCGGCTTGACGGCGGCAACTTCGACGTCGGCAGCGTCATCTCGCCCTACTACGACTCGCTTTTAGTCAAGGTCACTTGCTGGGACACGACTTTCCCGGCCCTCTGCCGCAAAATGACGCGGGCCTTAAACGAGGTGCACGTCAAGGGCGTCAAGACCAATATCCCCTTTGTCACCAAAATCATGACCCACCCGCGGTTTGTCGAGGGCGCATGCCACACCAAGTTCATTGACGAGACGCCGGAGCTCTTCGACTTTGACGACACCGAGGACAGGGGCACAAGAGTCCTCAAATATATCGCCGGCATTCAGGTGGCGGCCCCGTCGGCCGAGCGGCACCAGTACGATTCGCCGCGGTTTCCGAGAAAGCTGCTCGAGGCGCCGCCCGCGGGCTTAAAGCAAATTCTCGACGAAAAGGGCCCCGAGGGTCTGCGGGACCACATTCTGGCCGAAAAAAAGCTGCTGGTCACCGACACCACGATGCGGGACGCCCACCAGAGCCTCCTCGCCACCCGCATGCGCACCCGCGACATGCTGCTCGGGGCGGAGGGCACGGCTGAAATTCTCGCAAACTGCTTTTCCGTTGAAATGTGGGGCGGCGCCACGTTTGACGTGGCCTACCGTTTCCTGCACGAGTCGCCCTGGGAGCGCCTTGAGCTGCTGCGGGAGCGAATTCCCAATGTCCCGTTCCAGATGCTGCTGCGGGGCTCCAACCTCGTCGGCTACGCCAACTACCCCGACAACCTCGTGCGGGCCTTCGTCAAGTCGGCCGCCAAGACCGGCATCGACGTCTTTCGGGTCTTCGACTCTCTCAACTGGATTCCGGGCATGGAAATTGCGATGAATGAGGTCTTAAACCAGAACAAGTTCCTCGAGGCCGCCATGTGCTACACCGGCGACATCTCGGACCCAAAGCGCGACAAATACACGCTTGACTACTACGTGAAGATGGCCAAAGAGCTCGAGCGCCGCGGCGCCCATTCCATTTGCATCAAGGACATGTCGGGGCTCTTAAAGCCCTACGCCGCCAAAAAGCTCATCACCACCTTAAAGCAGGAGGTGGGGCTGCCCATCCACCTGCACACCCACGACACGACCGGCAACCAGGTGGCGACGCTGCTCATGGCGGCCGAGGCCGGGGTCGATGTCGTCGACTGCGCCGTCAGCTCCATGTCGAGTTTGACTTCGCAGCCCTCGATGAACGCGGTGGCGGCGGCCCTGTCCGGCAGCGAGCGGGACACCGGGCTCGACGTGCGGCGGCTCGAGGAGCTCTCGGACTACTGGGACGACGTGCGGCTGCGCTACGAGTCCTTCGACGTCGGGCTCAAAACCCCGACGACTGAAATTTACCGCTACGAGATCCCCGGCGGCCAGTACACCAACCTGCGCCCGCAGGTGGTATCGCTGGGCCTTGGCTCCCGCTTTGAGGAGGTCAAGGAGATGTACAAGACGGTCAACGACATGCTGGGCGACCTCGTCAAGGTGACGCCCTCCTCCAAAGTGGTCGGCGACCTCGCCATCTTCATGGTGCAAAACGACCTCACGCCCGAGAACATCGTGGAAAAGGGCAAGAACCTCGCTTTCCCCGACTCGGTCGTCTCCTACTTCAAGGGCATGATGGGCCAGCCGGCCTGGGGTTTCCCGGAGGACATTCAGAAAGTCGTCCTCAAGGGGGAGGAGCCCATCACCTGCCGGCCGGGCGAGCTGCTGCCGCCGGTCGACTTTGAGGCGCTGCGTGAGAAAATCTCGAAATTCAGCCCGAACCCCGACATGCGCTCCCTCATCTCCTACGCCATGTACCCGAAAGTTTACGAGGACTACCTGCGCCACCGCAAGGACTACGGCTATATCATGCGCATGGGCAGTCACGTCTTCTTCAACGGCATGGCTTTAGGCGAGACCAATAAAATCAGCATTGAGGAGGGTAAGACCCTCGTCATCAAGTATCTGGGACTCGGCGACAGCTATGAGGACGGGACCCGTGAGGTGCGGTTTGAGCTCAACGGCTCCCGCCGCGAAATCCGGGTGCCCGACCCCCACACGACCTCCATGGCCGTGCAGGTGCAGCTGGCCGACTCGACCGACAAGAGCCAAATCGGCGCCTCGATTCCCGGCATGGTCAGCAAGGTGATGGTCAAGGTGGGGGACAAAGTCAAGGAGAACCAGGTCGTCGCGGTTGTCGAGGCCATGAAAATGGAGACCAGCGTCGTCGCCGGCATGGACGGCGTCGTCAAAGAGGTGCTGGTCAGCCCCGGCAAGACGGTCAAGGCCGGCGAGCTGTTGATTCGAATCGGATAAAAACCGGCATAAAAAAGCTGCAAGGGGTATTCCCTTGCAGCTTTTTGATTTTATCCGTTGTGGCAGTTTCCGCCGCAGTGGCCGTCCTCGCCGTGACAGCCCTCCTCGCCGTGGTGCTCGCCCGCGTGTTCGCAGGTCACGCCGGGGTTGTAGGCGAGTTTGCCGGACAGGTAGTCGGCCACCGCCTCGTCGGCCGTCCCTTCTACGCCGCCGAAGAAGTTGATGCCGGCCTCGGTCAGGGCCCGCTTGGCGCCGTCGCCGATGCCGCCGCAGATGAGGGTGGCAACCTCAATTTTCTTTAGAATGTCGGCCAGAGCCCCGTGGCCGCTGCCGTTTGTGTTCACGACGTAGGTGATGGTCACCTTGCCGCCCTCCACGTCGTAAACCTTGAAGTGGCCGGTGTGGCCGAAGTGCTGGAAGACCGACTTGTCTTTTTCCTCATAGGGGACCGCAATGCGTGTCATACTGACTCCTCCGTTTCTCTGAGCATGGCTGCGAGGGGCTCAATGGGCCCTGTCCCACAGTCTTCAATGGTCCCGGCGTCCGCCATAGCGGCGAGGGCCGGGTCGATCGGGATTTTGCACAGGGCGCCGATGCCGTGCTTTGCGGCAAGCTCCATCGCATGGCTTTTTCCGAAAATTTCATGCCGCGTCTGGCAGGCCGGGCACTCGAAATAACTCATGTTTTCGACCAGCGCCAGCACCGGAATTTTCATCATGGCGGCCATGTTGACGGCCTTTTCCACAATCATGCCCACCAGCTCCTGCGGCGAGGTCACGATGACGATGCCGTCCACCGGCAGCGACTGGAAGACGGTCAGCGGCACGTCGCCGGTGCCCGGCGGCATGTCGATGAACATGAAGTCCACGCCGCCCCACATGACGTCGCTCCAAAACTGCTTGACGGCCCCGGCGATGACAGGCCCCCGCCAGACCACGGGCGCCCGGTCGTCCTCCAGCAGCAGGTTTGTGGACATGATTTCAATTCCGGTCTTGGTCAGAGCCGGCATGAGACCGAATTCGCTGGCCTGCGCCTTGCCGGTGACGCCGAAAATTTTGGGGATGGAGGGGCCGGTCACGTCGGCGTCGAGCACGGCCGTCTTGTACCCCGACCGCCGCATGGCCACCGCCAGCATGGCGGTGACAAGGCTCTTGCCGACGCCCCCCTTGCCGGACACCACGCCGATCACTTTTTTGATTTTGGAGTACTCGTTTGCCGGGGCTAAGAGGCTCTCCTCTTTTCTGTCGGCACAGCTCGCCCCGCAGGCCGAGCAGTTGCCGTCACAGGCTTCACTCATCGTCTTTGTCGTCCTTTCCGTTTGACGTCGTCACGCCGTTTTGGAGCCGGCAGCAGCCCCGCCCGCAGGCGCCGCCGCCGTGCTCGCAGTAGCGCACGTCGCCGCCGCCGATCACAAGCGCCCGGCCCTCCACAATGCAGCGCGCCAGCTTTTTGCGGGCGGCGGCGTAAATGGCCTGCACCGTCGTGCGGGCCACTCCCATCTGGAGGGCGCACTGCTCCTGCGTCAGCGCCTCGAGGTCGATGAGCCGGATGACCTCGTATTCGTCGACAGTCATGTCGACCTGACCCCGGCGCCCGTCCGGCGGGCTAAAACGGGTGCAGGCAGGACTTGAACACACCCGGCGAAATTTTCGCGGTCTCGGCATGCCGACCCCTCCTTCAAATGGCGTTATTGACATATGACAGTTATGAGCATACACCCGTAACTGTCATATGTCAACAATAAATTGTCGGAAATATTTTTTAAGATGCTATTACTTGTTTTTTTACAGTTCCTTTGCCGTCTCGTAGAGCGCCGCCCGCTCTTCAGGCGAGGCGGTGCGCGTCAAAATGGCGGCGATGGCGAAAATGCCGATAAGGTTGCAACCAAAGCGCAGCAGCATGAAGCGGGTGCCGAGATTGCCGGCCTCAAAGAGCAGCATGGGGATTTTTGTGGTCGACCAGGCGCCGATGAAAATGAAGACATTGGTCAGGGACACCCCTTTTTTGAGCAGGACGCCGGCGACAGGAAAGGCGGCATAGAGCGGCCCGGCCGCGGCCGACCCCATGACAAAGGCGATGAGCGCCCCCTTGGGTCCGGCGCCGTCCCCCATGTACTTCATCATGGTCTCCCGGCCGACCCAGACGTCGAGCAGCCCGAGCAGGATGAAGATGGGAATGACGATGGTCAGCATCTCGACGAAATTGTTCTTGGTCAGGACAACCGAGGCCTTGCCGGCCGCGGGGCTGACGGCGATGAGGGCGAGGTTTGCCGCCAGAATAGCCAGGGCAAATTTGTAGCGAATCAGAACCTTTTTCATGTGAGGAGCCCTCCAATCACAAGGGAGATGACAGCGGCAAAGCCCAGCGCCAGCAGATTTCGCCGCACGGCGAGCTTTTTGCCGAAACATTTCGTCTCAACCGGCAGCGTGACGACGCCGACCATCATGAGGGTGGTGACGAACATCGTAATCTGGCCGTAGCCAGCGCCGGCCGCGAGTAACAAGGCCGCCAGCGGGAAGGCGACAAAGCCGGGAATGAGGGTGACCGAGCCGATGGCGGCGGCAAGGAGATAGCCCGCCGCCCCCGACCCCTGCCCCAGCAGCCGGGAGATGACGGATTTGTCGAGGACCGACAGCATCATGCCGATGAGCAGGATGACGCTGAGAAACTGCGGCAGGATGTTCTCAAAGGACTTCCACGCCCTCTTTAAGGCCGTTTTGGTCTTGTCTTTGTCTTTGAGCCAGGACAGCCCCAGAAGCAGGGCGGTGGCACCGTAGAGAATGTGGTTGAACATGTCAGCGCCCCCCTCTGCCGCACGGCCCGGCGGGCCCGCCGGGTCCGCGGCGGCAGGCCGCCCCCACGTCTTCGCCGCACCGCCCCTGCCTTCGGCAGGCCTCGTGCTCCGCGGCCGGAGGCTCCTCCCGCAAAGTGTCCGCCAGCTCCGTGAGACGGGCCGACAGCGACCGCAGCGCGCCGCGGTTGACCTCATAGTGCATGAAATAGCCCTGCCGCGTGGCCTCGAGCAGCCCCGCCTCCCGCAGCACTTTCACATGCTGCGAGACGGCGCCGGGCGTAAGCGTCAGCGCCTCCGCCAGCGCCCGCAGACAGTAGTTGCGGCGCAGCAGCAGCCGGACAATGGACAGCCGCGTCTCGTCGGCCAGCGCCCTTAAGGCCGCCAGTTCCTCCATAAAATGAGTCCCCCTGTATATTTAATTT
>DATMZG010000117.1:0-86065 GCA_035560415.1 Candidatus Acidiferrum sp. | reverse complement strand
GGCGGCATTTAACGGCCTTATTTTTAAAAGCATTTAAAAATAAGGATTTGAAGCACATTTTCCCGGCCAATCGGAGAGCCGAGAAAATCAGGCTGTCGAAAAATACTTTTTCGACAGCCTGAAGGCCGGTCCGAATGTTCGGACCGGCCTTCAATGACTGTATTTACAGATTTTCGCCCGCAGGCTCCTGCACTGCCGGGGTCTCTTCGCCATTTGGCATAGATTCCTCTTTGTTCTCTTTTGCGGGGAAGAGCGCCTCGAACTCGACGGCGCCGATCTTCTCCTTTTCCATCAGGAGGGCGGCAAGCTTGTCGAGAATGTCCCGCTGTTTTTCCAGAATCTCCATGGCGCGGTTGTAGCAGTCGTCGATGATGCGCTTGATTTCATGGTCAATCTGGGCCGAGATGTTCTCGGAGTAGTTTTTGGGCTGCGCGAAATCGCGGCCGAGGAAGACTTCGGAGGAGCCGGCGCCGTAGACGATGGGGCCGAGCTCTTCCGACATGCCGTAGACCGTGACCATTTTGCGGGCGATGGTGGTGGCCCGCTCAATGTCGTTGGAGGCGCCGGTCGAGATGTCTGTGAGGCAGAGCCGCTCGGCGGCCCGCCCGCCCAAGAGCGTGACGATCTCCTCGCGCATCTCCTCGCGGGAGGAGTAGTATTTGTCCTCGGTGGGCAGCGACAGCGTGTAGCCGCCGGCCATGCCGCGCGGAATGATGGAGATCTGGTGGACCGGATTCTGGGTCTCGAGGGCCCTCGTCACGATGGCGTGGCCGGCCTCGTGGTAGGCCGTCAGCTTGCGCTCCTTTTCGGAGATGGTGCGGCTGCGCTTTTCGGGGCCGGCGATGACCTTGATGGTGGCCTCTTCGACATCCTCCATGCTGATTTTTTTGCCGTTTCGCCTGGCCGCAAGCAGCGCCGACTCGTTTAAGAGGTTTTCAAGGTCGGCGCCGGTGAATCCCGGCGTCGTCTTGGCGATGACGCCGAGCTTGACGTCCTCGTCAAAGGGCTTGCCCCGGGCGTGGACTTTCAAAATCTCCTCGCGGCCCTTCTGGTCGGGGGCGTTGACCATGATCTGCCGGTCGAACCGGCCGGGGCGCAGCAGCGCGGGGTCGAGAATGTCGGGCCGGTTGGTGGCGGCGATGATGATGACCCCTTCGTTTTTGCCAAAGCCGTCCATTTCGACGAGCAGCTGATTTAAGGTCTGCTCGCGCTCGTCGTGGCCGCCGCCAAGGCCTGCGCCGCGGTGCCGGCCGACCGCGTCGATCTCATCGATGAAGACGATGCAGGGCGCGGTCTTTTTGGCCTGGTCAAAGAGGTCGCGCACGCGGGAGGCGCCGACGCCGACGAACATTTCGACAAAGTCGGAGCCGGAAATGGAGTAGAAGGGCACGCCGGCCTCTCCCGAGACGGCGCGGGCCAGCAGCGTCTTGCCGGTTCCGGGCGGGCCGTAGAGCAAAATGCCCTTGGGAATGCGGGCGCCGATTTCGAGATATTTTCGCGGGTCCTTTAAAAAGTCGACAATTTCAAAGAGCTCGAGCTTTTCCTCCTCGGCGCCGGCCACGTCGTCAAACGTAACTTTGTGCTTCTCGTCGGAGGCGACTTTTGTGCGGGCCTTGCCGAAGTTCATGACTTTGCCGCCGCCGGCCCCGCCCTGCTGGTTCATGAGGTAGTACCACAGCACCCCAAAGCCGACAAAGAGCAGTGCGTAGGGCAGCATGGTCATCCAGAAGGGGGCCTCGTAGGGGGGCGCAAAGTCGTAGCTCTCAAGGCCGCCGGTGGCCGTCAGCTCGTCGAGCCGCTCAACCGGAACGCTGTACAAAAAGAGGTTGAGGCTTGGCAGCTTATAGGTCACGTCGGCCTTTGCGGCATCCTTGAATGTTATGTGAATGATGTTGCGCTCGTCGACCGTGAAGCTCTTGACCTCTCCCTTGTCGAAGTAGCCTACGATGTCGGAGTATGTGATGACAACCGTTTCGGCCTTGTTGTAGAGCGAGGACACGGCAAAATAGAGCAGCGTGAGCAAAATAAAATAAAATATGATGCCGCGCAGAGGGCTCGGGCCGATCGGTCTCTTATTCTGATTCAATCTATCAGCTCCTGTTTGTACGATTGGACTTTATGCAATATTCGTAAAACGAATCATTTATGCGCAAAGTCACTGGTAGACCTTGCGGTCCAGCACGCCAATGAATGGCAGGTTGCGGTATTTCTCGTTGTAGTCAAGCCCGTAGCCCACGACAAACTCGTCCGGAATGACAAAACCCTCGTAGTCGGCCTGGACCGCCACCGTCGGGCTGCGGCGGTCGGGCTTGTTTAAGAGCGTGCACACTTTGACGCTTGCGGCGTCTTTCGTGCGCATGGTTTCGGTGATGTAGGAGAGTGTCAGCCCCGAGTCGAGAATGTCCTCGACGATGAGGACGTCCCTGCCGTCGACCGGATTGCTCAGGTCCTTGATGAGCTGAACCACTCCCGACGTCTTGGTGCCGGCGCCGTAGCTCGAAATGGCGAGAAAATCTATGGTCAGCGGAAGGTCGATTTGACGCATGAGATCGGTCATAAACACGACCGACCCTTTGAGTACGCCGACGAGATGCAGCGGCTTTGCGTTGTAGTCCCGCGTAATCTGGCGGCCGAGCTCCCGTATGCGTTCCTTGATCTGCGCCTCGGTCAGAAGTATGCGGGATATATCCTGGTCCATGCTCATAGCTCAATATGCTCCTTAGGATAGTATGTGATGAGAAGCCCGGGCTCTTCGCCCGCCGCCGCCTCTTGCGAGGGGCCGAAGGGAAAGGCTGCGACAATTTTCCCGTCCGCCGTGACGACCGGCAGCACACCTCGAAGCGAGGCCGGCAGCTTTGCGTCTTTCGCAAGCCTGGCAAGACTTTTTTCGGGCCTGCCGCAGGGGCGATATTTGTCCCCGTTTGACCGCGCCCTGACGCACAGCGTATTTTGTATTATACCACACTTTAAGCGGTGGTTGTAAATATTCTCTGAACTTTTTTCATCTTCAATCGACAGCTTAATGTTTCCAAATCCGTCAATTTGGTTGTTTCCCAAGCGAAGCGTCTGCGGGGCAATGGTCGCGGGGCGCCCTTTTTCCACGCGCAGCCGCCCGTACTCGACCCTGGCCTCAAGCCCGTCCGGCAGGCTTTTGACGACCCCGTTTTGCCTCGACATGAGGAGGGCGTCGAGCGCCTTTGTCTGCTCATATGAGAGCGCATGGCCTGCCATGCGGCGCAGCGCCCTTGAGCGCAGCGCAAAGGGCAGCGCTTGCAGCGCCTCCACGTCGCCCGTGTCCGGGACAAGGGCGTCAAGCGCCGCCTCATCCTCCCGCAAAAGCCCCGCCGTGCGGGCGAGGGTCTCAATGACAGCCGGGTTGAAGTGTTCTTTCATATAGGGCAGAAGCTCGAGGCGCACCCGGTTGCGGGCGTAGTCCGGCGAGAGGTTGGTCGAGTCGGTGACAAAGGCAAGCCCATGAGCTGCGCAGTAGTCCTCGACCTCCTCCCGCAGGCAGTCGATGAGGGGCCGGATATAGATGCCCCGACGCGGCGGAATGGCGCCAAGTCCCGCGAGCCCCGAGCCCCGCATGAGGTTTAAGAGCAGCGTCTCGGCGGCATCACTGGCCGTGTGGGCCGTGGCCACGGCCCCGCCGCATTTTGCGGCCTCCGCTTCAAAGAGGCGGTACCGCTCGTCGCGCCCGGCCGTCTCGAAGGAGACGCCCCGGGCCTTTGCGAGCTCCGAGATGGGCAGCCGGTGGACTGAAATGGGGACTTCGAGCGCGGCGCAGAGCTCTTTTGCGTAATTTTCATCCCGCAGGGCCTCCTCGCCCCGCAGCAGATGGTTCAGGTGCAGGGCCGACAGCGAAAAGCCGGCCTCGCCCCGGAGACCGGCCAGAAAATGCAGCAGGCTGACGCTGTCTGCCCCGCCGGACAGCCCGACGACGACATGCCGGACGCCGTCCAGCATGCCGTACTTTTCAAGGGTGTTTCGCCCTTTTCGTTCCAGTTCCGTTTCCACGGTCAGGACTCCTCGCGGTTTTTCTCGAGTTCGGTGAAGCGGGTGAATTCGCCGCGCCAGCCAAAGTCGATGAGACCCGTCGCGCCGTGCCGGTTTTTGGCGACCGAGCAGTGGATGATGCCCTTCTCCTCGGGGTTGTCCTCATCGTGATAGAGGAACATGACGATGTCGGCGTCCTGTTCAATGGAGCCCGACTCGCGCAAATCCGAGAGCATGGGCTTTTTGTCCTTGCGGGCCTCGGGTGACCGGTTGAGCTGGGAGAGGGCCAAAATGGGCACGCCGAGCTCTTTGGCCATGATTTTGAGGGAGCGGGAGATCTCGGCGACCTCCTGCGTGCGGTTGTCGGTGCGGGTGCCCGAGCGCATGAGCTGCAAATAGTCGACGACGACAAGCCCCAACTCCCGCTCTCGGCGCAGTTTTGCCTTCATTTCGGCCACGGTCGTTCCGGCCGAGTCGTCGATTTTCATGCGGGAGGAGCCCAGAATGTCGGCAGCTTCCGCGAGTGCCGCCCACTCCTCGCTGCCGGTGGCGATGTCGCCGACCCGCAGCCTTGCCCCGTCGATTGAGGCCTCGTTTGAGAACATGCGAAAGGCCAGCTGAACGTCCGACATCTCGAGCGAGAAGATGGCGACCGGCTTTTTTTCGGCGACGGCGACGTGCCGCGCGACGTTTAAGGCGAAGGCCGTCTTGCCGACGCCGGGCCGGGCGGCAAGCAGGATGAGGTCGGACTTGTTGAGCCCGCCCACGAGCTTGTCGATGCGGTGGTAGCCGCAGGAGATGCCCGAGAGCTTGCCGCCGAGTGCGGCGAGCTCCGAGAGCCTGAGATAGGCCTCATCGACAATTTCGGCGATGGGCCGGATTTCGCCGGTGTTGCGCCCGCCCCGCAGCTCATAAAGAAGCTGTTCGCCCCGGTCGAGCAAAATGGGAAAGGCGTCGGCCTCGGCGTAGCAGCTCTCGGCGATGTCGGTGGCGGCGGCGATGAGCTGCCTTGTCAGCGACTTATCGAGCACAATGGCGGCGTATTTGTCCATGTTGGCGGTGGCCGGCACAAACTCGGCTAAGGAGACGAGGTAAGCCGCTGTCGTCCCCTCGGCGTAAGTGCCCAGCGCTTTCATTTTCTCGAGCACCGTCACGACGTCGATGGCTTCGCTCTCCGTGAACATCCCGTACATGGCCTCGTAGACCTCGGCGTTTTGGCGCAGGTAAAAGTCCGACGGCCGCAGCATCGCTGCGGCTCTCGGCATGAGTGCGGGGCTGACCAGCACCGCGCCCAGCACGCTTTGCTCGGCCTCCATGCTGTAGGGCATTCTGCGCAGAATGTCAGCGGTCAAATTCATATTCTGTCACTCTTCGCTTGTGACAAGCACATAGAACTTGGCCGCAATGCCCTGATGAATGCGGCACTCGGCTTCTATGGTTCCGAAATTCTTAATGTCGTCCATGACGAGCTTTTTGCGGTCGACTTCAAGCCCGAGCTGGGCCTTCAGCTGCTCCGAGACCTCTTTTGTCGTGACCGAGCCGAAGAGCTTGCCCTGCGAGCCGCCGCGGGCCGTGAGCTTCACGGTCACGCCGTTTAGCTTTTCGGCGAGCTCCTTCGCCTCCTCAAGCTCTTTTTGGGCCTTGAATTTCTTGGCGGCCTCCTGCTGATTGTACTCGTTCATGGCGCCCGCGGTGGCCGGCGCCGCGAGCTTGCGCGGCATGAGGTAATTGCGGGCGTAGCCGTCCGACACTTCGACCAGCTGCCCCTTCTTTCCGAGGCTCTTGACGTCCTGCTGCAAAATGACTTTCACTTCGGTAACCCTCCCCTATCCCAAAGGCGGACAGCGCTCACCGTCCGCCGCGATTTTCTGCGCCTTGTTGTTATTTTTGGACTTCGTGCAAATGCCTGCGGGCGGCTTCGATGAGCTGATCCCGCACGCCCGCGAGCTCACCTGACACCTGCGCGCCGGCGTTTGTCAGATGCCCTCCGCCCCCCATGTCCTCCATAATGAGCTGGACATTGAGCTTTCCGAGGGACCGGGCTGATATGTTGACCTCGCCGTCGCTGCCATAGAGGACAAAGGAGGCCTCCACCCCGTCAAGTCCCAGCATTTCGTCGGCCGCCTGGGCGGCGATGACGCCCATGTCGGGCATGAGCTCACCCTCCCAGGCTGCAACAGCCAGCGCCCGCTCAATGAGCTTCGTGGCGCCCACGAGCTCAGTGCGGCAGTGGTAGCTGTCCTGGTCGATTTGGAAGAGTTTTTTGACTTCGATGGTGTCGGCCCCCAGCTTGCGCAAAAAGCCCGCCGCCTCGAAAGTCCGAAACGAGGTCTTGAAAAAGAATGTATTGGTGTCGAGCACGATGCCGGCCAGCAGCGCCTCGGCCTCCCTTTTGCGCATGGCGGCCCCGCCCTCGATGTACTGGGCCAGCTCACAGACGATCTCGCTTGTCGAGGAGGCGTAGGGCTCGTGGTAGGTCAGGGCGGTGTTCTCAATGGCTTTGGCCATGCGGCGGTGGTGGTCGATGACGACGACTTTCTCGGCCGCCTCGTAAATTTCTTTCGACTCGATGTAGTCGGGGTTGTGGGTGTCGCAGATGACGAGCAGCGTGCCCGAGGTGATGCGGTCGAGGCCGACGATGGGGTCGACAAAAATCCCCTCGTATTCCGGCAGCATTTCAATGTGCTCAATGAGGCCGATGGCCGGCGTCGCCCCGCGGTTGATGACGATGTTCACGGGCTTTTTGCGGGCCATGGCGAGCCGCGCCACGCCGACTGAAGCGCCGACGGCGTCGAAGTCGGCTGCCCTGTGCCCCATGATGATGACGCTCGTGGCCTTGTCGAGCAGGTCGGAGAGGGCGGCCGCCATGACGCGGGACTTGACCTTGGTGCGCCGCTCGACGGCCTTGGATTTGCCGCCGAAAAATTCAAAATCGGTGCCCTGCTTGACGGCGGCCTGGTCGCCGCCTCTGCCCAGCGCCATTTCAAGCGCCTGGCGGGCCAGCTCCATCGCGTCCTCGTAGCTGTCCTCCCCCCGGCCGATGCCGATGGAGATGGTGGGGCTTGCCCCGCCCGGGCCCGTGGTCTCCCGCACCCGGTCTAAAACCGCAAACTTTTCGGCGATGTAGCCGGACAAAAACCGGTCCTCGAAGACGAAGACATAGCGGCCCCGCTCATAGAGCTGAATGAGTCCGCCGGTGGGCTTTGCCCACTCCCGAAGCAGATTGTCGACGGCGCCGAGCACCAAGGCCTTTTCGCTCTCGGTGGCGTCCTGCGTGATCTCGTCGAGGTTGTCGATGGAGATGAGGGCCGCGACCGGCCGGGAGGCCTCGTGCTCCCGCTCGAGCATGCGGTAGGTCGTCATGTCGACAAAGAGCAGAACCAGCAGCGCCTCCTTGTCCTCGCCCTGCTCCCGCAAGAGCGAGGCGTAAACTCGAAGGCTTCGGCCGCAGGCCGTCATGTCGATGCCGGTCATCAAGTCCTCGGCCGTGTATTTGTGCATGTCGAGCCCCTCGACGAGTTCTTTGATGTCGTGCCCGATGTCGCAGTTTTTGCCCACCATCTCTTCAAAGGCGGGGTTGTACCAGACGACGGTGCCTGTTTTGTCGACGGCGGCGGCCGGCATGGCCGTCGTCATGAAGCCGACCGAGCCGGTTTCGAGTCTGGCGCCGACGGCGGCCAGCGCCCGGCTTCTGCGGGTGCGGCGGGTGACACCCATGGCGGCGTAGCCCGACAGCAAGATGGCGGCCATGACGAGCTGTGCCAGGGCATAGCGGTAGTCGACGACGGCAGTCACTGCGAAGACGACGGCCGCAAGCAGCGAGAGGGCCGGAACGCGCACGCTCCGGGGCTTGCTCTTCTTCATGGGTTATCCCCCCTTCTCAGTTGCAGATCCTCGAACAGGACCTTGAAGGCCCCGTATGTGGCAATGAAAAAGATGACGGCCAGCACCGGCGTAAAGAGCAGCATGACAAGGGCGGCACCGGCGGCAATTCCCCGCATACCGCCGGCCAGCTGGTGTTTTAAGGCGGAATAGCCGACAAGAGCGCAGGGCAGCGTCTGCACGAGCAGCAAATTGTATGCGAAGACCGAATAGAGGTCTTTGGCAGCCCAGGAGACGATGGCGGCCAGCACAAAGACGGCGGCCCCCGCCTTGGAGAGCTCATAGGTGCCGGTCAGCTCGCCCGCGCGGATATAGACCGCGCTGTTTGCCTTCATGTAGTAAGTGGTTGTCCAGTAGGCGGCCAGCATGCCGCCGAAAATGAGAAGGGCCGGCAGGTGATTTAAAATGGTCGCCATTGCGCCCTCCGGCGTATAGCCCGGACTCGCGTTGACCGTGAGCTGCCGGTCGGAGAGGGTCTGGGCCGCCTCCTTGTAAAAATCGGTCAGCGTCGCGACGACGCCATTGACCACCGACCGGATTCCGTCGGCCGTGAAAGGCGCCTTGCTGCGGTAGAGCGTCAGCCCGAAAGAGCCCCCGACCAGCGCGACGTCGAGTGCCGCCGTGGCTTGGAGCATGCCGGTGTAAGTGGCGTTTTTGCCAAACAGCATATGGATGGCGAGGGCCGGCGCAAAGCAGAGCAGCGTCGCGGCGCCCACCGCAAAGCCGCCCATGGCCGACGTGTAGACAAAGAGGGCCCCTGCGCCGGCCGCCGTCACGAAGGGATTTCCGGCGTGTCCGGCAAAAGTCGCAAAGGACATGTTGAGCGCCATGACGCCGAGCAGCACCATTGTGACATTGTAGGAGGCCAGCATCATGACCCCGCCGGAGGCCGACAGCGTCAGGATCAGGTTGGCCAGCGCCACCATGACGGTGTCAGCCGAAAGCACGCCGACCATAAGGGTGGCGGTTATGAAGGAAACGGCAAGGGCGGAAATCATTTTCCGAAGCCGCTGTTTTCTTGTGAACTCCAAATCCAAATTCCTCTCTGAGATTGACGTTTGAATGTACCCCCGGTTGACTGAGAAAGACCCTGCGCGCCTTGTCAATGGAAGGTAGTATAAAATTATAGCACAAAACCTGTTTCGCGTACAGCATGATAGCAGGTTTTTTGCGAAATTCATACGCAATGATGACAAGTGACAGAATTTGGACTATAATAATGTGATGAGGTGATATCTGCTTGGTGTATGAGATCATGGGCGCCCGCGTCCACGCGGTGTCCCAGGGCGAGGGAGACCCCGTCGTCATCCTGCACGGGTGGGGTTCTTCCCGCGCCGTCATGCGGCCGATTGCGCTGCGGCTTGCGGAGTCCGGCCGGCGGGTCGTGACGCTTGACTTTCCCGGCTTTGGCAGCTCCCCCCCGCCGCCCGCGGCATGGGGAGTGCCGGAGTACGCCGAAATGCTCACAAAACTGCTTGACAGAATGGGGCTCTGCCGCCCCGTTCTGATTGGCCATTCCTTTGGGGGCCGGGTCATCCTCTACGCTGTGGGGGCGCTGAAATATCCGGCGGACCGCCTGGTGCTCATCGACTCGGCCGGCATTAAGCAGCCCCCCTCGCGCCGCCGCTTCGGCTTTGCCGCCGCAAAGCGGCTGGCCGCGCTTTTGCCGAAAAAAGCCCGCGAGGCGCTGCTCGCAAAAGCCCGCCGCAAGTACGGCTCGGCCGACTATCTCGCGGCCGAGGGCGTCATGCGGGAGGTACTGGTCAAAACCGTCAACCACGACCTCGCGGACCTGCTGCCCGACATTGAAAACGAGGCGCTCCTGATTTGGGGCTCGGCTGACACCGCCACCCCCGTGGCCGACGGGCGCCGCATGGCCTCCCTCATGCAAAACGCCCGCATTGAGGTCATTGAGGGGGCCGGCCACTACGCCTTCCTCGACGCGCCGGAAAAATTTTTCACCATACTCGAAAGCTGGCTGTGACGGCGAGTGCGCCTGACGCCCTAAGCCTGCTGTCTGCCCGGAGGATATGCTTTCATGCTCGACTACATTCTGCCCGTCGCATGTGTGCTCGTCTGGCAGGGGGCCCTGTCCAGACACTATTTTCACATGTATCAGTTAAATTCATACCGGCCGGAGCGCTACCGCCGCTGGCTTGAAAAAAATCCCAAAGAGCGCCGGCTTGCGGCGGGTCTCGTCCCGGCTGGCGCCGCCGTGCTCGGCCGGTGGGCCGCCCCCCTCTACTTCGGGCTTGCGGTCTTTGCCCTGTCGGTGCGCCCGCCCGAGAAAAAGCCCTTTGTCGTGACGGACCGGGTCAAACGCCAGTTTTCGGCGGCGGCATTTCTGCTGCTCGCCATTGGGGCCGCGGGGCTTGTCGTTCCGGCGCCGTGGCGGTTTGTCTGGACGGCCGCCGTCGCCGCGGCGCCCATCGCCGTTTGGCTGCCGTCAGCATCCGGGCGCATGACCGAGGGCATGGAAAAGCGCATTGCGGACGGCTTTGTGCGGGCGGCAAGGGAAAAACTCGCCGCCTCCGGCGTGACGGTGGTCGGCGTGACCGGCAGCTACGGCAAGACCTCGGTCAAGTACATTCTGACCGAAATGCTGCGGGAGACCTTCGACACCCTGATGACCGAGGGCAGCTACAACACGACGATGGGAGTCGTGCGCACCGTCAACGAGCAGATGACCCCTTTCAATCAGGTCTTTGTCTGCGAAATGGGGGCCCGCCAAAAGGGCGACATCGCCGAAATCTGCGACATCGTGAAGCCCAAATACGGCATCATCACCTCGGTCGGCATCGCCCACCTCGAGACCTTCGGCTCGACCGAGAACATCCGGGCCGCAAAGTTCGAGCTGGCCGAGTCCATTCCGGAGGACGGGCTCATTTTCTTAAACTTCGACAGCCCGCCCATCGCGGCCTCCGGCTGGGAGCGGCCCCACGTCTCCTACGGGCTTGACGAGGGGTGCGACTACCGCGCGGTCGAGGTCTCCTACGGCATCACGGGCGCAAAGTTCACGCTTCAGTGCCCGGACGGGAGAGCCCTCCAGCTTGCGACAAAGCTCTTAGGCCGGCACAATGTGCTCAACATCGCGGGGGCGGCGGCCGTCGCCCTCACAATGGGGGTGCCGGACAAGACGCTCACCTCCGCTGTGCGGCGGCTCAAGCCCATTCCCCACCGGCTTGAGCTGAGGCCGGCCATGGGCGAGCGCATTTACATTGACGACGCCTACAACGCCAACCCGGAGGGGGCGGCCGAGGCCGTACAGGTGCTCTCGGCCTTCACCGGCGTCACGCGGGTACTGGTCACTCCCGGCATGGTGGAGCTCGGCGAGCGGGAGTACGCCGTCAACCGCGAGTTTGCGAGGCTTGCGGCCCGCTGCTGCGACGTCTGCATTGCGGTTGGGCGCGGCGGGGAGGCCATTGCGGCCGGTTTTGCCGATGAGGGCATGGAGGCAAAGCTGACGAGGGTCGCAACCCTGCGGGAGGCGCTTGCCATGCTGCCGGAGGGCAAAAGCGTCGTGCTGCTCGAAAACGACCTGACAGACGACCTCGAATGACCGGCATTTCAATTTTGTATATTACGGAAAGTGGGCCACCTTTTTGTGAGCTAAGGAGGACAGTATGAAGCTATCCATCGGTGTATTCTTCGGCGGGCGTTCCGTCGAGCATGAGGTGTCGGTGATTTCGGCCGTGCAGGCCATGTATTCGCTCGACACCGACAAATACGACGTCATCCCCTTTTATGTGACCAAGGACTGCGTGCTCTACACCGGCGAGGCGCTCAAAGACATCGACGCCTACAAGGACATTCCGGCGCTTTTGGCGCGCTGTACGCAGGTCTATCTGGGGCGCAAAAACGCCAAGGAGGTCTGGGCCATTTCGGCCGCCAAACCGAAGCTCTTTGGCAGCTCCGACGTTGCGAAAATCGACCTCGCCTTCCCCATCGTCCACGGGGCCGGCACTGAGGACGGCTCCATGCAGGGGTGGTTCGAGTCGGTGGGGCTGCCCTATGTCGGCTGCGACATCGCGGCTTCGGCCATCGGCATGGACAAAGCCCGGCAGAAGGACGTCATGCGGGCGGCAGGCGTGCCGGTGCTCGAGGCCAAGACTTTCTACGCCGCCCAGTATGTCGAAGACCCCGAGGCCGTCATGGCGGGCTGTGAGGAGGCCTTTGGCTACCCCGTCATCGTCAAGCCGGCGGGGCTGGGCTCGTCGGTCGGCATCAAAGTGGCCTTCGACCGGCAAGGGCTTGAGACCGCCATTGACCTCGCCTGCGAGTTCTCCTCCCGCCTCTTGGTCGAGCGGGCCATCACAAATCTGCGCGAAATCAACTGCGCGGTCTTGGGCGACGAGGAGGAGGCCGTCCCCTCTGCCTGTGAGGAGCCGGTGACGGCCGGCGAAATTCTCTCTTACAGCGACAAATATCTGACCGGCGGCAAGGTGTCCGGCATGTCGGGCGCCACCCGCCGGTTGCCGGCCGACCTGGCTCCCGAGAAGACGGCCGAAATTCAAGACCTTGCCGTCAAGGCCTTCCGTGCGCTCGGCTTTTCGGGCGGCGTGCGCATCGACTTCCTGCTTGAGGGGGACACGGTCTATGTCAACGAGCCCAACACCTGCCCGGGGTCTCTGGCCTTCTACCTCTTTGAGGCGGCCGGCATTCCCTACTCCGAGCTGCTTGACCGCATGATTGCGCTTGCCTTGAAGCGCGCCCGCCGCGAGGGAACGCTGCGCCACAGCTTTGAGACCAACATTTTCGCTTTGAAGTCGGGCGGAAAACTCAAGGGCGGAATTAAGAAATAAATACTTCGGCCCGGGGCATATGCCCCGGGCCGATTTTTGAGTAACCTATTTTTTCCCCTCTCTGCCGTCAATGACGATGGAGTCCCAGTCCATCGCGTTTTTGGGGATGATCATCGAGGGCATGCCGCTTGCCGCCGTCAGCGCCGCGACGAGAGAGCGCATATAGGGGAAAAGCTGGCCGTAGGCCTGCAGGTGGGCGTGCTTCTTGTCCTCCTCAGTGCGCACGCCGCCACAGGTGAAGTACCCGAGCATCGTGACCGAGAGCTCAAACCGCGGGTCGGGCGAGTTCTCCTGCCTGTGGTGCACATATTTGGCGATGCCCTTTGAGTTGTTGTCGTAATATTCGACGTTGAAGGAAAAGCTGTCGCGCAGCGAAAGGGTAACACCTGGGTCAATGGACGTTTTGAATGTGATCTCCCTGGCCGCGTGGCGCTCCATATTGACGATGACCATGTCCTCGCCTCCCGCAAAGTTGTCCACCCCTATTATATGAGATGCAGCCCCATATTGCAAGGAGCGCCTTGTATCCGGCAAAAAAAGCCTGTATAATAGGGAACGGGTGAACTGTTTTATGATGAGTTTTGTGAGACCGGCCATGCCGGTGTGCATGTGCCCGGATGGGGACGGGCAGGCGCCGCAGTCAACCGGCGGGCGGGCACACACCGCCTGCTTTTCGGGCCACCGCACCGTTGAGGCCGACCGGGCGGCTCCCCTTGCGGCCTCCATCCGGCGCACGGTGGAGGCCCTTAGGGCACGGGGAATCACCCGCTTTTGCGCCGGCGGCGCGCAGGGCTTTGACATGCTGGCGGCCCTTGTTGTGCTTGAAACGCCCGGGACATCCCTCACCCTCGTCTTGCCCTGCCGCCAGCAGACAAGCCGGTGGCAGCCGGACGACGTCGGCTTTTACGACGAGGTGCTTGCCCGCGCCGACGAGGTCATTTACACGGCCGACAAATATTCGGCCGGGTGCTACCACCTGCGCAACCGCCGCCTCGTGGACGAGAGCAGCGTGCTGGTCTGCTACTTCACCGGCAAGCCGGGCGGCACCGCCTACACTGTGGACTACGCGAAGAAAAACCACCTTGAAATCATCAATTTAGCGGGAGGATGAAACATGGAAGCCTTAAGCCGTCAGCAAATCCTTGAGGCCGCCAAAAACGGGGCGGCCATGTATTTTGACAAGCAGGTCGAGCTGCTGCGCCGCATGTGCGCCATTGACTGCGGCACCGGCAACGTCGAGGGCAACGCCAAAATCGTGGAAATCGTGCTGGAATACTTACATGAGCTCGGCGGGCTTGACATCGAGGTCGTCGAGGCTCCGGACCTCGGCAAGCATGTCGTGGCCCGGTACCGCCCGGAAAATCCCAAGGGCAAGCTCGTGATGTGCGCCCACCTCGACACCGTCTTCAAGCCGGGCGACGCCGCGGCACACCCCTTCCGCATTGACGGGGACACCTGCTACGGACTTGGCGCCGTCGACTGCAAGGGCGGCGTCGTCATGTCGTCGACGGCATTTCGCATCGCAAAAGAGGCCGGCATGCTGCCGGACCTTGAAATCGTGCTCATTTACAACTGCGACGAGGAGATCGGCTCCCCCTCCGGCCGCGAGCTCTACGCCAGAGAGGCCAAGGGGGCGACGGCCGCCTTTGTCTGCGAGGCGGGGCGCAAGGAAAACGGGCTCATCACTTTCCGCAAGGGCAGTATGAAGGCCCGCATCGAGTGCTTCGGAAAGGCGGCCCACTCGGCTCTGGCCTATGAAGAGGGCGCTTCAGCCGTTTTGGAGCTCGCGCACAAAATGATAGAAATCGAGTCCATGAACGACTGGGAGAAAAAAGTCTTCTACAACATCGCCGACCTCGAGGGCGGCAAAAACGGCGTTGGCACCGTGGCCGACTATGCCGCCTGCAACGTGTCGCTCAAGCCCTCGAGCGAGGCCGAGATGGCCGAGATGGAGGCCCGCTTCAAGGCGCTGGAGGGCAAGGGCCACATCGAGGGCGTCACGACCAAAGTGACGGTGACCACCTCCTTCCCGGTGCTGGAGCGCACGCCGGCAAACGTCGCCCTCTATGAGAAAATCCGGGACATCGGCGCGGGGTTCGGCTTTGTGCTTCCGGAGCAGTCGACGCCCGCCGCCTCCGACGGCAACTTCCTGTCCCATCACGGCGCGCCGACCCTCGACGGCTTTGGCCCCTATGTCTACAAAATGCACGCCGTCGACGAGAGCATGCGCCTCTCCTCGCTGCCCGAGCGCACCATGCTGACGGCGGCCGTCATCGCAAGCCTTTGAGCGGGGAGCGGTACCGCACGCTGTCGGCGGTCTTCCCCGTCCTCCTGCGGGAGGAGGGCGGCAAAACTGAAGTGCTGCTGGCCCGCCGGCAAAACACCGGCTATATGGACGGGCTGTGGGATTTGGCCGGCAGCGGCCATGTGGACGAGGGGGAGACGGCGTCCGCAGCCGTCCAGCGGGAGTGCGGAGAAGAGCTTGGCATAAAAGTCGACCCAAACGGCGTCACTTTTGCCCACCTCTGCCACCGGCTTGGCCTGCACGGAGCCCGAACCTATTACGACCTGTATTTTTTCGTAAAAATATACACCGGAACCCCCCGCATTGCCGAGCCGGACAAGTGCTCACAGCTACAATGGTTTGATGCGGACAACCTCCCGGAGGATACCATCGTGCTGCGCCGTCAGGCGCTTTCCCACATTTTTAAAGGGCAGCGCTATAGTGAATTTTTTGTCGATTCCCGCCTCATGCAGGGTTGACTTTTACGCTAAGAAATATTAATATGGGCATAAGGCAATCATTTTGTATAAAAAACAGATTCTTTTGAAAGGAACACCTTATGCCCGCCCCCACGCAGACCCTGGAGCCTGCCGTAGAGCAGGCTGAACTTCCCGCCATACGGCAGACGTCGGATTCTCTGTTCCTGGCGCTCATTCTCGCATTCGGCGGCGGTTTCTTAGGCGCTTACACCTGCTTAATCCGCGGGGACATCACGGTCCACACCCAGCGCGGAAACCTGACCCGGCTTGCAATTCACATTGCGCAAAACAACTGGGAAAACGCCCTGCCGTATCTCTGCTGCATCGTTTTCTTTCTGCTCGGCATCCTGCTGACCGTCCTGATTCGGCACCGGTTCACGCTGCGCCCGTCCCGGCTCCACTGGCGGCAGGTCACCGTGCTCGTTTCGGCGGCGCTGCTCACCGCCATGGGCTTTCTGCCGCAGCACCACAATCTTGTGGCTTTGTCTTTCGGGGCCTTTGTCTGGGGCTCCCAGACCGAGACCTTTCTGCGGGTGCGCCGGGTGGACGGCGAAGTCGTTTTTTCAATCGGCGGGCTGCAAAACGTCGCCCGGAGCCTCAGCGTCTACTCCCTTCACGGCGCCCGCTATGTGCTGTTTGAAGGGCTGACGATGCTGGCGCTCGTCATCGTGTTCTTCATCGGCTCCCTGCTTGCAAGTTACTCGGTTGAGCTCTGGCAAGAACGGGCCATTCTGGTTTGCAGCGGCATTTTGCTCATCACGTTTATTGCGATGTTCTCCGAAGGCAAGAGCGCGTGAAAAAAGACTTTACTTTTGGGGTATGTCACTTAAGTTCAAACAAAATCCATCATAAAAAAACCCCTGCCTCTTTCTCAAAGAAACGGCAGGGCTTTTTTATCCGCCCATTCGCAGACAAAACGATGGGAATTGCCGGCAAAATCTGCTATAATTTAGGGGAATGTAAGGCTCTTACATTCCCTTGGGGAGGCGCGCAACCGTGAAATATTTCGGAGAAGGGTTAAGTGAAAAGCATGCGCAGCTGCAGCAGATCATACGCAAACCCAATAAAACGGTTGAGTCCGTCGCGCTGTTTTTAGCGCTCCACGCAAAGCTGCACGCATCGGAAATATCCGGCACAGAGCCAAACGAAGTGGATAAACTCATCGGAGATTTGCGCTGTGCCGAATACGCCGTCATGCCGACAGCCAAAGACGAAACGATCGCATGGGCGATTTGGCATATCGCAAGAATTGAGGATTTGACCATGTCGGTTTTAGTGGCCGGTGAAGAGCAGTTGTTCAACGATGAATTGAAGCAAAAAATGAATGCGCCCATCACCGACACGGGAAACGCCCTGACGGATGACGAAATCATGCGTTTGAGCAAAAACCTTGATATCGCAGAATTATTGCATTACAGAAATGAAGTCGGCAAAAGGACAAGGCGAATCGTACAGCGTTTATTGCCTGGAGATATGACGCGGGAGACGTCTTCCGAGGGGTTGGCGAAAATCCTCAGGGACGGCGGCGTGACAAGCGAAGAGGAATCGATATGGCTGCTGGGTTATTGGGCGAAAAAGGATGTTACGGGAATTTTGTTGATGCCGCCCACCCGCCATGTGATGCTCCACTTGAACGACTGCTGTCGGTGGAAAGCGTTGTTTCGGACCGGAAAAAATTTTTACCGAAGCTGAATTCGTTCAATCTCATGAAGTTTATGCTCATAAGAATACGGTAAGGGGCAAACTATGACAGTTTGCCCCTTATCATGCAAAGTCTGCTTATTTCGCCTTTGGCTTGAAGGCGAGGGCCATGATAAACCCGAAGAAGATGGCGCCGGTGATGCCGGCCGCCGTCGCCGTAATGCCGCCGGTCAAAATGCCGAGCGCCCCCTGGCTTGCCACGGCCTTTTCAACCCCTTTGGCCAGCGAATAGCCAAAGCCCGAAATGGGCACGGTGGCGCCCGCCCCGCCGATTTCGACCAGCTTGTCGTAGACCCCGACCGCCGTCAAGGCGACGCCCGAGACGACAAAGAGCACGACAATGCGCGCGGGGGTCAGCTTGGTGCGGTCGATGAGCACCTGGGCCACTGCGCAGATTGCGCCGCCCACCGCAAAGGCCATGACGTATTGCATGTGCAACCTCCTGAAATTAGTAGTTGACGCCTGTCCCCGGGTGTCATAAAATAGATGAAAGAAATATGAGGAGGGAGTTGCATGGAAACAACGTTTATCAAACAGCAGCTCAGGCGCTATCGCAAGCTGCGCCGCCGCGATGAGTTTCTCGCCCGGTTCAAGGGCTATTTTACGGGTTTCCGTGAAGAGGGCGTCGCTGTGCGGCTGGTCAAGGGCGGCGCCATCGTGGCCGGAGTCATTGTCGCAGTCAGCTATTTGTTTACGCTGCTTCGGAAATAGTTTCTTCCCCGCTCACCGCAAAACCGGCTGCCGTCCGGCTTTGCGGTTTTTTATTCTGCTGATCACTCGGCCGACAGCCAGACGAGGTGGGCGATGCCAATGATGTTCTCCCCCTGTTGGAAGGAGGTGGTGGACATCAGGGCGCCGGTGCCGACCAGCAGCACCGACTTCAGCTCCCCCGCCCGCATGCGGCGCAGAATGTGGCCGGCCGTGACGACGGCCGAGCAGCCGCAGCCCGAGCCCCCCGCGTGGACGTCCTGCTGTTTGAGGTCGAAGACCATGAGTCCGCAGTCGTTGTAATTTTCGCCAAGCCCCATTTTCTCGGCGACGATTGCGTGTCCCACGGCGCCTAAATCCCCCGTGACAATGAGGTCGAAGTGGTCTTTATTCGTGCCGGTGTCGGTGAAAAAGCCGCTCAGGGTGTCAATGGCGGCCGGCGCCATGGCCGCGCCCATGTTGTTGACGTCGGCAATGCCCATGTCGACCGGAACGCCGACGGCGCAGGCTTTGATGCGCACCGGAGCCCCCTGCACGACGTGTTTTTTGCCCAGCACAAAGGCCGCCGCCCCTGTCACGGTCCACTGGGCGGTGGGCGGACGCTGCCCGCCGTAGGAGAGGGGCAGCCGAAACTGCCGCTCGGCCGTGCAAAAATGCGAGGAGGTGATGGTCAGGGCCGTCTGTGCAAACCCTCCGTCCACGAGCAGGCTTGCGGCGGCAAGCCCCTCGGCGGCGGTGGAACAGGCCCCGAAAAGCCCCAGCATCGGCCGGCCGAGCTCCACGAGCCCGAAACAGCTTGCGGTGCACTGGTTGAGCAGGTCGCCGGCCAGCACAATGTCGACGTCGCCGGGGGCGACGCCGGCCTTGGTCAGCGCAATGTCGGCCGTGCGCTTTTGCAGGGTGCTCTCAGCCTTCTCCCAGGTCTTCTGCCCGCAGTAGGAGTCCTGCTCAACGACGTCAAAATCGGCCGCAAGCGGGCCCTCCCCCTCTTTTTTACCGACGACCGCCGCCGCCGCCATGACATACGGCGGGTCGCTCAAAATGAGCGTTTGGCCCTGTCTTTTTCCCATGTTCACCCACCATTTCAAAGTGTATTTAGTCATAGTATTATTCGTTTTGCGAAAAATATGACCCGCCCGCGGGGGCTTTCGCCGACAAAAAAGGGGCCGGCGGCCCCTGTTATACAAGCCTGAACAGCGCCAGAATGATTCCGTAGACGACGCTTGCCGTGATGCCGTAGACCAGCACCGGCCCCGCGATGACAAACATCTTGGCCGCCATGCCGAGCACCAGCCCCTCGCTTTTGAACTCCATGGCCGGGGACACAATGGAGTTGGCAAAGCCCGTGATGGGGATGATGGTGCCGGCCCCGCCGTGTTTGGCGAGGTTGTCGTAGAGCGACAGCCCGGTCAGCAGGGCGCCGATGAAAACCATGGTGACCGAGGTGGCGGCGGACGCCTGCGGCTTGTCCATGCCCGCAAGCCGCCACAGCTCCGAGACCCCCTGGCCGACCGTGCAGATGGCGCCGCCAAAGAAAAACGCTTTCAGCATATCTTTGACGAGCGGCGAATTTTCGGAGCGCTCTTTCACATAGGCCGAATACTGTTGTTTGTCCATGTTCATGGCGTTCATTGTCCTCACCTCGCCGGTAGTATGGTTGTTTTTGGGGCGGATATACGATATAATGACCGCAGGCGGCCGCGGCGCGTACATACTCCCCGCCTGTAATAGCGCAAATGCGCGAACATCACAGGAGGTTTTTTCAATGGTCACTTATTCGGACATTCTGGCAGCCCGCAAACGCATTAACGGCCGGGTGGCCCGCACTGAGCTTTTGCCCTCGACGGTGCGCGACGCCAGACTCAAGCTTGAGTGCCGGCAGCCGCTCGGCTCTTTTAAAATCAGAGGGGCGCTCTCAAAAATCTCCTCGCTGACGGCCACGCAGCGCGCGGCCGGCGTCATTGCGGTCTCCTCCGGCAACCACGGGGCCGGCGTGTCGCTGGCGGCCCGGCTCGAGGGAATCTCAAAGGCAAAAGTCTATGTGCCGGCCGCAACCCCCAAGGCCAAGACCGACAAAATCGCGAAATACGGGGCCGAGGTCGTGCGGGTGGGCGACTCCTACGACGCCTGCCACGCCATTGCCGAGGCCGCCGCCAAAGAGAGCGGCATGACCATGATCGACCCCTGCTCCGACCTTGAGGTCATTGCGGGGCAGGGCACCATAGGGCTCGAAATCTGCGAGGACTGGCCCAAAGTCGACGTCATTCTGGTCCCAATCGGCGGCGGCGGGCTTGTCACCGGAATTGCGGTCGCCGCAAAGCGGCTGAGTCCCGATATCAAAGTCATCGGCGTGCAGACGGCCGCCTGCCCCGCCATGGCGGCCTCCATCCGGGATAACGTCTGTCACCTCGAATACGACACCGTGGGCGACACGGTCTGCGACGCTTTAGTGGGCGGGGTCGGCGAAATCCCCTTTGCCATGCGGGATGTCATCGACGACGTGCTCGTCGTGGAAGAGGCCGACATCCGGGCCGCGGTGCGCTCCCTGGTGCTGGGCGACCACGTCGTGGCCGAGGGGGCCGGCGCCGTCGGCGTTGCGGCCTATGACCAAAATATTGCCCTCTTCGAAGGTAAAAACGTCGCCATTGTCATCTCGGGTGGCAACATAGACGGCGGTCTGCTTGCCGCCATTTTGACCGAATAGAGGCGGCAGGTCCTGTGGAGTCAGACTGCCGGCACAGGTCATCACAACGGAGGATAGAACCCCGCCTGCGGCGGGGTTCTTTTTACGCGTATCCCCCGTGAAAACTCAACTTGTCATCATAAACCAATGCTTGGCAGGCCATACTACTTGCAGTGTAATGATGTTACAGCAATTTGACGCAAAGACAAAAGAGGAGGAAAACCTATGAAGAAAACCCTGTCCCTGATGCTGGCGCTGGCGCTCTGTTTTGGCCTTGCCGCCTGCACAACCACCGAGCCCGCATACACTGCCGGCACCTATGAGGCCACCGCAGACGGGTATGGTGGAGATGTGACCGTGAAAATGGTCTTCGACGCCGACAAAATCACATCGGTCGAGGCCACCGGCGCCTCCGAGACCGCCGGCGTCGGCTCCAAGGCCATCGATGAGCTGCCCGCCAAGATTGTCGAAAAACAGTCGGCCGAAGTCGACACCGTAGCGGGCGCAACCTTCACCAGCAACGCCGTCATTGAGGCCGCCAAAGCCTGCATCGCCGAGGCCAAGGGCCAATAGGCCCCCGCAACGACCGCCGACACGGCGGCCGGTACATAGAATATGGCAGGACAGAAACCGGGCTAAAAGCCCGGGGCGAGCCCGTCGAATAGCGGAAGCGGCACTGAAAAGTGCCGCTTTTTTGTCCTATGCTTTACCGCACACATGCGCTCTGCCCGTGCCCCAAAGTGATGCGGCACCCGCTTTCTCTTGTTTACAGTCCGCAAAAACTGTGCTAAAATGCTGGTAATATTATTCAGACGACATGCGGAGGACGGTATGAAAGAACTGATTCTGAGCGTATTAAAGCGCGAGATTGAAAAGTCCACCGGCTGCACCGACCCCGGTTCAGTGACGCTGGCCGTCTCCCGGGCGGCGGGGGAGCTCGGCGCCACTCCCGAAAAAGTGGCCGTGACCGTGAGCCCAAACCTCTATAAAAACGGCGTGAGCGTCGGCGTGCCCGGTACCGGCAGGCGGGGGCTCGACATTGCGGCGGCGCTCGGCTGTCTGATTGACAAGAGCGAGGAGGGCCTCGCGGTGCTCGACTATGTGACGCCCGAAATTCTCGCAAAGGCCGAGGCTTTTCTTGCGGCGGGCGGGGTGACGGTCTCCTACGCCGACTTTCCAGACCCGCTCTTTGTGCATGCCGCAGTCACGGGCGGCGGCCATGAGGCCATTGTCGACATTGCAGCCGACTACTCCAACATCATCCACATTGAAAAAGACGGGGTGACCCTCGCCGACAAGGACTTTGCAAAGCCGGATGAGAGTAAGGACCTCTTTTTGACCTACGGTTTAAAAGCGCTGTACGACTGCATTCTGACGATGGAACTTGACGAGCTTCACTTTTTGCTCGACTTTGCGCAGGTCAATCTGGCGGCCGCAAGGACCGGGCTTTCAGACGATACGCTGCGGCTCGGAAGGTCCCTTGCGGCGCTTGACGACAATTCCCCGACCGAAAGCAACCGCATATCGGCAAAGGCCAGAGCCATGACGGCGGCGGCCGGCGAAGCCCGCATGCAGGGGCTGATCGTGCCGATCATGGCCATTGCCGGAAGCGGCAACCACGGCATCACGAACTTCATCGGGGTCAAGGTGGTTGCGGACGAGCTCGGGGCCGATGAGACGACCGCCGCCCGCGCGCTCTGTATCAGCTCGACGGTCACAGTCTACATAAAGGGCTATGTCAAGCGCATGACGGCCTTTTGCGGCTGCTCCATTGCGGCCTCGGCAGGCGTCGCCGCGGCGACCGTGTATCTGCTGGGGGGCTCCTTTGAGCAGGGGGTCTTGGCCATGCAGTCCTTAATCGGGACGCTGGGCGGCATGTTTTGCGACGGGGCCAAGGAGTCCTGCGCTTTAAAGCTGAGCACCGCCGCCATGACGGCCGTGCAGTTCGCCTATCTGGCGGCGGAGGGCGTAGGGCTGCCGGCCGGTGTCGGCATCATCGGCAACACGATTGAGGACACCTTCTACAACCTGGGCCAGCTCAATAACCCCGGCATGACCGAGACCGACCGCGTCATTGTGAAGCTCATTGAACGCTCCCGCAACCAGCGGCGGGGAGAGTAAAATAAACACCGGATTTTTAAGGGGGTGGTATGGATGGCCAAAAGGGCGTGTACCGGCACAGTGAATTCAACCGAGTATGACAGGAGGCCATTCGAAACAAACAAATCGGGAGGAAAACAAAATGATTCACAACGCCCCTTCGAAATATCTGGATGACAAGGAAGTCAACACCCTCCGGGCCGCTTTTGAGCACCGGGCCCAGTGGTTTTATCTTCTGTGCGAGCAGCTTGAAAAACACGGCATCGATCTGGACGAGGCCGGCCGCGAGGCCATTTTCAGCTGCGGCGTGATGCACGGCAACACAAAATATCCGACAGGCGACGACCTTCTGGCCTTTTGCGACGCTTTTTTGCCTGAGACCATTCAAAAGGTGCTTGAAGTTGAGATGGAAAAATCCGAGGACGAGGTCAAACTCGACTTCCACTATTGCCCGCTCGTGGCCGCGTGGCAGAAAATGACGGATGACGAGGAGAAAATCCGGCACCTGTGCGACATTGCGATGGACGGCGACCGCGGCGTGATGAGCACCCATCCCGCCTTCAAGTTTGAGCTGACCGACACCATCACGACCGGCTGCCCGACCTGCAAAATCAGAATCTCAAAAGTGAAGTAGCCGCTTTTTCCATGCGGCAGCACCTGAGCGAAAGGAGTTGAAAAACATATGTTACCACCGAGAGCCGACACCGTTTTTACGGGCGGGAAATTCATCACAATGGAGGAGGATGCGCCGATTGCGCAGGCCGTCGCCGTCGGCGGCGGGCGGTTTTTGTCGGTCGGAAGCCTGGAAGAGGCCATGAAGTATGCTGTGGAGGGCACCGAGATTGTGGACCTCGGGGGCAAGACCGTCATTCCCGGGCTCATTGAGAGCCACGCCCACCCCTGCTATTACGGCGACCAGTGCGCCACCATCAACCTGTCCGGAGAGGCCACCAGCTCCAAAGAAAACGTACTTAAAAAAGTGGCCGCGGCCGCGGCCAAGACTCCCAAAGGGACATGGCTCTTTGGCTGGGGCTGGGACGAGGCGAAATTCAAGGAGGGTGCGCTCCCCGTCACGGCCGCGGACCTCGACACCGTCTCGCCCAACAACCCCGTCTTCATCAAGCGGACCTGCGGCCATGTGGGGGCCGTCAACACGCTAGCCATGAGGCTCTGCGGGATTACTGCGGACGCGGTGCCGCCCGTCGGCGGGAAAATTTTCAAGGATGATAAGGGCGAGCCGACCGGCGTCATCTCGGGCGCCGTGCAGCACTGGATTCCCTTCCCCAAACCCACCGACGAGCAGATCATGGAGCTCATCGCCACCGACATCCAAGACGAGATTTTCCGCAAGGGCATCACGACCACGACCGAAATGGCGGCCGAGGCCCGGTTTGTGAGAATTTATCAGCAGCTGCAAAAACAGGGCCGGCTCAAAATGCGAATCCGGTTTTACACCTTTGCCCGCAGCAATGTCAACTGCCCGGCGACTTTGGCCGAGACTGTCAAAGTCGGGCTCATGAGCGGCTTTGGCAACGACACGCTGCGGTTTGCCGGTATGAAGTATCTTTTGGACGGGAGCACCGGCGGCAAGACGGCGGCCTTCTCGGTCCCGTATGTCGGCGAGCCCGACAACTTCGGCACCCTCTACAACGACCAGGGCGAGCTCTGTGCCGACATGCTGCTGACAGCGCAGGGCGGCATGCAGGCGAGCCTCCACGCCATCGGCGACGTGGCCATTGAGCAGGCCCTGAAGGGCGTCGAGTATTGCCTCGCCCACGGCGTCGACGTCGCGCCGCTGCGCTTTCGCTTTGAGCATGTCGAGTCCCCCACCGTGGACCAGATTGAGCGCATGAAAAAGTACGGCATCCTTGTCGGCACTTCGGCCGGCTTCATTTACGCCTTGGGCGACTCCCACTACAACGTGATGGGCCCGGAGCGCGTGCAGTGGGCCTTCCCGAATAAGGAGTATGTGGACCGCGGCATGGTCTTCGCCTGCAACAACGACTGCCCCGTCTGTGACATCAACCCCATGCTCGGCATCTACTCCATGGTCTGCCGCAAGACCCAGGGCGGCAAGAGCTTCGGCACGGCGCAGCACATTGACCGCATGCAGGCCCTGAAGGCCTACACCGTAAACGCCGCGAAAATGCTCTTTGACGAGGACATCGCAGGCTCCATGAAGGCCGGCAAATATGCCGACATGGTCGTCTTAAACCAGGATTACCTTGCGGTGCCAGACGAGGACCTGGGCAAAATTACGGTCGATACGACCTATCTGGCGGGCGAGGCGGTCTATAAAGCGTAAGGCGATGGCCGCTGAAATACATATTGAGCGCAGCGACAAGCTGCACGGAGGAACACTCGTGAAAAAGGAAGTCATCCACGCAAAGAGCATTCCGGAGTCGGTCGGCCCCTACTCTCAGGTCATCGGCTACTGCGACCTGCTCTTCATCTCGGGGCAGGTCGCGGTCGACATGAACACCGGCGAAGTCGTCCGGGGCTCGGTCGCCGAGCAGACTGCTATCGTCATGGACATCATCAAAAATACCTTAGAAGAGGTCGGCAGTTGCATGGACAAAATCATCAAGTGCACGGTCCATCTGTCCGACCGGAAATATTTTTCCGAGATGAACGAGGTCTACCGGAAGTATTTTACGGGGGATTACCCCGCGAGGCTCTGCGTCTCCGGCGTGCAGCTCTACGACGGGCTCGACGTTGAGATTGACGTCATTGCGTCAAAGTAAAAAGAGCCCCCCGGCTTCGCCGGGGGGCTCTTTTTGTCACAGGATAACTCCGGCTCCCTCCTCCGGCGTCCAGACGACCCGGGGCTGGATGGCCGCCACCACGTCCCGCAGCGGCACATAGGTGATGCCGTCGATGATACGGCCGAGAATCACCCGGTCGCTGCCGATGCGCACCGTCACTTCGGTCATGTTTTTCCCTCCCGTCCGGGCAGCGCCTTTATTTTAAAAAGCCGTTACATGTTACCAGTGTATGAAAAACAGAGGGCCGGCGTCCTCTTTGTACGGCGGGTCAATATTCACACAAAGCGTGAAGTTGCGTCTTGAAGTTGTCACAAGACGTGATATAATGGGCATATGGGGGTGACGGACGTGTCCAAGTTTGCGAAAATTCTGCGCGACCTGCGCAAGGGGCAGGGGCTGACACAGAAAGGGCTTGCCGACGAGGTGGGCATCTCCAAGAGCGCCATCAGCATGTACGAGCTCGGCAACAGGGAGCCGGACTTTAAGACCGAGGAGGCGCTGGCCCTGTATTTCGGCGTCAGCATCGACTACATGCGGTTTGGCCCGCAGTACCAGTCGGAGGCGGCCTCGGTGCCGCTTCTAGGGGTCATCGCCTGCGGCGAGCCCATTTTGGCCGAGCCCAACATTGAGGAATACGTCCACTCGGCCGAGGGGGTGCGGGCCGACTTTGCGCTGCGCTGCCGCGGCGACTCCATGATCAACGCCCGCATTTTCGACGGCGACATCGTCTATCTGCGCGCCCAGCCCGACGTTGCGGACGGGCAGATTGCGGCCGTCCTCATTGAGGACGAGGCCACTTTGAAGCGGGTGCGCAAATTCCCGGGCAAGCTCGTGCTCCAGCCCGAAAACCCGATGTACGAGAGCCTTGTCTTTGAGCGGGAGGCCTTGAGCGACGTGCGCATCATCGGGCTTGCCATTGCTTTTTTGAGCTTTGTGCGGTAGAATACAAAATAGAATATAACCCTGCCGCGGCCACACGATATTTGCGGCCGCGGATTTTGAATTCGACAAATTTTTTTTGCCGAGGTGCCGATATGAAATTCGCCTTTATCACACTCGACTTCAAGCGCCACCGCCTCGAGGACTGTTTTGCCGCCGCGTCCCGGCACGGGCTTGACGGCATTGAACTGTGGGGCGGACGGCCCCACGCCTGGCCGACCGATGTCGACGCCCGGTTTGCAGGGCGGGTGCTGTCTTTGAAAAAGACATACGGCATCGAAATTCCGATGTACACACCGGCGACCTTGGGCGGGCCCTATTCGCTTGTCGACGAGACGGCAAACGGCCAGGCCGAGTCGATGGCCGTATTCCGCCGCTCAGTTGAGGCGGCCGCGGCCATGGAAATCCCGCGGGTGCTGATCACGGCCGACCACCCCGGCAACTTCACGCCGATGGCGCATGTTCGGCAGGTCTTTGCCGAAAATATGAGAGAGCTTGCCGACTTCGCGGCGCCCTTGGGCGTCACGCTGACCCTTGAGCCGGTGCTGCCGGTCGAGAGCCCCGTCATCACGACGGCCGACGACTGCGCCGAGATGCTGGCCAGCGTGGGCCGGCCCAATGTCGACGGCATGCTCGACGTCGTGCCCCCGACCGTCGCCTGCGAGCCGATGCAAAACTACTTTGACAGGCTAAAAGACAAGCTGTCCTACGTCCACCTGTGCAACTCGGACGGCAAATCGCCCGCCCACCTGCGGCTGCGGGACGGCATGCTCAACATTCCGGTGCTGCTTGACCTTTTGCGGCAAAAGGGGTATGACGGCTGGGTCACCCTGGAGCTCTGCTCCGAGGGCTACCGCGACCCCGAAATGATTTTGATGGAAGCGATGAAGCTCATCGGTTAGGAGATTACGATGTCGAGGACGACACTTCGCACGGCCTGCACCATGAACTGCTACAGCGGCTGCCCCATCGACGTCGACGTCGAGGACGGCCGCATTGTGGAAGTGCGGGGCAGCGCCTATTTCCCCGAGGCGCAGCAGAAAATTTGCCTCAAGGGGCTGTCCTATCCGCAGCTGTTAAACAGCCCCGAGCGGCTCAAAACCCCCTACATCCGCAAAGGCGGCGTGCTGACGCCGGCCTCCTGGGAAGAGGCCATGGCCCTCATCGTGAGAAAGCTCACCGAGCTGCGGGACAAGTACGGGCCCGAGACCGTCATGCTCTACAAGGGCTCGGGAAACCTCGGCGGCAGCACCGCCAACCTCGGCATGAACTTCTGGTACTGTTTTGGGGGCTACACCGGGCGCACCGGCGGGCTCTGCGACGCCGCGCAGGAGACCGCCATCAACGACATGTTCGGCTCGAGCGACTACGGCTCCATCGCCGAACTGGCCGACGCCAAGCTCATCATCCTGTGGGGCAAAAACCCCGTGCACACCAATGTGCAGTCGATGCGCTACATCCACGACGCCTTGGACAAAGGCGCAAAGCTCGTGGTCATCGACCCGCGCGTGAGCGAGTCGTCGGACCGGGCGACCATGCACATCACTCCGAAGGGCGGCACCGACGGCCTGCTGGCCGCGGGGCTCATCAAGTTCATTTTGGCCAAGGAGCTTGCGGACTACGAGTTCATTGACAAATACGTCCACGGCTTTCCCGAGTACAAGGAGTACCTCGAGACCGTGACCATCGGCTCGGTCGTCCGGGAGACCGGCGTGCGGCTGAAGGAGTTTTCAAAGCTCTGCGACCTCATCGCCGAGACGCCGGACTTTGCCCTCGTGCAGGGCAAGGGGCTGCAGCGGTACTCCAACGGCGGGCAGACCTGCCGGGCTGTCGCCGCCGTCGCCGCCGTCTGCGGCATCATCGGCAAGCGGGGGGCCGGCTTTCACGCCAGCACTTTCATGGAAAATCCGCCCGCCTGGCCCTTCTTCCCGCCAAAGCCCAAAGCGCACATCCGGGAGACCGTGCCGGTCGCGGCGGTGCCGCTCGACATTCCGAAGCTCGACCCGCCCGTCAGGGCGCTGTGGGTCGAGCGGGCCAATCCCATGGTCAGCGCACCCGGGGCAAACGACATGCAGCGGTTCATTGAGGGCATGGAGTTTGTCGTGGTGCCCGAGGCCTTCATGACCGAGACGGCAAAACTCGCCGACGTCGTGCTGCCGGTGGCCATGTTCATGGAGCGGGCCGACCTCTTTTACACTTACGGGCACAACTACCTCCAGTACCGGCAAAAAATTGTGGAGCCGCCGGAGGGCTGCCGGTCTGAGCCCGACATTTTCCGGGAACTGGCCCGCCGTTTCGGGTTTGACGAGAAATATTTCCCGGAGGATGACGTTGAAATCCTGCGGGCCTGCCTTGCCGCCTCCCCTTACGGGCTGACGCTGGAGGACTTGGAGAAGGCCCCCGCAAAGCTGACAAGCTACCGCGATGTCGCCTGGGGGGACCTCAAATTTGACACGCCCTCGGGGAAAATCGAGCTTTTAAGCGAGGGGCTCGCGGCCAAATGGGGGTGTGATGCGCTGCCCAAATACGTCCCCCCGCTCATTCCGGAGGGCAGCTTTCAGCTTCTCACGCCCCATCCCCTGAACCGCATCAACTCCCAGTTTGTGCAAAACTGCTGGCTTGATGACGCCGGGGACGACGCCCTGCACATGAACCGGGCCGACGCCGCCCGCCTGCACATCAAAACCGGCGACACGGTTCGAATTTACAACGAGCTCGGCGAGATGACCCTCAAAGCCAAAGTGGGCGACACGGTCCTGGAGGGCGCCGTCAGCGTCTTCTGCGGCCTGCCGAACCTCAACCGACTCATGGCCCCCATCGTCACCGACATCGGCGGCGGGGCCTCTTTCCACACGGCCGCCGTTGAGATTGAGAGGGTGGTAGAGTGAGCTTTTTCCACTTTGACATGAACCGCTGCGTCGGCTGCAAGGCCTGCGTCATCGCCTGCAAGCAACTGCACGGCGGCATCTCCTACCGGAAAGTGCGCTCGGTCAACGAGGAGCGGTATCTCAAAATGTCCGGCATGCGCATCTCCTCGGCCTGCGAGAGCTGCCCGGATCCAAGATGTGTCGCCGCCTGCAAAAACGACGCCTACTCGGTCGCCGAAGACGGCCGTGTCGTCCTCGACGAGAGCAAATGCAGGGGAAACGGCGCCTGCGTTGCCGCCTGTCCATACGGGGCGCCGGTTTTGATTGACGGGGTCGCCCACAAGTGCGACATGTGCGAAGGCCGGGAGGGCGGGCCCTTTTGCGTCGCCGCCTGCCCGACGGGGGCCTTGACCCTGTCGGACGGGCGGCAAGTCCGGGAGGTGGACCTGTGAAGCTCATTGAAATTAAGCCGGAGGAGCTCACCCCTTACATTGAGGCGGCAAAGGCCACGGGCGACCGGGTCATCGTCTTTGACGGACTGCCCATGTTCGGCGTAAAAAAGCTGCTGCTGCCCATCCAAGAAGTCCTGTTCCGGTACGACCCCGTGACCGGGGAGCCGGAAGTGCCGCCCGACGACTACCTCGCCCGCCCCACCGTCATCGCCGGCGTGCGCCCCTGCGACGCCAGAGCGGCGCTGCTGCTGACAGGCGAGCTGCTGCGGGAGACCCCGGACCCCTATGTCGCAAAGCGGTCCGAAAACACGACGCTGCTGGTCGTCCCCTGTGAAAAGCCCTACGACGAACACTGTTTTTGCGGGCTCGTCGGCGACAGCCGCGCCGCGGTGGGCGAAGTCGCCCCGGCGATGGCGGGATTGCACCGGCCCGAAAAAGGACTTGCCAAGGCCGGCGACAACTGCTTTTCCTGCGGCATCTGCTTTATGGTCTGCCCCACCTGCGGCTGTTTTTCGGTCTCGGAAGGAGAAGACGGACGCCGGGTGCGCAGCTGGAACGGCTGCACCCTGACCGACTTCACCCGCATTGCGCCGGGCCGCCTCTTAGAGCCGACGCCAGAGAGCCGCATGGCCCACCGGTGGCGGCGCAAATATGAGGAGGGCGCCCGGCTCTGTGTCGGGTGCGGCCGGTGCGAGCGGTACTGCCCGGCCGGCAACTCCATGAAAGCCCTCTACGAGGAGGCCAGCCATGAATAACCCCTACCTCCCCACCATGACAAAAATTAAAGAGAAGGCCGCCCAGAACGCCTCCGTGACCCTATTTGCGCTCGAAGGCCACATCGACTTCCGGCCGGGTCAGTTCATCATGCTGACAGTCCCCGGCTGCGGCGAGGCCCCCTTTTCGCTGACCGGAGACCTCGAAGTCTGCGTGCGCGACACGGGGCATCTGACCCACCGGCTCCACGCCCTCGTTCCCGGCAATCCCGTAGGCTGGCGCGGGCCCTTTGGCACCTCGTTTGACATAGCTCCCGCCGGCCCCGCCGTCTACATCGCCGGAGGCATCGGCATCGTGCCGCTGCGCCCCGCCATTTTGTCCCGGCCGGGGACCGTATTGCTCGGCGCAAAGACGAAGGGAGAGCTCGTCTTCCCGGAACTCGCCGCGAAAATCCGCACCGACGACGAGGGCCGCGGCTTTTTGCCCGACCTCATCCGCGAGACCGAGCTGCCCGCCGGGGCCGTCTGCATGCTCTGCGGGCCGGGGGGCATGTACCGGCCGGTTGTAAAGGCCCTCGCGGAGCAGGGGGTGACCCCGGAGCGCATTGTCGTCTCGCTTGAGCGAAACATGTCCTGCGGCATCGGCAAGTGCGGCCACTGCCGGGCAGGGGGGCTGCGGGTCTGCAAGGACGGCCCGGTCTTCACCTGGGCCGCAATTTCGGACAGGGAGGGGCTCATATGAAAATTCAAAGCTGCGCCTCCTGCGGCCGGTGTGAGGAGGAGTTGCTGCGCCTTGCGCTGCTCGCGGACCTGCCGGAAGCGACGCTTGTCACAGGCCGCGTCCCCGAGGGGACGGCACTGCCGGCAAACGCCATTTTGTGCGGCCGGTGCGCTGTAGAGAGCGGCGACGCCCCCTGCGCCGTGCGGGGCTGCCCCGTCTCTTACCCCGAACTTGTCTACACGCTGCGCTGCATCAACGACGGGCTCACCCCCCGCCGCAAGCCCTATCCCGTCTGCATCGAGTGCAAGGCGGCCGAAAACGACTGCCTTTTGCTTCGGGGGCTCCCCTGCCGCGGCCCCGTGACCGAGGCCGGCTGCGGCGGCAAGTGCCCTTCGATGGGCCAGCCCTGCACCGGCTGCCGCGGCGACTTCGAGGGGGCAAATCTTGCGCTCTGGCATAAAGTCACGGGAGAGCCGGGGCCATCGGAGGAAAGCCCGTCGTCTTAACTGTCCGACAATCGGCATGGAATCACATCATCAGGAGGAAGACCCCCATGGCATTCAGAAATCCGCGCGGCACCCCGCTTGGCAACCAGCACCTGTCGGCCGAAGAGCTGGCCGACTTCCTGTGCGGCACGCCCTACTGTACCCTGTCCTTTTTTTCGGTCAACGGCTACCCCGGCTGCGCGCCGGTCAACTTTGCCTGGGACGGCGATTACTTCTACGTCCACAGCGCGAATAAAGGCGAGCGGTTTGAGTCGCTGGCCAAAAACCCGAGGGTCTCGGTCTGCATTTTCGAGCCGGCCGAAAACCTGAATCAGCCGATTCCCTCCCACAAGAGCGTCGTGGCTTACGGCGACGCCGAGCTGCTCCGGGGGGAGAACGCCGCCGCCGCACTGAAGGCCATCAGCCTCGCCGCCGGAATGCCCCACAAGGCGCAGCAGGACTATATCGAAGCCAGAATTTCCATGACGGCCGTCTACCGCATCAAGCCGGTCCACATGGTCAGCCGCATTGTCAGGTTCGGCGGAATCGGATAAGAAATAAAGCGTTTACAGACTCGGAATCAGCGTGTCAGCCGACAATAAGACCGCCCCGCCGACGTGAAGTCGGCGGGGCGATTTTGCCGCATCGGGGAAAACCCCAATCTTTTTACTCGTCATCCCGGTAGATGATTTGCCCGTTTGGTCCCGTGATTTTCTCCAGTTTGGAGTAGGGCTCCCGCTGCGCGTCGGCGCCGGCTGTAAAATGCAGCACCTGATATTCGTGGATAAACCCGAGGCTGTCCACCGCCACCACATGGCCCGTGAGCACCTGCCCGTCCTCAAGCGAATACTGCTCGTCGACATGAGGTCTGAAAGTTCCGCCCAAACCGCTCCCCCCGGTGAAGACCGGCGTTTCCTTGACGGGATTGCCGTCGACCCTGACAACATATGTGATGTCGGTAAATCCAATGTTCGCCTGCGACGGTTTGTAGTCGATTTCAAGGCTTCCGCTTTGCTTATACGTATTCGAACTGTAGGAGGACTGTACGGAAATGCGCGCAAACAGCTCGGGGAATATCGCCTCCCGAAGGTTTGCCAGCGCCAGCCCCGCGTGCGCTTCCACATGCTTTTCTCCGCCCGTCTCAATGACAACTGTCGGGGAAATGCTCTGAGAAATCTCAATATTCTTTGTGGCGCGGTACTCAAGCCCAAATTTTTCAAGCGGCAGCGTCTCGCCGTCAAAATCAAGGGAGACCGCCGTATCCTCGGTCACGGTCTTGGGCGCGACCGTGAAGGTCACGGGCACCGTGAGGGTGTCCGCATCCGGCTCCCCGAGCTGTGCCGAGGCGCGGAGAATGAGGCTCGCCTGCTGTTGAAGCTTTTGCTCCGCGTTTTCATAAATGTCACTGAGTTGACCGCTCAGGTGGGTCTCGACAGAGCTCACCTCGTAGTTCAGGTTTTCAAGCTGGCGCTCGAGCGCGCCGATTTTTATGAGAGAATAGAGCTGCATCATGACGAGCAGGGCAAACAGCGCCGTCCACGAATGTTGTTTCATATGTTCCTGCCTTTCCATGGGGATATTCGAAGTGTAGAGAAAAGCCGCGGGACGTCACCGTCCCGCGGCAGGGCTTAGCCGTCACTTTTTTGTCTGCGGGCCCAGGGACCGGTTGTCAATCTTTCTTGGGCGCGGGGGCGGGAGTCGGCTCGGGCCTCGGGAGCACGTCCTTGCGGGAGAGGTTGATGCGGCCCTTTTCGTCGATTTCAATGACCTTGACCTTGATCTCGTCGCCGACATGCACGACGTCCTCGACCTTTTCAACCCGCTTGTGGTCGAGCTTGCTGATGTGGACAAGCCCCTCCTTGCCGGGCGCGAACTCGACAAAGGCGCCGAAGGTCATGAGCCGCGTCACTTTGCCGGTGAAGACGGTGCCAACCTCGGGGTCCTTTGCGATGGCTTCAATCATCCGAAGCGCCCGCTCGCCGGCCTCGGCGTCGACCGCGGCGATGAAGATGGAGCCGTCGTCCTCAATGTCGATTTTGCAGCCGGTGTCGGCCGTGATTTTCTGAATGACTTTGCCTCCGGGCCCAATGACCTCGCGAATCTTGTCGACGTCAATGACGGTGCGAATCATTTTTGGGGCGTACCGTGAGAGCTCGGAGCGCGGCGCCGGAATGACCGGCAGCATGACCTCGTCGAGAATTTTGCAGCGGGCCTTGTAGGTGATGTCGAGGGCCGAGGAGATGATGGGGCCGGTGAGCCCGTCGATCTTCAGGTCCATCTGAATGGCCGTGATGCCCTTTTTGGTGCCGGCCACCTTGAAGTCCATGTCGCCGAAGAAGTCCTCAATGCCCTGAATGTCGACAAAGGTGATCCACCGGTCGCCCTCGGTCACAAGGCCCGAGGAGATGCCGGCCACCGGCGCCTTGATGGGCACGCCGGCGTCCATGAGGGCCAAAGTCGAGCCGCAGACCGAGGCCTGCGAGGTCGAGCCGTTGGAGGAGAGCACCTCGGAGACGAGGCGAATCGTATAGGGGAACTCCTCCTCGCTCGGAATGACGGGGGCCAGTGCCCGCTCGGCCAGAGCGCCGTGGCCGATTTCACGCCGGCCGGCGCCCCTAGAGGGTTTGGCCTCGCCCACCGAATAGGAGGGGAAGTTGTAGTGGTGAATATAGCGCTTGTACTCGTCGGCGTCGATGCCGTCGAGCAGCTGGGCCTCCCGCATGGTGCCCAAAGTCGCTGCCGTCAGCACCTGGGTCTGTCCGCGGGAGAACATGCCGGAGCCGTGGACCCGGGGCAGAAGTCCGACTTCAGCACTGAGCGGCCGCATGTCCATGAGGCCGCGGCCGTCGACCCGCGCCCCGTCATCGAGCAGGGAGCGGCGCACGACGTGCTTCTGGGTCTGGTAGATGGCGTCGGCCAGCATGGCGTCGGACACTTCCTCGCCGAAATGCGCCTTTGCCTTTGCGGCGACCGCGATGAGCCGCTCGTCGCGCACTCTTTTGTCATCGGTGAAGAGGGCGTCCTTGACCATATCCCAGGCGAAATGCTCATACTCCTCAAGGAAGTCCTTTTTAAGCGCCATGGACTCAAAGGGCACTTTGGGAAGCCCGACCTTCTGGCGCAAGTCATTGATGAAGCCCACCATTTGGACGTTCTCGTCATGGGCGGCCATGATGGCCTTGTACATGAGGGCGTTGTCGACTTCGTTTGCGCCGGCCTCAATCATGGCCACCTTGTCCCCGGTGGAGGCGACAGTGAGCGCGAGGTCGCTGACCTTGCGCTGCTCCTCAGTGGGGTTCATGACAATCTCACCGTCCACAAGCCCGACCGACATGGCGGCAATGGGCCCGTTCCACGGGATATCGGAGATGGCCACCGCAATGGAGGCGCCGTTCATGGCGACGATCTCCGGCAGAAAGTCCTGGTCGGACGAGAGCACGGTGCAGACGATGCAGACGTCGTTGCGCATGTCCTTGGGGAAGAGGGGGCGCATGGGCCGGTCGATGACACGGGAGGCCAGAATGGCCTTCTCGGAGGGACGGCCTTCGCGCTTCATGAAAGAGCCGGGAATTTTGCCGGCGGCGTAGAGCTTTTCTTCAAAATCCACTGAAAGCGGAAAAAAATCAATCCCGTCCCGCGGCTTCTCCGACATGGTGGCCGTGCAGAGCACTGCCGTGTCGCCGTACCGCACGAGGCAGGAGCCGTTTGCGAGGCCCGCCATTTTGCCGACTTCGACTTTCATTGGCCTGCCCGCAAGCGTGGTCTCAAAGACCTTAAAGTTTTCGAACATTTATAATCCTCCTATTCTTAACTCAGTTATTATAACACAAATTTCATAGAATTGTACAGTGGATTTTCGGCACGTCGTATGTTAGAATATCGAAGAGTGCCCGTCCGGGCAGCCTTTTTGGGCCCCAGCGTGTCCTCGCACAAACAAAATACATACAATCAGGGGTAAACATGAACGAAAAAGAATCCTGGGGCAGCGCGGCAGGCTTTTTGCTCTCCTCCATCGGCTACGCCGTGGGACTTGGGGCCATCTGGCGGTTCCCGTACATGATCGGCACTTCGGGGGGCGGCATCTTTTTGCTGCTCTGCGCGCTGCTCTCGGTCGTCATCGCCGTGCCGCTGCTGCTCTGCGAGCTGACGCTGGGGCGGTCGACCGGAAAGACCGCCGTTGTCGGCATGCGCCAGCTCGCCGGCCCCGGCAGCCCGTGGGTCATGTTCGGCTGGCTCGGGGTGACGGCCGCCTTTATCATGATCTCCTACTACGTCACCATTGTCGGCGACGTGCTGTTTTACGTCTACAAGGGCCTCGCAAGCGATATCACGGCCTATTCACAGGGCGAGCTCATCGGCATTTACGGTCAGCTTCAAAATTCGGCCGCGTCCAAGCTGTTTTGGACGGTGCTGTCGCTTGTCCTGTCGGCCGCCATTCTGTGGCGGGGCGTCCAAAAGGGCATTGAGGCCGCGAGCAAAGTGCTGCTGCCCATGCTGTTTGTCTTTCTCTTTGCCATGGCGGTGCGCGGCTGCTCCATGCCGGGGGCGGGCGTCGGCGTCAAGTGGCTTTTGACGGCCGACTTCTCGCGGCTCACGGGGGGCACCTTCATGTCGGCCCTCTCGCAGGTCTTTTTCCTGGCCGGCGTCGCCCTGTCGACGGCCTTCGCCTTCGGCAGCTACTTGGACAGAGAAAAGAGCGACATCCCATTTTCGACCGTCGTCATCGTGCTCTCCAACTTTGTGGTGGCCATTTTGGCGGGGCTCGCCATCTTTCCCGCCCTCTTCTCCTACGGCATGGACCCGGACGCCGGCGCCGGACTCGTCTTTATGACCATGCCGGTCGTCTTCGGCGACATGGCGGGCGGCAGATGGTGGATGGCCCTCTTCTTCTTCCTCGTGCTCATCGCCGGCATGACCTCCATTTTAGGGCTCTTTGAAGGGGTCAATTCAACTTTGGCGGAGGCGTTTGGCTTACCTAAGAAAAAAATGCTGCTCATTTTGACCCCGCTCTTAGCCCTCTGCTCGCTTCCGGCCATCCTCGCGGGTACGGCGTTGAAAAACGTCTCCATTCTCGGCATGGACTGCTTTACTTTTATGGACTTTGTCGCCGTGGGCCTGCTTGTCCCGGTGGGCGCTCTGGTGCTCGACATCTACTCGGCCTACAAATATCCCTTTAGCCGGCTTGCCGAGGAGGGCTCCAAAGGCGCAAAGTATTTCCGGATTCCCCTGTGGCTCTCCCCCTGGCTCAAGTTCGGAGTGCCGGCCGTCACGATCGCGGTGCTCATTGCCGGAGTCATGAGCTATCTGTAAGAATGGCGAATAACCTGCGGGTTTTCCGCCGGGTCGGAGACCCAAGAAAAACAGGCTGCCGCAAAACAACCGTGTTTACAGTTAAAAGAACCCCCCGGCAAAGCCGGGGGGTTTTGTTTAATTACCGTCTGCCACAGCAGAAGAAGCGGCGCCGTCTCGGCGACTGCTTTCCGGGAGAGCAGCAGTCATTGTTTCTGTTTTTGTTACGGTTTCTGCACATACACACTTAGCAACAATCCGTTCTGTTTATAATATTGTCTACGATCCTCAGTTTTTCGAGCAGACTCTGCTCGATCGAGGCGACCTGCGCGATGGTGCCTTCACTTGTTCCGGGCGCCGACAGAATGCTTGCCATTGCACTCTCCATGGCGGAGCTGGCTGCCAGGACGATGGTTCGTGTATCGACAAGCGCCGGTTCGCGCCCAAAGCGCTCGAAGTAATCGCAGTTTCCGCAGCAAGCACGGCACTCGCAGAACAAGGAATCGCCATCACTGATGCTGCGGGGAGACGCTATCTGATCAAAGTTGCAGACCGCCGCGCGCTCCCCAAGCGACCAGAGTTGAAGCTGACCGCCTGACAAAGCAAAAAACTGCGGGTTGTCGGGAGTTGTCATATCTACAGCTATTCCGGCTCCGAAGCGGCCGCGAATAGGGGTTTCGCCCACCATCACGCCTTGCGAATTCACGAGCGCAAGGTTGACTCGGGCACCTCTGCGGTAGCGGGCGACAATCCAGGGGTTTATGGCTGCGGCTCCCTCCAGCACGGCGTTTTCAGCCGCCCGGAGAATCCGGCCGGCATATTTGCCATCCCTTTGAAAGGACCACACGGCGTCGTCGGTGGTCAGGACCAAAAGTCCTGTTCCACAGTCGACCGAAATGCCGACAATTTCATATGCCAGCTCCGGCCACGCCAGAATGCTCTGGCTTTCGACGCCAAGTTCTCTGTTCATGCGGTACAAAATCAAGGGCGTTCCGGGCACATATCCCCAAAAACAGTCCTCGCCGCGGTCGTAGCAAAGCACCGTAAACCGGACGGGCACCGGGAATTCGCCCGTTTGCTCCAGCTCGCGGTCAAACCGCAAAATGCGCAAAGATTCCGGCTGCGTAAGATAGAATCCGTCCGGGCCGACCGTAAAGCCGGCTCCCTCGGCCGGAAACCGTCGGACGGCAAGCAGTTCCATAGACATTGCAACCCCTCCGAAACATACTATGCCGCGTGAGCGCAATGGGTGCAAAGGCGGTTGCCAAATCTAAAAGCCCTCAGATTACCGGGCTTTGTGAAAAATGCAAGAGCCGTGCGGGTGCACGGCTCTTGCAAAAAACTTCGATAAAGCCGCCAAAGCTTCGGAGGCTTTTTTGCGGCTGACTACTGCTTTGCGCGGGCCTTGTCGATCTCGGCCGCAAGCGCCGGCAAAATCGCGTGCAGGTCGCCGACGATGCCAAGGTCGGCCACGCCGAAGATGGGGGCCGTCTCGTCGCGGTTGATGGCGATGATATAGCCCGACTCCTCCATGCCGGCCACATGCTGAATCTGTCCGGAGATGCCGCAGGCAAAGTAGAGGTCGGGGCGCACGGTGGAGCCGGTCTGGCCGACCTGCCGGTCGGAGGTGGTCCAGCCCGAGTCGACGCAGGCGCGGGACGAAGAAATGGTGCCGCCCAGTTTTCCGGCCAGCGCATCAAGCGGCGCAAAGCCCTCGGGGCCGCCGATGCCGCGCCCGCCCGAGACCAGCACTTTGGCCTCCTGAATGTTCATGCGGGTGGGGCGGTTGGGAATGATTTCGAGAATTTCAACGTTGACGCATTTCTCCGGAATTTCAAGCGCAAACTTCTCAATCTCTCCCACGGCCTCACCGGCCGGCAGCTTCTGCATGACGCCGGGGCGCACCGTCGCCATCTGGGGCCGGTGGTTGGGGCAGAGGATGGTGGCCATGATGTTGCCGCCAAAGGCGGGACGGGTCATGAGCAGATTTTTACTCTCGCCGTCGATGTCGAGGGCGGTGCAGTCGGCAGTCAGCCCTGTGTGAACACGGGCAGACACCCGGGGCGCCATGTCGCGGCCGATGGCGGTGGCGCCGACCAGCAGGATTTCAGGCTTGTAATTTTCAATGACCTTGGAAAGCGCATAGACATAGGGCTCGGTCATATAGACGCCGAGCTTCTCGTCGTCGACGAGGATGACCCGGTCGGCCCCGTGGGAGAGCAGGTCTCCCGCGAGCCCTTCGACGCCGCTGCCCAGCAGCACCGCCGTCAGTTTCACGCCGAGGTCCCCGGCGAGCTGCTTGCCCTTGCCGCAGAGTTCCAGCCCCACGGAGGTCAGCTTACCGTCAACCTGCTGGGCGAATACGAATACGCCGCTGTAATCTTTGATGTTCATCAGTTTGCTCCCTCCTTACAGAATAAACTTTTCCTGCAGCTTCTCGACAATGAGGGCCGCAGCCGCCTCGGGCGATTCGGGCTTGTACTTCTGGCCGGCCGGTTTGACGGCCTTGTCAAAGGCTTTGAGGACCTTGGTGGGTGAGCCCTTGAGGCCGACGGTCTCGGGGTCCATATTGAGGTCCGCGTTGCTCCAGACCTTTGTGGCCAGCTCCGGCGCCTGAAAGGCGTCGAAAATGCGGCCGGGGGTCATATAGCGGGGGGTGTTGAGCTCCGAGAGTGCCGTGATGAGGCAGGGCGTCTTGACCCGGATGAGGTGGTAGCGGTCCTCGAACTTGCGCTTGACCGTGACGGCGCCCTCTTCAAGCTTGATCTCCTCAGCGTAGCTGATCGAGGGCAGCCCCAGGTGCTCGGCAATCTGCGGCCCGACCTGGGCCGTGTCGCCGTCAATGGCCTGCCGGCCGGTGAAAATGATGTCAAAGGGTAGCTTTTTCACGGCGGCGGCCAGCACCGAGGAGGTGGCCCAGGTGTCGGAGCCGGCAAAGGCGCGGTCGGTGATGAGAATGGCCTCGTCGGCCCCCATGGCCACGGCCTCTTTTAAGGCGATGTCGGCCTGCGGCAGGCCCATGGTCATGACGGTGACGTGGGCGCCGTACTCGTCCTTGAGCTTCAAAGCCGCCTCAATGGCCCTTTTGTCGTCCGGGTTGATGATGCTCGGAATGCCTTCGCGCTTCAGGGTTCCGGTCACGGGGTCAAGCTTGACGTCGTTGGTGTTCGGAACCTGCTTAATGCATACAACAATATTCATTCTACTTCTCCCCCCTACTTGAGCAGCTGGCCGGAGATGACCATCTTCATGATCTCGCTCGTGCCCTCGTAAATCTCGGTGATTTTGGCGTCGCGCATCATGCGCTCAACCGAATACTCCCGCATGTAGCCGTAGCCGCCCATCATCTGCACGGCGCGGTTGGTGATATACGAGGCGGTCTCGGATGCAAAGAGCTTGGCCATTGCGGCTTTGCTGGAGTAGGGCTCGCCGGCGTCGGCGGCCATGGCAGCCTCCCAGGTGAGCAGCCGGGCGGCCTGAATGCGGGTGGCCATGTCGGCCAGCGTAAACTGGGTGTTCTGCAGGGCCGCAAGCGGCTTTCCGAACTGCTTGCGCTCTTTGACGTAAGTGACGGTCTTGTCAAAAGCGCCCTGTGCAATGCCGACGGCCTGAGAGGCGATGCCGATGCGCCCGCCGTCGAGCGCTTTCATGGCGATGCCAAAGCCGCGGCCCTCTTTGCCGAGCAGGTTTTCAGCCGGAACCCGCACGTTCTGGAAAATGAGCTCCCGCACGCAGGCGGCTCTGATGCCCATCTTGCGAAACGGCGTGCCCTGCGTAAAGCCCTCAAAGCCCTTTTCGACGATGAAGCAGGAGATGCCGCGCGTGCCCTGCGACTTGTCGGTCATGGCGAAAATGGTGTAGACGTCGGCGTAGCCGGAGTTGGTGATGAAAATTTTGGAGCCGTTTAAAATATAGCTGTCGCCGTCCTTGACGGCAAAGGTGTTCTGGCTGGCGGCGTCGGAGCCGGCCGAGGGTTCGGTCAGACCGAAAGCGCCGAGATACCGGCCGTCTAAGAGCGGGCGCAGGTACTTCTCTTTTTGCTCCTCAGTGCCGTTTTGATAGAGGGCGCCGCAGCACAGCGAGGTGTGGACCGACGCGATGATGCCGGTCGAGGCGCAGCAGCGGCTGATTTCCTCCATCATGAGGGAGTATGTCAGCTCGTCGCAGCCCTGGCCACCATATTTCTTGGGATAGGGGATGCCGAGCATGCCGAGCTTCTTCAGCTTTTCGACGGTTTCAAGCGGAAAGCGCTCTTCCTCGTCTATTTCGGTGGCGATGGGGGCAAGTTCGGTCTCGGCGAACTGGCGAAACATCTGCCGGGCGAGCTCATGCTCCTTGCTCAGTTTGAAATCCATGTGGCTTTTCCTCCTTAATGGGTGATCATTCTTATTTTGGGCCAGTCAACCCAAAAAGTCAAGCGTGCACTTTACCAGCATTTCGACGCCGATGGGCAGCGAGTCCTCGTCGATGACAAATTTGCAGTTGTGGTGCTCGACCATCTGAGCGCCCAGCTTTGTGGTGCCGACGAAGAAATAGCAGCCGGGCACCCGATGGGTGAACTCGGCGAAGTCCTCGCCCAGCATGACGGCCACGTCCTTCATGACGATGTTCTCCCGGCCGACGACCTCACCTGCAACCTTGACGACGCCGGCCGTTAAGACATCGTCGTTGTCGAGCATGGTGTTGCCGCAGATGATGTCGAGCGTGCAGGTGCACCGGTAAGCGGCGCACACGCCCTCGGCGATTTCGCGCAGCCGCGTGTGGATGTAGGCATCCCCGTCGTGCAGACAGCGGATGGAGCCCTGCAGCTCGCAGGTGTCGGGGATGATGATCTCCTTGACGCCGGCGTGGAACATGCCGACCGAGATGACGGTCGGCTTCATCAAATTGAGCTCTTCGGTCTGGAAGGTCTTGACGGCCTCCACGACGTGCATGGCCGCCGTGATGGGGTTGATGGCCGTATGGGGGGCGCCGCCGTGGCCGCCTTTTCCCCGAACCGTCAATTTAAAATAATAGCTTGAGGCCATGATGGGCCCCGGCACGACGGCAATCTGGCCGGTGCGGTAGGGCGACCACAGGTGCAGGCCGAAAATGGCGTCGGGTTTGGGGTTATCGAGGGCCCCGTCCGCAATCATGCGCTCGGCGCCGGCGTCCTCCTCGTTGAGCTGGAAGAGGAAGACCACGGTGCCCGCGAGCTCGTCCTTGCGGGCGGCCAGGATTTCGGCCGCCGCCATCTGCATGGAGATGTGCCCGTCGTGTCCGCAGGCGTGCATGACGCCGGGGTTTTCGGAGGTAAAGGGCAGCCCCGTCTCCTCCGTGACCGGCAGGGCGTCGATGTCGGAGCGCAGCATGACGGTCTTGCCGGGTTTGCCGCCCTTTAAGACGCCGATGACGCCGGTTCCGGCGCAGCGGCGCACCTCGAGCCCCAGCCCCAGCAGATGCTGTTCAATGATGCCGGAAGTGCGAAATTCTTTGAGCCCAAGCTCGGGGTGGCGGTGGAAATCCCGCCGCCAGCCGATCATTTTGTCGGTTATGGCCGCGATGTCGGCCTTCACGTCAAACATTTTTTACACCCCTTCTTAAAACGGGCTTAAGGACGGCGGCAGCCGTCCTTAAGCACATTTGTCTATTTTGCCGCTTCGTAGCCCATGTCGAGGGCGCGTTCGTTTACGGGGATGAGCTTTGCCTTGCCGCCGGGGAAAATCTCGGGAAGTCCCGCCTTGACCTCATCCGGGGTGACGAAGGTCAGAACCCGCAGCGCGGCGCCCAGCGCCACCATGTTGGCGGCCTTAGAGGACCCCGCCTCGGTGGCGAGGGTGTTGCAGGGGATTTTCACCACGTTGATGTCGGTGCGGGCGGGCTCTTTGTTGATGAGGTCGCTGTTCAAAATGAGGGTTCCGCCCTTTGCCACCATGCCCTCGTAATCGGTGAGCGACCGCTCGTCCATGACCAGCAGCAGCTGCGCTTCCGAAATGACGTGGGAGCCCATTTTGTCCGACACCACCATCTGGCACATCGTGCGCCCACCCCGCTTTTCCTGCCCGTAGGAGGGGGTGAAAGTGACGACAAGCCCTTTTGCGACGGCGGTCATGCAGAGCAGCTCCCCGATGGAGATGACGCCCTGCCCGCCGATGCCGGAGAACATAAATTCATGTTTACGCATCTGCCGCCTCCTTGATGACGCCCAAGGGGTAAATGGGCAGCATGTCGCTGTCAATGAAGTCGAGGGCGTCCAAGGCTTTCACGCCCCAGCCGGTCGGGCAGGGGGAGAGCACTTCGACAAAGGAGAGCCCGCGGCCTTCAAGCTGCAAATCAATGGCCTTGGCAATGGCTTTTTTGGCGGCGGCAAGTCTCGCCGGCGTGTTGACCGTGACCCGCTCGCTGTAAATGCAGCCCCGGATATTGGCGATGAGCTCGGCCATGTTGACGGGGTAGCCCGCAGCAGCCGCCGTGCGGCCGTAGGGCGAGGTCGTGGTCTTCTGGCCAATCAGGGTGGTGGGGGCCATCTGGCCGCCCGTCATGCCGTAAATGGCGTTGTTGACAAAGATGACCGAGAGCTTTTCGCCACGAATGGCGGCGTGCAAAATTTCGCTCATGCCCTCTGAGACCATGTCGCCGTCGCCCTGATAGACGATGACGAGGTTGTCCGGGCGGGCCCTTTTAAGTCCCGTCGCAAGGGCGGGGGCGCGGCCGTGCAGCGCGCAGACCGAGTCGGTCTTGAAGTACTGGTCGGCGAAGACTGAGCAGCCGATGGGCCAGACCATGACGGTCTTGCCGGCAAGGCCGCGCTCGTCTAAAATTTCAGCCAAAATCTTGTTGACCAGCCCGTGTCCGCACCCGCCGCAATATTTGAAGTTCATGTCGGTCAGGGCATCGGGCCGCTTGTATACGAGAGCCATTATCTGCCACCTCCCGCAATTTTCCTAAGCTCCCCATAGAGCTCCGCCGGAGTGGGCAGGTTTCCGCCCATGCGGCCGTAGAAGTGGACGTCGTCCTTGTTTTTCACCGACAGCATGACGTCCTCGACCATCTGGCCGGCCGACAGCTCAAAGACCGCGAACTGCTTGCCGTCCAGCCCCTCGAAGGCCTTCTTGGGGAAGGGCCACAGCGAGATGGGCCGGATGAGCCCGATTTTCATGCCGGCAGAGCGGGCCAGCTCCATGGCGCCCATCGCAATGCGGGCGACCGAGCCGTAGGCGACAATGACGATGTCGGCGTCCTGGCAGCCGGTCGACTCCCAACGCTGCTCGGCGGCGGCGATTTTGGCAAACTTCTTTTGCAGGGCGCGGTTGAAGGCCTCGTACTGGTCGGCGCCGTCGCCGCAGGTCGTGATGACCTTTTTGCCGCCGTCCTCACTGCCGGTCAGGGCGCCCTTCCATGTGACCGCGGGAATGGCTTTGGGCTCCGGCAGTACGCAGGACTCGCGCATTTTTCCGAGCGACGCGTCGGTCAGCAAAATGACGGGGTTTAAGTACTTTTCGGCGAGGTCGAAAGCCTCGTAGGCGAGGTCCGCCTCCTCCTGCACCGACCATGGGGCCAGCACCAGCACGTTGTAGTCGCCGTGGCCGTTGCCCTTGCAGGCCTGGAAATAGTCGCCCTGCGCGGCCAGAATCTCGCCGTCGCCGGGGCCGGGGCGCATGACGTCGACCACGACGGTCGGCAGTCCCGCGGCCGCCATGAAAGACATGGCCTCGGCGCCGAGGCTGAGCCCGGGGCCTGAGGTGCCGGTCATGCCGCGTTGGCCGCCGGCCGCGACGCCGGCAATCATGTTGAAAGCGGCGACCTCGGTCTCGGCCTGCACAAACGTGACGTCGCGGTCACGCATTTGGGCTGCGAAATATTCGCTCATCTCACTGGCGGGGGTGATGGGATAGCCGAAGTAAAACCGGCAGCCGGCGCGGATGGCCGACTCGGCAAGGGCGATGTTGCCCTGCAAAAATTCAGGTGCGCCCATGTCACTCCCCCCTCTCTACCGTGATGGCACCCTCGGGACAAATTTTGGCGCAGGTGGCGCAGCCGGTGCAGCCCTCACTGTCTATGACCGGCACATAGTAGCCGGACTTGTTGAGCTTGTCGCCCGGCGTGATGAGCTTCTTGGGACAAAAGCGCATGCAGTAGTGACACTCCTTGCACCGCTCGAACGCAATCACTGCCTTGTTCATTATTTCACCGCGAAAGCCTTGTCCTGCGCGCCGCGCTGGAACTCTTTCTTGACGACAAGGGTGCCCTCGGCTTCTGCACAGAGCACGGGCTCAGCGAGGACGTTTGCGGCCGAGATGGCAAGTCCCTCTTCGCGGGCCAGCTCAATGACTTTCCAGGCTTCAAATTTGCAGGTGAAGGAGGAGTTGCCCACCTTCTCAATCCAGCCGTGGTACTCCATGAAGTCGCCGGCGTAGACGGGCGCTGTGAACTTGACCTCCTTGTAGCCGACAAACAGGCTCTCGTCCCCGTGCAGCCGAATAGCCAGCTCGGTGCCGACGTCGCCCCAGAAGTCGAGGATGTGCGAGCCGTTGACCAGCTCGCCGGCATAGTGGGCCTCCCCGGCCGACATGCGCACCCGCAGAATCACTTTTTCTCCAATCATTGCATTTGCCTCCTGTTATAAATTTGATTTGGTTCTTCAATACACAAAAAAACTTACGGCGCGGCCCCAAATTCAGGCGTCAAACGAAAAACTTGCGTTTCTTTTAAAATAAGTGTATCATGAAATAAAGTATTAGTAAAACAAATATTTCGAATGTTTACATGAAATTTTGTGATTTGGAGTGATAGAAAATGGCGGACGGCAGATACGACGCCTTTATTCGGACGGTGGAGCTCGGGAGCCTGACCAAGGCGGCGGAGGCCCTCGGCTACACTCAGTCCGGCATCAGCCACATGCTGGCCGGCCTTGAGGCGGAACTCGGGGCGACGCTGCTGCTGCGGGACCGCTCCGGCGTGCGGCTGACACCGGAGGGCGCGGCGCTGCTGCCGCAGGTGCAGGCCGTCTGCGCCAGTTCCAGAGAACTTGCCGACGCCGCGGCCTCCCTGCGGGGCATGGAGTCGGGCGTCGTGCGCATCGGCGCCTTCTCCAGCGTCTCCTGCCACATTTTGCCGCCCCTCATCAAGTCCTTTCTCGACTCCCACCCCGGCATCAGCTTTGAGCTGCTGCAAAGCGATTACCCCGAGACCGAGCGGTGGGTGGCCGAGGGCCGGGTCGACTTCGGCTTTTTGGGGCTCTACCCCCGCCGGGAGTTCGACGTCATCCCGCTCTTACGCAACCGCATTCTGGCCGTGCTGCCGGCCGGCCACCCCATGGCCAAAGAGGCGTCCTTTCCGCTGGCGCGGCTGGCGGAGGAGCCCTTCATCGCCCTCGACGAGGGCAACGACTACGAAATCCGCGGCGTTCTGGCCCAAAACGACCTGACCCCCCGCACCGTCTTTCGGGTGCGGGACGACTACACCATCATGTCGATGGTGGAGGCGGGGCTGGGGGTCAGCCTGCTGCCGGAACTCGTACTTCGCCGCTGCGCCTATAAGGTGGCGACACTGCCGCTGGACCCGCCGGCCTTCTGGCAGCTCGGGGTCATTTTAAGAGACCGCAGCCGCATGTCGGCGGCAGCCCGTGCATTTTTGCGCCACCTGACCGAGTCGCTCCGGGTCTCCTGCAAGTGGGCCCTTCTCTGACGGCGGGCGAGGATTGAAATAGCTCCTCGCGTCGGGCAATATTGTTAATCAGCATGCCGCCCCCATGCAGGGAGTGAGGATTGAAATAGTGAGGCCAGCTGCCACGCGTTTTTTCTTAATGAGTCACTCCCCTCGCGGGGGAGTGAGGATTGAAATCCCTCTTTGCCGTCGCCCTTTGTGTTGGTAATCAGTCACTCCCCTCGCGGGGAGTGAGGATTGAAATTTGAATACCTGAGCCGAGGCAATGATTTTAATCTGCACTCCCCCCCACATGGGGACGAGGGTGGAATCGCATGCGCATATTGAGGAGGCATTTAATTTAAATGGATTTGACCCGTGAACTGCGCTCACTCATGGCCGAACTCGGCTCGGACCTCGCGGACTGCGCCGACCTCGCAGACCTTGGCTGCGGATGGCCGCGGGGCCTCGCCGTCGCAAAGCGCATTCCGTCCGAGGTGCTTTCCGACATGCAAAACGGCCCGACCCGGCTCTACTACGACGCCTACCACGCCCTCAACGCCGACCTCGACAAGCTGGTGCTGGCGGCCGAAGATTTTCTGACCGCCCGAGGTCATGCCGCGTGGGCTCAGACGACGGGCCGCGTCGTCACCGCATTCGGGCGCACGCTGCTGCCCCACAAATCCATCGCCATGCGAGCAGGGCTCGGCTGGCTCGGTAAGAGCAATTTGCTGGTCACACCGCAGTACGGCAGCGCCGTGCGGCTCTCGACGCTTGTGACCGACGCACCGCTCACGCCGGGCATTCCCATGCCTAAGTCCCGCTGCGGCGGGTGTACCGCGTGTCTTCGGGCCTGCCCCGCCGGGGCCATTCTCGGCACGCTATGGCGGGCCGGCACCGACCGCGACGAGATGTTCGACATGCCGGCCTGCGACGCCGCGGCCAAGGCCATGTCGCTTGAAAACTACGGCATATCGACCGCCCTGTGCGGCCAATGCTTTGTCAAATGCCCCTACACCCTGCGCGCATTGAAAAAATAAATTCTCGTACTTAAAAAACAGCCGCTCCCATGGGAGCGGCTGTTTTGCAAATCTATATCCGAATGATTTACTTAGATGAGGCCCTGCGCGATCATGGCGTCGGCAACCTTGATGAAGCCGGCGATGTTGGCGCCCGCGACGAGGTCGTAGCCGAAGCCGTTCTCCTCGGCAGCCTTGGCGGAAGCGTCATGGATGTTCTTCATGATGGTGTGGAGCTTCGCGTCGACTTCCTCGGCGGACCAAGCAAGGCGGGCGGAGTTCTGGCTCATCTCGAGGCCGGAGGTGGCGACGCCGCCGGCGTTGACGGCCTTGGAGGGGGCGACGACCTTGCAGTTCTTCTGGAGGAAGGAGAGGGCGTCGTTGGTGGTGGGCATGTTGGCGACTTCGATGTAGTACTTGACGCCGTTGGCGACGATCTTCTTGGCCTCGGCCATGTCGACGTCGTTCTGGGTGGCGGCGGGCATGATGATGTCGGCCTTGACGCCCCAGGGCTTCTCGCCGGCGAAGAACTTGGCGCCGAACTTGTCGGCATAATCCTTGACCTTATTGCGGCCGGAAGCGCGCATTTCAAGCATGTACTCGATCTTCTCGTCGGTGGCGACGCCGTCGGCGTCGTAGATATAGCCGTCGGGGCCGGAGAGGGTGACGACCTTGGCGCCCAGCTCAGCGCACTTCTTGGTGATGCCCCAAGCAACGTTGCCAAATCCGGAGACAGCGACGGTCTTGCCCTTCAGGGTATCGCCGACATGCTTCATGACTTCCTCAACATAGTAGACAGCACCGAAACCGGTGGCCTCGGGACGAATGAGGGAGCCGCCGTAGGACAGGCCCTTACCGGTGAAAACACCGTTCTCCCAGACACCCTTGATGCGCTTGTACTGGCCATACATATAGCCGATCTCGCGGCCGCCGACACCCAGGTCACCGGCGGGAACGTCCACATCGGGGCCGATGTGGCGATAGAGCTCGGTCATGAAGGCCTGGCAGAACCGCATGATTTCAGCGTCGGACTTGCCGTTGGGGTCAAAATCGGAGCCGCCCTTGGCGCCGCCCATCGGCAGCGAGGTCAGGCTGTTCTTGAAAGTCTGCTCAAAGCCGAGGAACTTCATGGTGTCGACCTTGACGTTGGAAGCGAAGCGCAGGCCGCCCTTGTAGGGTCCGATTGCGCCGTTGAACTGAACACGGAAGCCGCGGTTGACATGAACCTTGCCAGCGTCATCGACCCAGGTCACGCGGAAAATGATCTGCCGCTCGGGCTCGACCATTCTCTCAAGAAGGGCCATCTCTTCATACTCGGGATGCTTCTCAACGATGGGCTCCAGAGATTTGAAAACTTCCTCTACCGTCTGCAGGAAAAGCGCGTCTCCGGGATTGCGCTCCTTGACCCCTTCAATAACGCGGGCAATGTAAGCGTTCATAATTGTTTGCCTCCTCAAAAATAATTTACACAAATAACGACCTGTTCCCGCTGTATGCACGTATGCGGGAACGGCCACATATAGTTTAATTTCTAACGATAGGAAAGTCAAGCAAAGCGGGGGAAGTATTGTACATTATCAAGGTTTTAAGCGCAGAAAATATCGCGTATTTTTTGTCTAATGTGACGAATCCCTATAAAAAATGGGGCGGCTCTCCAGAACCGCCGTATTTTTATAGGGAATATCCATCGCAAACTGTCCGGCCGATATTGATGCCGCAACAAGATGTTGTGGTCCGTGATATAATCAGCCGCTATTTCAGCTCGCAATAATCGCTTATGACAAAGTCGCACATTTCTCTTAGTGTGGATGCATGTTTGTTGGATATACATACGCCGCAGGTTTTCATTCCGGCAAGGCGGGCCGCCTCGCAGGCGTAGGGCGAATCCTCGACGACAAGGGTGTCGGCGGGGTCCGCCCCCATGCGCTGCGCAATTTCCAGAAAGGCCGCGGCCTCCGTCTTGGGGCTCGCGGTTTCGCCGCCCATAAACGTGCGGTCAAACCGTCCGGCAAGGCCGAGCTCACCCATCAGCATGTCCACAAGCGGGCGGGGCGACAGCGTGAAGAGCACGAGTTTAGCGCCGCCCTCCCGCAGCCGGTCGAGGCACTCGGGCGCCCCGGGCAGCGGCTTTGCCTCCTGTTTGAAAATTGACACGGCGAAGTCGTACCACTTGTCCCCGATGACTTCGGGGCTCTCCGGCACGCCGAGCACTTCTATGAAGTACCGCAGGGCTTCTTTAAAGTTCTGGGTGTTGAGAAAGCTCAGCGTGTCGTCGTCAATCTCAATCCCGTAAAGGCGGAGAAAGCGGCGGGTCATGTTGTCCCACAGCTCCATCGTGTTGACCAGTGTGCCGTCAAAGTCGAAAATATAGAGTTTCGTGCTACCCAATGATCATCTCCGCCACGTCGCGCATGCGCCTGGCTGCCTCCGCAATGTCGGGACGGGACAAAATGGAGGAGATGACCGCGATGCCGTCGAGCCCGAGCCCCGCGAGCCCGGGGCCTGTCTCCTCGTCGATGCCGCCGATGGCGCAGGCCGGAATGTCGGCGTTTTCGAGGATGTTCAGCACTTCGTCCTTGGTCATGGCGCGGGAGACCTGCTTTGTGGAGGTCATAAACACGGCACCGATGCCGACGTAGTCGGCCCCGTCCTCAATGGCGCGTTTGGCCTCCTCAAGCGTGTGGACCGAGACGCCGATGACCTTGTCCTCTCCCAAAATGCGTCTGGCAATGGCGCAGGGCATGTCGTCCTGTCCCACATGGACGCCCTCGGCGTCTATGGCCAGGGCGATGTCAATGCGGTCGTTGATGATGAGGGGTACTCCGTGCCGGCGGCAGACCGCCTGGACAGTGCGGGCGCTCTCAAGGAAGTCAAGGGTCGAAATGTCCTTTTCGCGCAGCTGGACGAGAGTCACGCCGCCGTCAATGGCCCGCTCAACGGCGTCGGCAAGGGTCAGCTCACCCAGCCAGTGCCGGTCGGTGCAAAGATATAGTGTAAGGTCAAAATTTTTCATTGCGTGTATAGCCCCTTTCAGGATTGACGGGGAATGTTCCCCTTTGTTGGCGTTGTCATCATAAGCTGACGGGTCAGTCCCCCGCCCCGCCGTAAACCCCCGGCGCATAGCCCGAGATGTCCCAGATGTACCGGTTGATGAACTTGAGCCCCCGGTCGCGCAGTTCGCTCCAGCGGGGAATGGAGACGACCCCCTCGAAGCGGGCCCCGATGTGCTCAATGGTTCGGATGGAGGCGATGTTGTCGGGCGCGCAGGTGATGATGAGCTCCTCCATGCCGTGGGCCCGGGCGACGGGGGGCACCAAAAGACAGGCCCTCGCCGCGTATCCGTGGCCGCGGTAGGGCTCCCGGACGCCGTAGCCGATGTTGCCGCCGTAGTAAATAAACTCGTTTGTCCCGATGCGCAGATGGATGTGCCCGATGGGGGCGTTTCCCAGATAGTTTAAAAAGTTGTAGGAGGGGGCCCACTCGCCGGCTTTCATGGGCACACATTCCTCAAGGCGGAGCGTGATGACTCCGTCGGTCAAGGGCGGCACCGGCAAAAAAGTGAACACTGTATATCCCTCCCTGGCGGGATTCAGATCATGGCCATGGCCCAGCAGACGGCCGGGATTGTGATGACCGACAGCAGCGTGCCGATCAGCACATATTCGGTGGCATAGACATAGTCGGAACCGCCGGCCCTGGCCAGCAGCGACACCCCGACCATGGGGGGCAGCGCGGCGATGAGGGTCAGCGTCTCGGCAAAGACGGGGTAGAGTCCGGTCTGGCGCAGCACCAAGAGCAGCGCAATCGGAAAGAGCACCATCCGGACCGGAATCGTGAGCAAAATGGAGGCGCGGCGCAGCATGGCCGAAAAGTCGAGCCTCGTCAGCACGCCGCCGATGTAGACCATTGAGACCGGCGACGAAGTGCTGCCGATGGACGAGACCGCGCTGGAAGCCACCTCCGGCAGCTTCAGCCCCGCCATGACCATGGCAAAGCCGAGCAGCGCCGCAATCGTGACGGGGTTTGCCATTTTCTTCATGGCGCCTTTAAAGGTGCCGCGCTCCGGCGAGACCGAGGTCAGCCCGATGCCGTAGGTGTAGAGCACGAAGTTGTTCGTGAAGTTGTAAATGGCGAGACAGAGCAGACCCTCGCTGCCAAAGAGCGCCGACACGAGGGGAATGCCCATAAAGGCGGAGTTTGAAAAAAGGGTTTCGGCCAGATGGATGTTCAGGGTCGGCCCCTTTAAGTGGCACAGTCTGCCAAAGCCGTAACCGATAAGCCCCATGAACGGGAGCATGGCGAGGGCAATGACGATGATGGAGAGGGAGGAAAAGAGCAGCGACCGGTCGCCGACTCCGAGCACCGAGGAGAGCACGACGGCCGGCATCGCAACCGAGACCACATAGGTCGCCATTGCGTCCATTGCCGCTTCGGAGAGCAGGCGGAGCTTGATTGCCGCGTATCCGACCCCCATCATGATAAAGAGCGTCGCCATCTGTCGAATGATTATGACCGCCTGTCCCATTGTTTACTCCCGTTTTTGGTTTTGCGCCTTATTTTTTATCGGCAGCCGCCGCCCGCACCGGCGGGCGGGGCGCTATTTCGTGATGATGGAGCAGCGCTCCAGCTTGTATTCGCTGACCCCGTCCTGGTGAATGCCCGGCAGCTCGCCGCGCTGAATGCGCTCGACCCCGTCCAGAATTTCAAAGTAGAGCGAGGTGTCGCAGCAGGGCACGTTGTGGGAGCAGAAAAGCCGCTCGGCCCGCCGCGCATACCGGGCGTTCTCCCGCAGCATATTGGCGTAGGCGTCAATGTCGGAAAGGCCGCTGTAGGGGCCGCCGCCCATATGCAAATAAATGGGGGCCGGATAGATGTTGTCCCCCGTAAAGAGGCAGCGGTGGAGGTCGTCATAAATGAAGACGCAGTCGCCGGTGTGCCCGGGGGCGGCCACAACCCGAAGCTGCCGGCCGCCGATGTCAAACTCATCGCCGTCCTTCATGGGCAGGCTGTTCCAGGGCTTAATGCAGTATTCCTCCGGCACAAAACTCGCCGGAAGGGGCTGCCAGACGGCGTCCCCCTCGAGCTGCGAGGCGACGCGGCTGTGCGGCACCCCGTTTTTGGCCGCCTCCGCCACGTAGGGGTCCTGTATGTTATAGCACCCCTCAAACTGCCAGTTTGAGCCGGTGTGGTCCCAGTGGAAGTGGGTGTTGATGACAAAGACCGGGAGCAGCGTGAGCTCTTTGACCACTGAACGGATGTCCCCGATGCCGGTGCCGGTGTCGATGAGGGCGGCCTTGCTCCCGCCGATGACGAGGAAGCTGATGACTTCCTGCCACTGTCCGGGCTCGGCAATCGCATAGACCTCTCCGGGAAGTTTATAGACCCAGAACCATTCGGTTTCCACAGGAATGCGCTCCCACGCCGAAAACTCCGGACGTGGCAGCGCGTCGTACCACTTCTTTTCGTTCAAAACACGACCTCCCTTGTTCATTTGTCAACTCGGGTTCGAAAAGCCTGCCCGCGGGAAGTCCCCCGCAGTCCGAAGGGTAGTATAGCCTATTTCACCGGCAGATGCAAGGCCGTTTGTGTAAACTTCGCAAGGGCCCATCAGGCGAGAAAAGTCACGTAGGCCGCATAGCAGAAAAGCAGCGCCACCCCCTGAATCCGGTATGTGCGCCCCGTGATGGCGGGCGGCAGGGTCATGATCAGCATGACAAGCGCCGCGTAGGGGATGTCGACAGCCACGGCGGCCTGCGAGACGGCGACGCCGCAAATAGCCGCCGGAATGCCGATGACGCAGAGCACGTTTAAAATGTTGGCCCCGATGACATTGCCGATGGACAGCGCGCCCATGCCGATTTTAATGGAGATAATGGCGGTCATGAGCTCGGGCAGGGAGGTCCCGAGCGCAATGAAGGTGGAGGCGATGAACCGCTCGGGCACCCCGAGGGTGCGGGCTATTTCAATACCGCTGTCGACTAAGAGCTTTGCCCCAAAGAACAGGCAGACCGCCGTCACAATCAAAATGAGCACGGCCCTCCCGAGCGGCTCCTCGGAGGCCTTTGCCCGGCCTGCGGTTTTGCGCTGTCTCGACGACAGGAATGTGTAGACCGCAAAGAGGAAGAGCAGCGCGGCCCCGACGGGGCGGGCGACCTCCCCGGCCACCGCCGACACGACATAGAGCAGCCCCAAGACCCCGAAAAAGTAGAGCACCCGCCAGGACAGCAGGCGCCGGTCGAGCGGGGGCTTTGCAAAAAGCAGCACGAGGGCTGCAATAAAAGAGGTGTTGCAGATGACTGAGCCCACCGCGTTTCCGATTGCGATGTCGGCCGAGCCCGAAATGCCAGCCATGGTCGAGACCAGCACCTCCGGCAGCGTCGTACCCAGCGAGACGATGGTGGCCCCGATGACAAGCTCGCTCATTCCGAGCCGCCGGGCGATGGAGACGGCGGCCTCCACAAACTCGTCTCCGCCTTTGATAATCAGGATGAGCCCCAGCGCAAATAACAGGTAAACCAGCATAACGACCTCCGTTTGACGGTGTGGGGTCATCTCATGGCAATCCGGCAAAGACCTTCAGCAATCATCCCCCGGTTTGACGGCATGGGTCTTTCTTCTCACGGCAATCCCGGCAACGCCCCCGAAATCATTATACCGGCCTGCGTTTGACGATATGCGCCATTGTATCAGAAGGCGAGCTCATTCCGCGTCGAAGCGGGAAAACCCAAAGAAAAACTTTTTTTGTGTAAACGTTTGCATGAATTCATCTCAGATGTTTCAAACATAACCGCAATTTTATGGGCAAACAAATCACTATTTATAAGCAAACGCTTAAATTCATACACTTCAAGCGTTAACAACTGAACCGCGGATTTTTGTATACAATTTACAATTTGTGTTGCGATATATTGTTACTTTTTCCCGATAATCCGGGTTGACATTTTCTCCCGGTGTGATATAATCTGAATAGATTTTAGGAAAAATCCACGCTGAAGCACCGAAAAGCGCGTTTGTCACGATTGCTGACCACCTGTGCGAGGTTTGTGACAATTCGTCAGCATGGATTTCTGAAATATTTCGCTGGCCTCTCTTTGAATGGATAAACTGCAACCAGAAAACCCCGCCTGTAAAAAGGCGGGGTTTTCTGGTGGTCTATGGTATTCTTAAATGTTATTTTATCCGAAATCCGCTCTTTTTACAGCCCGTTGACCACTTTAAAGGCCTCCTGCGGGCGGCCCGCGAGGCAGCAGGCGAGATTTTTGGCCGAGATGCGGTGCAGCGCCTCAATGGAGGTCTCGCTGTAAAACGCGGCGTGCGGGGTCAGAATGACGTTGTCCCGCCCCAGCAGCGGATGCCCTTCGAGGCAGGGGTTCTCGTCCTTTAAGACGTCGATGCCCGCGGCCCGGATGAGCCCTTTGTCAAGGGCATCGATGAGCGCCGACTCGTCGACGCTCCAGCCCCTGGCGCAGTTCAAAAAGAGCGGCCGGCGGGCCATGGCGGCAAAGGCCGCCCCGTTAAACAGGTCTCTGTTGGTCTCGTTTGCGTCCATGTGGTTCGTGATGATGTCACTCAAAGTCAGCACTGCGTCCGGGGCGGCAAGCTGAGCTCCCCGCTCCTTGGCCTCCATGAAGGTCAGCGCGGGGTCGGCCGCAATGACACGCAGCCCAAAGGCGGCTGCACGCTTTGCCACGGCCGTGCCGATGCGCCCCAGCCCGAAAATGCCGAGCGTCTTGCCCTCCAGCCGCTCGATTGGCGCGCAGACGTCATACCGCCAGCCGCCCTTTTCAACGTCGGCCTTCATGCAGCCGAGCTTGCGCCAGATGGTCAGCAGGAGGGCCATCGTGTGCTCGGCCACCTCCTTGGTGCAGTACTCGGCAATGGCGCAGACCGGAATGCCTCTGTCGGTCGCGGCCTTGGTGTCAATGCAGTCAAATCCCGTGGCCGAGACCGAAATGGCCGCAAGTCTTGGCATGGCCGCCATGTCCTCATCCCCGATGTGCTGAAAACCGGTGATGATGCCGTCGGCGTCCTTCAAGTCCCGGCGCATTTTCTCACAGGTCTCAAACGCATAGCACACGACCTCGCAGGGGCCGAGCACCGCTTGCAGCTCCCGGCGCTCAATCTCGCAACTCTCCGGAAGCAGCTTTGCCTCGTCGACAAGGTATATTTTCATCTGTGTACCCCCTTAAAAGGTGTGATTTTATGTGTTCGGGGCCGCAGGCCCGGTGTCTCGGTTATGGCGCCACCAGCAGCCGGGTTAAGTCGTCGAGCGTCTTTTCGGCCACCCCGGCCTCAAGCAGGTACGCCCGCACGTCCCCGATGCGGGCGAGAAAGTCCTCCATGGTCTCGGCAAGGCTCTGGTAGGGGTGTTTCGGGATGAGGGGCGAGCCCTCGGGCAGGGCGGCGCATTTGGGGGCGAGCAGCGTGGCCGACACCTCGTAGTCGGCCGCAATGTCGGATGTCCCGACACCGCAGACCGCCAGCAGCAAGGCCGCCAGCACGCCGGTGCGGTCCTTTCCCGCGGCACAGAAAAACACGACCCCGCCCCGTTCAAGCGCCTTTGTCATGGCCGTGACGGCGGCGGCGATGTTGTCTTTGGCCCTTGCGGGCATCGTGACGTAAAAGAGCTCCCGCTCGCTTTCTTCGTAGCAGTCGCCCGGTATAAACTCCTTTTTGAGCTGCATCGTCAGCAGCGGGGCGTTGACATAGTCAATGCCCGCCAAATCCGCAAAGTCGCTTTTGACCCGCGCCAGCTCGTCCGGAGAGCGCAGGTCGATGACGGTGGCGACGCCGGCTGCACGAATCGCCTCGATGTCTTCCGGGGGCAAAAGCCCCAGAAAATCCGAGCGCCAGAGCTTTCTGTACCGGGTCTGGCCGCCCTTTGCGGGGTAGCCGCCGAGGTCCCGGAAGTTGTAGACCGACTTTAAGGGCAGCCGGCGCAGGGGGGTGACGGTGCGCCCCTCTTCGTCATAGGGCTCGACCAGCTCCTCCCGGAGGGCGGTCAACACTTCGGGGGCAAGGCCCGCCGACTTCAAAAAGTTCAAAGCGCCGCCATGTTTTTCATCGAGATAGTCGAGGAACGCCTCAATGGTCCCGGGGTCGCTGCGCATGAGCGAACGGGGCCGCAGGGGGGAGTCGGCTGTGAGGTGGGCGATTTTGGGCCGCAGATAGGCGGCCGTGATGCGGTAGTTGGCGACGACGTCGGCCCGCGCCACGCCGCAGGCGAGCAGCAGCAGGGCCGCAATCATGCCGGTGCGGTCCTTGCCGGCCGTGCAGTAAAAGGCGACTCCGCCCTTCGCGAGCCCCTTTGCCAGCGCCTCGAAAACTTGCGCAAAGCGGCGGGGCGCCCGGTCGGCCATGGTCTTATAGAGCACGGTCAGACTGGCCTCAAAGGAGTCGGCAGTCCGCACGCACTCGTCAAGGGCGTCGCCCAGTGGCGCGTCCCCTAAAAGAGGAATGTTGACGTAGTCGATGCCGGGGACATTCTCAAACGAGGGGGGCACGCGCTCCAGCTCGTCGGCCGAGCGCAGGTCGATGACCGTCCCAATACCGGCGGCTTTGACGGTCTCGATGTCGGCGTCGGGCAGCATGCCGAGCAGGTCGGTGCGCCAGACCCGCCCGAAGCGGGTGACGCCGCCCTTTGCGGGAAATCCGCCTAAATCGCGGAAATTGTAGGCCTGTAAAAGTGTCTGCCGTCGGGTCACCGGCGCGCCTCCCCTCTGTTTTAAGCTTCCACCCGGCTTTCAAAAAGTCGGTCTATTGCGGTTATTATACCGAAATCGGGACAAAAAAGCAATTGCACGCCTTATGGCGATGTGGTAGAATATTCTGACATGAATCATAAAAAAATAGGTGGTTTCAATGAAAGAGGAAAAACTGGTCCAGGAAATTACCTCGCGCGACGAGGATTTCGCCAAGTGGTATACCGACATTGTGCGCAAGGCGGAGCTCGCCGAATATTCGAGCGTGCGGGGCTGCATGATCATCCGCCCCTACGGCTACGCCATCTGGGAGAACATCCAGAAGCTGCTCGACGCCGAGTTCAAGCGGCTCGGCCACGAGAACGTCTATATGCCGCTCCTCATCCCCGAAAGCCTGCTGCAAAAGGAGAAGGACCACGTCGAGGGCTTCGCGCCCGAAGTGGCCTGGGTCACGCAGGGCGGCGGCGAGGAGCTGGCCGAGCGGCTCTGTGTGCGGCCGACTTCCGAGACCCTGTTTTGCGACCACTTTGCCAATATCATCCACTCCTGGCGCGACCTGCCCAAGCTCTACAACCAGTGGTGCTCGGTGCTGCGGTGGGAGAAGACCACCCGCCCCTTCCTTCGAACCATGGAGTTTTTGTGGCAGGAAGGCCACACGATGCACGCGACGGCCGAGGAGGCCGAAGCTGAAACCCAGCAGATGCTGCACGTCTACGCCGACTGCGCCGAAGAGCAGCTCGCCATTCCGGTCATCAGAGGCCGCAAAACCGACAAGGAGAAGTTTGCCGGCGCCGAGGCGACCTACACCATCGAGGCCATGATGCACGACGGCAAGGCGCTGCAGTCGGGTACCTCCCATTACTTTGGCGACGGCTTTGCCCGCGCCTTTGACATCACCTTCACCGACAAGGAAAACAAATTGCAGTACCCCCACCAAACCTCGTGGGGTCTGTCGACCCGCATCATCGGCGGCATCATCATGACCCACGGCGACGACAACGGCCTTGTGCTGCCGCCGGCCGTCGCGCCCGTCCAGGTCGTCGTCATCCCCATTGCGGCCCACAAGGGCGGCGTGCTGGAAAAAGCCGAAGACGTCACGGCGCAGCTCAAAGCCGCCGGCATCCGGGCCAAGCTCGACGACAGCGACAACTCGGCCGGCTGGAAGTTTGCCGAGTACGAGATGAAGGGCGTGCCGCTGCGCCTTGAACTGGGCCCCCGCGACATTGAAAAGGGCGAGTGCGTCGTCGTCGCCAGAGACGACCGCTCCAAGACGGCGGTGCCGCTTGCTGAGCTTGTAGACAAGCTGCCCGAAATGCTCGAAGCCTTCCGGGCGCGCATTTACGACAAGGCGCTGCAAAACCGCGAGGCCCGCACCCGCACGGCCTTCTCGCTTGAGGAGATGGCGAAAATGGCGGGCGACGGCGTCTTCATCAAGACCATGTGGTGCGGCGACGCGGCCTGCGAGGAGCGCGTCAAAGAGGTCGCGGGGCTTTCGAGCCGCTGCATGCCCTTTGCCCAGGAGCATTTGGGCGACGTCTGCCCCATCTGCGGCAAACCCGCCAGGACCATGGTCGTCTGGGGCAAGGCATACTGATTTTCGCGCATATTCCCGCGGCGGGCTTTTTGCCGCCTGCAAGTGCGGTGCGGCTTTCCCCGCCCGGTGCTCTAAATAACACGGCAAAGGAGGGAGACCCATGTGCGCCGCCGGCGGCAAAAAACAGATCATCCTCTGCCTCAAAAGCGTCCTTGAGCGGTACACCGACCCGGGGCACCGGCTGTCGCAGGGCGAGCTTGCCGAGCTCATCAAACAGGACTACGGCCTTACGGTCGACCGCAAGACGGTGGCCCGCAACCTTGCGGCGCTCTCGGAGCTCGGGGTCGAAATCGGCCTTGAGGGCGGCGCTTATCTCGCAGGCAGACCCTTGCCCGACGGGACGGCCGTCGCCGCGGCGCTCTCGGGCATTTCGCTTACCGATGAGCTCATCTCCCCCACCGCACGGGCGGCCTGTGCGGCCCTCGGGCCCCGGGGACAAGCCGCCGACACCGATAAGCTTTCGCTGCTGGCTCTGGCCATTGAGGCCGGCGACCGCGTCTCCTTTGAGTGCCCCGCCTGGGCCTTTACGGGCTACCGCCCCCGGGGCAAGGGGGCGACGCTTCGGCCCTGCGCCCTCTACCGGACAGCGGGCGGCATACGGCTTGCCGCCGAAACCGCTGCCGGCGCCCCCTGCTCAGTGCTCACGGGCCCCATGGAGGGGGTTGTCCGGGTGGCCGGCCGACGCCGGTTTTCGCCGGACGAGCGGGCGGCGCTGCTTGAGGCCCTCTTGGCATCGCCTGTCACGGCCACGCTGCTCTGCCCCGAAACAGCCGCAGTGCGGTTTGCCCCCTACGGCCCCGCGTCTGAGCCGGCCGAGGGCGGCCGGCGGGTGACGGTCTGCGCCCCCTTTGAGGAGCTTGTCGAGCTCGTCCTTGTCACGGGCGCCAAAGTGCTCTCCCCAAAATCGGTCAGAGAGGCGGTCGTCGACAGACTTATCGTGCTCGCCGACCTGTATATGGAGTAGCCCGGCAAATTTGCAAATGTAAATTTGCCGTTTTGGCATATTTTCATGATTTCCTCGTTTGAAACGGTCCATACTCTATTTAAGTGCTCACAACCTAGTAAGGAGGTCTCCATGAAAGTCCTGTTCATCGGCAACAGCCACACCTTTGTCAACGACATGCCGGAGCTGCTGCGGCAGCTTGCGGCATCCCGCGGCGTAGAAATTGACGCCGTACAGAACACTTCGGGTGGCAGAGGCCTTGGCTGGCACGCCCACGAGTTTGACGTGCGGTACAATATTCTGTTCGGCCGGTACGACTATGTCGTGCTGCAGCACACCGCCCACCCCTTCCCCGGCGTGCAAAACCTCTTTGAGGAGACAGATAAAATTCTCAACATGACGGCGCTGTCCCAGTCAAAGCCGGTGGCCTACCAGTGCTGGAGCGAGAAAAACAACCCGGACGGTCACACCGTCATCTGCGAGGCCTACGAGAAGCTGGCCCACGAACGGGATATGCTGCTGGCGCCGGTCGGCAGGGCCTGGGCGGCGCTGCGGGACCGGTATGCGCTGTATTATAAGGACGGCGAGCACACCTCGCCGATGGGGGCCTACCTTTCAGCCTGCGTCTTCTTCGTCACGCTGACAGGGGCGTCGGCCGTGGGACTGCCGACCGCCTTCACTTTCACGGCCCCGACTTACGACCCCGCTGCGCCGCTTGAAGCGGCGTGGGAGACTCCGGAGGCCGGTCCCCGCTCGCTGACGCTCGACCCCGCCTTTTGCCTTGCCGCCCAAAAGGCGGCCGACGCTGCCGTCGACGAATGGAGCGCCAGATGAAGGGCGGGCGGCAGCCTGCCCGCAGGCCCAAAAAACAAAATGCCGCAAAGTTTACGCCCCATAAAAAGAGCGGACCGGTGAGGGCCGCCGCCCGCCCGAAAGAGGCCCCCGTCAAGGGCAAGGGGACGCCGGTCAAGGGCAATCCCCCGCTCATCGGCAAATATGAGGGGACCTCCCGGGAGTTTGGCTTTGTGTCGGACGGTGTGCGCCGCATGTTCATCTATGACAACCGCTCCAAGGGCGCCATGGGGGGCGACACGGTCGAGGCCCGCGAAATTCGCCCGGCCGAGGGCGGGCGGGCCGCCGAGGGTGAAATTGTCCGCATTATCGCGCGCGGGGTGACGAGGGTCATCGGCCGCGCCGAGGCCCGGGGCCGCGGGCTTGCCGTCGTGCCCGACAACGCCACGGTCGGCATGGAAATTCAGGTGCTGGGCAAGGGCCTAGGGGCCGGGGCCGGCGACAAAGTGGCGCTGCGCGTCACCCGCTACCCCGAGGGGCGCACGGGTGCCGGCGGCGTCATTGAGCGGGTGCTGGGCCCGGCCGATGAATTCGCCCCCAACTACGAGGCGCTGCTGCTGCTCCACGGCATCCGCACCGATTACCCCAAAGAGGCCGTCGACGCCGCCGAGCGCATGCGCGCGGCCGGCGAGATGTCCGACCCCGGAGAGCGCCGGGACCTGACAGACAAGCTCATTTTCACAATTGACGGGGCGGGCGCCAAGGATTTTGACGACGCCATCTCACTTGAAAAGCTGCCAAACGGCAACCTGCGGCTCGGCGTCCACATCGCCGACGTCTCCCACTACGTCCGCCCCGGCAGCGACATTGACGGCGAGGCCAAGGCCAGAGGCACCTCGGTCTACTTTGTGGACAAAGTGGTGCCCATGCTGCCCTTCGCCCTGTCGGACGACCTGTGCTCGCTGCGCGAGGAGGTCCCGCGCCTTGCCATGACCTGCGACATTGAGCTGACGCCGAAGGGCGAGCCTGTGGGCCGAGACATCTACCGCTCGGTCATCCGCTCGCATCGCCGGTGCGTCTACGAGGAGCTCAACGCGCTGTTGGAGGGGGCCGAAACCACCGCTGAAAAATACCGTGAAGTGCTGCCGGCGCTGCGTGAGATGCTGCCGCTGGCCGAGGCTTTAAACGCCCGGCGCATGGCCCGCGGGGCCATGGCCTTTGAGAGCATCGAGCCGGTCGTCACCCTCGACGAGACCGGAAAGCCCATTTCGGTGACGGCGCGGGTGCGCGGGGTCACCGAGCGGCTGATTGAGGAATTTATGCTGGCGGCAAACGAGGCCGTCGCCGCCCACCTGACTGAGCACAAGGCCAGCTGCATTTACCGCATTCACGAGCGCCCCGACCCCGACCGGGCGGGCGACGTCATCGCGACGCTGCACGCCTTAGGCGTCGACGCGAAGCCTGACGGCGAGGGCCGCCTGCCGCCGGAGGAGTACCAGCGCATTGCCAAGGCCGTCGAAGGCAAGCCCTACGAACAGCTCATCACGCGGCTTTTAATCCGCTCCATGATGCGGGCCAAGTACAGCGCCGATAACCTCGGCCACTACGGCCTTGCCTCCGCCATGTACTGTCACTTCACCTCCCCCATCCGCCGTTATCCGGACCTTTTAGTCCACAGGGCCTTGGGCTATCTCCAGCAGGGCGCCCACAAGCAGCTCTCGGTCATGGCGACGGCCGCCCCGGCCGAGGCCGAGCAGGCCACCGACTGCGAGCAGCGGGCGACCGAGGCCGAGCGGGACATTGAGGACATGTACCGGTGCCTGCTCATGATGGAACACATCGGAGAGGAGTTCGACGGGGTCGTCAGCACCGTCGCGCCCTTCGGTCTCTTCATTGAGCTCGAAAACACCGTCGAGGGGCTTGTCCACATCACGAACCTGCCGGACGACTACTACGAGTACGACGAAGTGGCAAAAACCCTCACCGGTTCCCGCACCGGCCGCAGGTACAGGCTCGGACAGGCCGTCAGCGTGCGGCTTGTCGCGGCCGACTATGTCAGCCGCCGAATCGACTTTGAGCTGATATGAAAGCAAACCTCTATCTCGGCTTTTGCGGAGAGAAACACCCCTCCCACGAGGCGGTGGAAACCCTGTTCGGCGAAACTTTTGAATTTGGCTCCCCCTTCGTCAGCCTCTCCCACTCGGGCGGATATGTCGCGGTGCTGAGGGCCCCCTTCCCCTGCGGGGTCGACCTTGAAGTCCACCGGCCGCTGTATCGCAACGTCGCCAAAAAATTCCCCGAGGAAGAGACCGGTGACTTCTTCACGCTTTGGACCCGCAAGGAGGCCGCCGCAAAGCTCTACATGCGGCAGGGGCGGACACTCGGCATGTCGGACATGCTGGCCATTCCCACGGGGGACGGCGGGGAGGTCTATTATGTCACTGCCGTGCGGGAGACCTACACCCTCTCGGCGGCCGGCTTTGAGCCCTTTGAACTTGTCTTTATACCATGAGTCACAAAGAGCGGCACGACTTAAAGTCGTGCCGCTTTTGCAGAGTGTCGAAAAACCTGGGGGTTTTCCGCCAAGTGAGCGGTGCCTTTGCCGCGCGAAGTGAATTCGCGCTCGCGGGCGGCATTTAATGGACCTTATTTTTTAAACATGCTTAAAAAATAAGGATTTTACACACATTTTCCCGGCCTTTCGGAGGGCCGGGAAAATCAGGCTGTCAAAGTAACTTTTTTGACAGCCTGAAAGGCAGGCGGGCGAAATGCCCTGCCTGCCTTTGTCCGCTGCCGCAGTCCAAAAATACATCTATGGAGCTGTGCCTGTGATTTAGTTTTGGGGAGCGGCCATGCCGCCCGGGACCTTGAGAAACGACGAGAGCGCCGACTTTTGCATGACAAAGGCCGCGGCCGTCGTCGTGATGAATTCGGGGCCCATGTAAGTGATGTTGTAGAGGAAGGAATAGAGCACGGGGTTCATGCCCTCGAGGGCCACCTGGTCGGCAAAGGCCGCCCAGACCGCAAAGCCCACGACGAAGTGGCACAGGAAGCGGGCGAAGACCGCAATTGCGGCGCCGGCCGCAAAGCCGCCTTTTTTGCCCTTCATGAGGCCGGAAAGCCCCAGGGCGCCAAACGCGAAAATGTAGTCGAAAAAGACGGCGACGACGACCGAGAAGGCCGAGAGGCCGACGAGGTAGTTGGCCTGGAACATGAGCTGCATCAGCCCGAAGGCGACGCCGGCCGTCAGCCCCCACTTGAGGCCGTACTTATAGCCGAGCAGCACGAGGGGCAGCATGGAGAGGGCCGTGACCGAGCCGCCCATCGGCATCTCCCAGATTTTCACATAGGAGAGCGCCATGGAAAATGCCATCATGATGCCGCACTCCACGAGGATGCGGGTTTTGCTTGTCTGTGCCTGATTCATAAAGAGTTCTCCTTTCCGATTGGACCTGACCAATGTAACCGGGGCCCGCCTTCGCAGGGCCGCTCTTCGCGCCATGCTTCATTTTCCTCTTTGGCGGACGTCAGCCCGCCGGCATCAGGAAATTTCGCCTGACACAAAAATCCGCTCCTGCGAAAGTCGGAGATTTTTCAGGGGATAAAGCCGTCTTGGGGCAAGGCGGCGGCCCGCAGACGGGCTGGCGCCCTTCAAGGGCAGCCAACGACGCCCCGGGGCGGCTTCGCCCCTGAAAAACGGGTATGGGTTGCATCGGTCAGGTTGGGGGCGGCTGTCCGCATAAAAAAGCGGCGCCACCCTCCTTCGGGCGCGCCTGCTATCTCTCATCCCTACGCCGGCATTACCCGGATCAGGTTGGAGGGTTACGGTTTAAAAAACCGTTCTCAGCCTCTTGGCACCCCTTGAAGGTATTCAATTGAACTACACTCTATTATATTGCGGGAACGCAGTTTTGTCAAGTACTGCGAAAAATAGGCCGGCACCGGCGACAAAAATTCCAACCACTGACCGGTGACGGGGTGGCGAAAGCCGATGCGGGCGGCGTGCAGCAATTGTCCGCCGAGGTCGGGTGTGTCCTTCGCGTAGACGGGGTCGCCGACGACAGGGCGGCCTAAGTGGGCCATGTGCACCCGAATCTGGTGGGTGCGCCCGGTCTCAAGCCGGCACTCGAGGAGCGAAAAGCCCTCGTACTCCTCGAGCACCTTGTAGTGGGTGACGGCCCTGCGGCCCCCCGGTACGACCGCCATCTCCTTGCGGCGGTGCGGGTTTCTCGCAATGGGGGCGTCGACGGCGCCTTGAAGCTCCTTCAAATGCCCATGGACGAGGGCGACATAGGCCCGAAGCAGGCTGTGGGAGGCGATTTGGGCCGCAAGGGAGCGGTGGGCGGCGTCTGTCTTGGCGACCAAGAGCAGCCCCGAGGTGTCCTTGTCAATGCGGTGGACGATGCCGGGGCGCATGACCCCGTTTATGCCCGAAAGGCTGTCCCCGCAGTGGTGCAGGAGGGCGTTGACCAGGGTGCCGTCCGGGTTTCCGGCGGCCGGGTGGACCACAAGACCCCGCGGCTTGTCGACGACGAGCAGCGCCGCGTCCTCATAGACAATGGTGAGCGGAATGTCCTGCGGCTTTGCCCTGTCCGGCGCGGGCGGCGGGAGGGCCGCCTCAATGACCTCGCCGGGCGAGAGCTTCAACCCGGCCTTTTGGGCTGCTTTGCCGTTCACCGTCACCATACCTTCAACGATCAGACGCTGCGCCGCCGCGCGGCTTATTTCAAGCAGCGCGGCGACGGCGACGTCCAGTCTGGTTTCGGTTATGATTTCGGTTGTTTTACTGTCCATTATCCATTTTTCGCTGTCAGTACGACATAGAGCATGAGCAGGCCGGCGGCACACGTGATGGCGACGTCGGCCACGTTGAAGACGGCAAAGTTGATGAGCCGAAAGTCAAAGAGGTCGACGACGTAGCCAAGCGTCACCCGGTCCCACAGGTTGCCGATGGCCCCGCCGACCACGAGCGGAAACGAGATGTCGGTCAGCGGATGGGCGTACATGCGGGAACAAAACGCATAGATGATGGCCGTGACCGTGACGGCCGCAATGCCGATGAGCAGCCACCTGTGGCCCGCCAGCATCGAGAAGGCGGCGCCGCGGTTTTCCACATAGGTGAGATGAAAGACGTTTTTGATGAGGGGAATGGAGCCGCTTTCCTTTAAGGGACCCGCCGCCCACAGTTTGACGACCCTGTCGAGCAGGACAACCCCGATTGCGATGAGGGCGCCGCTGAGAACGCGGCCCTTATTCCTGCGTCCCCTATACGCCATGGCGCTCCACGACGGCGGCGCAGCGTGCGCAGAGGGTGGGGTGCTCGTGGTTCTCGCCCACGGTCTTGCTGTGGGTCCAGCAGCGCTCGCAGCGCTCCCCGACCGCCTCAAGCACTTCACAGGCGGACTCGCCCTTTTTCACCTCGACTTGCGAAGTGATGAAGAGGGTGGGCAGCATGGCCTCCACCGACTTGACAAAATCGTAGTCGGCGTCCCTTGTCAGCACGACTTTGGCGTCGAGGGAGGAGCCGATGACCTTTTCAAGCCGCTTGTCTTCAAGGGCTTTCTTGGCCTCGTCGCGAAGCGCGAGGATTTTCTCCCACTTGTCCATGTCGACGCCCTTTAGCTTTTCGGCTTTCGGGATGTCGTTGTAGTTGACGCTGCGCGGGTCGGCCCCGCCGTCGTGCGGCATGGACTGCCAGATCTCCTCGGCCGTAAACGAGAGGATGGGGGCCAGCATGAGGGTGATGGCCTTCAAAATCTTGTACATTGCGCTCTGGGCCGAGCGGCGAAGTTCGCCCTTGGCGTCCTCGCAATAGAGCCGGTCCTTGATGACGTCGAGATAGAAGTTCGACATGTCGACGACGCAGAAGTTGTGAATGGCGTGGAAAATGAGGTAGTAGGTGTAGTTGTCATAGGATTTATTGACGGTTTCGACGACTTCGTTTAAGCGCACTAAGGCCCACTTGTCGAGCTCCGTCATCTCCTCATAGGCCACCGTGTCGGCAGCCGGGTCGAAGTCGTAGAGGTTGCCGAGGATATACCGCGCCGTGTTGCGGATTTTGCGGTAAATCTCGGAGAGCTGTTTTAGAATTTCGGGGGAGATGCGCATGTCGTCGGTGTAGTCGGCCGAGGCGACCCAGAGGCGCAGAATGTCGGCGCCGTACTGCGAGATGACCTCTTCCGGCGCAATGCCGTTTCCGAGCGACTTGCTCATTTTCTTGCCCTCGCCGTCGACCACCATGCCGCATGTCAGCACCTCGCGGTAGGGGGCGGCGCCGCGGGTGGCGACCGCGGTCAGGAGCGACGACTGGAACCAGCCGCGGTGCTGGTCGTTGCCCTCAAGGTACATGTCGGCAGGCCACCGCTGGTCGGCTCTGGTCTCAAGCACGGCGGCGTGGCTGGAGCCCGAGTCAAACCAGACGTCCATGATGTCGGTCTCTTTGGTGAACTCGGTGCCGCCGCAGGCGCAGGTGTAGCCCTTTGGCAGAATCTCATCGGCAGACTTCGCGTACCAGGCGTCGCTGCCCTCTTTTTCAAACAGCTTCGCGACCGCGTCGACCGTGATATCATCAATGACGGCCTTGCCGCACTTTTTGCAGTAGAACATCGGAATGGGGACGCCCCAGAGGCGCTGCCGGGAAATGCACCAGTCGCTGCGGTCCCGCACCATTGAGGTGATGCGCTCCTCGCCCCAGGAGGGATACCACTTGACGGTCTTGATGGCCTCGAGCGCCGCCTCCTTGAACCCGTCGACCGAGCAAAACCACTGCTCGGTGACACGGAACAAAATGGGGTTCTTGCAGCGCCAGCAGTGGGGGTACTGGTGGAGAATTTTGTGCTTGTGGAAGAGGGAGCCGGTGGCCTGCATGTGCTTCAAAATGGCGAGGTTGGCGTCGTCGGTCGAAAGGCCGGCGCAGACAGGGCCCGCCGCCTCGGTCATGACGCCCTTGCCGTCGACGCAGACGTTGACCGGTATGCCCTCGTAATTCTTGCAGATTTCAAAGTCCTCCTGGCCAAAACCGGGAGCCGTGTGGACGCAGCCGGAGCCGGCGTCGAGGTTGACGTGCTCACCCACAATCATGAGGGAGTCGCGCTCCATGAAGGGATGCCAGGCGACCATATACTCGAACTCGCTGCCCTGCATGCGCAGGACTTCCTTGGCGCCCTCAATGCCGCCCAGCTTCAAAACCTCATCGGCCAGTTCGCTTGCCAGGAGATACCCGCGGCCGTCCTTCTCCATGACCGAGTATTCGAGGTCGGGGTTGAGGCAGATAGCCTGATTGCCCGGCAGGGTCCAGACTGTCGTCGTCCAGATGATGACGTCGACCTCTTTGAGCCCTGTGGCCGCAAAAATTTTGCCCTTGTCGTCCCTCAGAGGGAAGCGCACAAAGACGGCGGTGCAGGGGTCGTCGTGGTATTCGATTTCAGCTTCGGCCAGGGCCGTCTCGTCGTGCGGGCACCAGTAGACGGCCTTTTGCCCCTTGTAAATATAGCCCTTCTTGGCCATTTCGCCGAAAACCCGAATCTGCATGGCCTCAAACTCGGGCTCAAGGGTCAGGTAGGGTTTATCCCACTCGCCCAAAACTCCGAGCCGCTGGAACTGTGTGCTCTGGTTTGCGGCATAGGAGAGCGCAAACTCCCGGCAGGCCTTGCGGAACTCGACCGGCGAGGTCTTGATGACCTCGCTGCCGTATTTCTTGATGACCTGGCTCTCAATGGGCAGGCCGTGGGTGTCCCAGCCCGGGACGTAGGGCGACTTGAAGCCCATCATGTTCTTGCTGCGCACGACAAAGTCCTTGAGGCTCTTGTTGAGCGCGTGGCCGAGATGGATGTCGCCGTTGGCGTAGGGCGGGCCGTCGTGCAGGATATAGAGGGGCCTGCCCTCGTTTTTCTCCATGATGCCCTCGAAGACCTTCATCTGCGCCCATTTTTCGAGAATTTCGGGCTCCTTTTTGGGGAGCCCGGCCCGCATGGAAAATTCCGTTTTCGGAAGATTGATCGTCTTATTGTAATCCATTAGCCATTTCCTTTGTTTATTTTTTTACCGGTGACAATATCGAAATCGGGGCCGAATTGCAGCGAGTCCTCCAGCGTGAGGTGGGTCATCTCGTCATACCCCTCGGTCTCCTCTTCCGCCATGAGCTCCACGACGTCAGTCGCAATGGGACGCGGCTGATTAGCTGCCGTCGGGGGTATCGCCCCCTCTCCCGCGAGGGGCTCTTGCCCATCGAACACACGCTCAAAGACCATCGTCTTCTCGCTGTCGGTTTCTTCTGACGCGTCCTCCGGTTCAAACTCAAAAGTCTGCTGCGAAGGCTCTGCGGTGCCGGACTCGGACCTCTCGCCCTCGTCCCCCTCGGACTGCGGCGCGTCGGAGTCGCTCAGTGAAGACTCGAGCTGCGCCGGCTTTTCCTCCACATAGACCGGCAGCGCCGTGATGAGGGCCAGATGCTCCCTGTATATCGAGACCAGCCTCTCGCGGAATTTCCCGGCTTCGGCCTGGAGAGTGTCGAGCTCCTGCTCTTTGATTTTCACGGTCTCCTCGGCTGACTTCATGATTTTATCGCTTTTGGCCTTGGCGTCTATCTCAATGAGTTCGGCCTTTTGGCCCGCCTGCTTGACAATGGTGTCGCACATGCGCTGCGCGTTTAAAATGGCCGCCTTGATGGACTCCTCTTGCTCCTCATAAGCCTCGAGGCGGTCAAGCAGCTTTTCCACTTTTTTGTTCAGTTCCGCGTTTTCGGTATACAGCTTTTCGTAGTCCACAGTCAGTATGTCGAGAAGTCTGTCCACGTCGGACATGGAATAACCGCCGAAAAGCGACCTCGAAAACTGCTTGGACTTCAGCTCCGTAGGCGTAAGCATGTTGTACCCCCTCCGTCTTATTCGTTTGCCAAAGTGGCGCGCCCAGAGGTGCGCCGACTTTTGCCGCCGCAGTCTTTCTTTTTGGCGGCGCGGGGCTTTGCCCGCATTAAAGGACGTTACAAGAGCAAAATTCGAACCAGTTCAAGCGCGAAATAGGCAAAGAGCACCGACAGGTCGATGGGCAGCTGCGACAGCTGCGGAACTTTCCGCAGGCCTGCGCGGATCGGCGCCACAATGGGGTCGGTCAGCACGCACAGGGCCTGATAAATGGCCTGTGACGGCGGAAAGGTGGGAAACCAGGAGACGATGGCGCGCACGACAAGTGCCCACTGTATGATGCTGATGAGCCAGCTTGCGGCGACGAGCAGTCTTGCGAGCATCAGAAAAACACCCCGGTGGATTCGAGTTCGTCAATGAGGTCCCCCATGATGTTGACATTGTAGGGGGTGATGATAAAGGTGCTGTTGGCGACCTTTTTAATCTGGCCGCCGCCGGCGTAGGCGACGCCCGAGAGGAAGTCGACCAGCCGCCTGCTGACGTCCTTGTTGGTCGATTCGAGATTTAAGACGACGGTGCGCTTGTCGAGCAGGTGGTCGGCGATGCTGACGGCATCGTCAAACCGCTCCGGCTTGACCAGAATGACCTGAAGCTGGGCCGTCGTATGTATGTTGACAACCTTGCCCGCTTTCTTACTATCCACGACCGACAGCTTCTTATCCTCCTTCATCTCGGGAATGATGGGCTCGCTCCCCCCCTTAGTCTCGGCGCGGTCGGGCGGAAAAAAGTCCTCATCTTCGTTATATTCCTCATCCTCTGATCCAATCAGATCTTTCAGCTTATCGAGAAGTCCCATTGTCGTCCTCCAAACTTAAGTTTCGTGTGGTTTCTACTTCGTATAAATACCTATTTCGTATAAGTCCTCTGTCCGAATATGGCAGTGCCGACCCGAACCATATTCGAGCCGCACCGAATCGCCTCTTCATAATCGCCGGACATGCCCATTGACAGAATTGACATTTGATTAGTACTATTATCCGTTTTTTTGCCCCTTATGTCAAGAAACAAGTGATATAATCTTTCAAAATGAAGGCGGGAGGCCGCGGGGTCGTCATTGTGGGGTGGAATGGCCATGAGCCCGCAAACCCGGATGTGGGGCAGCTCCCCGAGCTGAAAAATGAGGTCCTGCGCCCCCTCGATGGAAACGCCGCTCTTGGAGGCCTCGTTTCCGGCGTTGACCTCAATTAAAACGTCCTGAACAATGCCGAGCTTTTCGGCCTGCCGCTCAATTTCCCCGGCCAGCGACATGCGGTCGCAGGACTGGATATATTTCACTTTTCCGACGACATGTCTCACTTTGTTCGATTGCAGATGGCCGATGAAATGCAGCGTTGCCGACTTATCGATTTGGGGGAGTTTTTCCGTGAACTCCTGCACATAGTTTTCGCCGATGTCCAAAGCCCCCGCCGCCACGGCCTCGTTGATTTTATCGGCGCCGAAAGTCTTGCTGACGGCCACCAGCGTGATGTCCCCCTTCGGCCGGCCCGCGGCGGCCGCCGCCCTCGCAATGCCCTCGCGCACCCGCATGACGTTGTCGTAAATTCCCATGTCGCATTCTCCCTGATTACACATATATATGTCTGTTTATGATATCGTGCTACTGCACGATTTTCCCGTCGTAAATCTCCTTGCCGGTCAGGATGACCTCGTCGTAGAGCCGCAGTGCCCCCGACTTGTTCGGCTCCCACTTGACGATGGTGTAGGAGTCGGTCGTGTAGAGCGTCTCAATGGGTTTGAAGGTCATCTCCATGCCCGCCAGCACATACACGCCGGTCACGCCGTCGACGACGCGCCTGGCCTCGTTGTTGACGCAAAGCCCCTCGTAGGAGGTCAGGATGATGCCGGCCGTCTGCTGCCGCTGGAGCAGGCAGGCAGAGCTCGTGCGGCTGGAGCGGAAAGTCAGCACATACCCGTCCTGCTCCGAGGAGGCGGCGTTTTCAAGCACCGCCAAAATCGGGTTGTCGGGGTCTCCGCCAAACCGAAGATGATAGGTCTTGCCCACGGTCAGCCGCTTGCCGTCGGCGTCGCCCACAATGCAGACATACCGCCAGTCGTACCCTTTGATGATTTTCCCGAGCGCGTTTCCCGTGTCGGCGGGCGGCGCCGCCGCCATCTCCCGCAGTTTTGCCGGTGTCAGCGTCCCGCAGAGGGCGGGGTTGAAGCGCGACTCATACCCGTCAGTGACCGACACGAAGGCCCCCGCCGCAGGCGACGTGACTTTGTGTCCCCTCTTGCCCAGGGCGGATAAAAGGCTCGACTTGTCCCCCACCCGCTCGTCGAGGAGCCGCTGAGTCGGCTCGGTGCCGACGGTGGCGAGCTGCCTTCTCGTCAGAAGGTAAATGAGCTCCTCTTTGGTCTCGCCTGCACCCGACAGGTCGCCGATTGCGGCGCTGTCGGCCGTGTCCCGCACCGCCTGATAAATTTCGCCGTCGAGCTCGGCGACTTCGCCGATGCCGATTCCGGGCCTGGAGAGCATGGCGTCGAGCTTTGTGATGGTCTTTGTCAGCTGCGCAATTTCGGCGCTTGCCGCCGTGTCCTCAGGCGTTTCGTAGAGGGTCGCAATGACGCTGCCCGAGGCCACCCGTCCGCAGTCGGAGACCTCGTACCGGACGTACTGCGCCTCTGCCTGCGGCATGGCGATGACCTCCTCATCCCGGAAAAACCAGCCCGACACCTGCATTTCGTCGGTGATTTTCATGGAGAGGGCCGTCTCGGTCACAAAATCCGGGCGCGTCAAAGCCGCTATCTGGTAGGAGATGTAAGCGCCCGCCAGAAGCAAAAACACATAGAGCAGCCTGTTCGTTTTGGGTTTTTTGGAACTGTTATTGTTCATTCTCCGCCTTGAAAAGCTGAACCGGCAGCGACGGGATCATGGTCGAAATGGCGTGCTTGTAAATGACCTGCTGGGAACCCCTGTCCTCCAGCACCACCACATAGCTGTCAAACGCCCGGACGACGCCGCCCACGCGCACCCCGTTGACGAGGTACATCGAGATGATCTGCTTGTCCCTTCTGACCTGATTTAAAAACGCATCCTGGATGTTCAGCTGTCTTTCCATTGTTTACCTCCCATAATTGCCAGATTATGGGAAAATTATAGCAGATTGCGCTGTCGTAAATCGTCGATTATCGCTTCTCCGGAAAGTTGGTCCCGATAATACCAAAGGGTCGCCCCGTCCCTTCGAAACCAGCTGCGCTGCCGCTTTGCGTATTTTTTCGTCGCGGTCTTAATGTCCTCGACCGCCCGCTCTAAAGGCAGAATTCCGTCGAAATATGTCGCAAGCTCCTTGTAGCCGATGCTCTGAAACGCGGTGGACGCCCGCAGCCCCGGCTTTTTGAGCAGCCCTTCGACCTCCTCAAGCAGCCCCTTTTCCATCATCTCGTCGACCCTGCGCTCGCACCGGGCGCGAAGGAGCTCCCGGTCGGCCAGGTCAAGGCAGATTTTCGTCACCTCATAGGGCGACTCGGCCGCGCTCTGGCGGGCGGCCCTTGCCGTCATGGTCTCGCCGGTTGTCAGCACGACTTCAAGGGCTCGGATGACCCTTTTTTTATTGGCGGGGTGAATGGAGGCCGCCGCCTGCGGGTCGAGCTCGGCAAGCCGCTTCCAAAGCGCCTCGCCGTCCTGCGCCCAGAGCTGACGGCGCACCTCGCCCGTCTCCTGCTGCCCGAGAAAGGTCATGCCCGAGAGCAGGCAGTCCATGTAGAGCCCGGTGCCGCCGACGACGACGGGCACAAGGCCGCGTGCGTGGATGTCGGCCAGAATGGGGGCGGCCATGGCGCAGTAATCGGCCACTGAAAATGAGACAGCCGGGTCGACGACGCCGACCATGTGGTGGAGGACGCCCCCCGTCTCCTCCGGCGTCGGAGCTGCGGTGCCGATGACCATGCCCTTGTATAGCTGCATGGAGTCGCAGGAGACGACTTCGCCACAGGCAGTCTTTGCCAGCAGCACGCCAAAGGCCGTCTTGCCCGTGGAAGTAGGCCCCCCCACGGCGAGGACGCGTGGCTTCATGTGCGGTAAAACTCCTTTTCGAAATAGGACTTCGGCAGCCGTTTCACGCAGGGGCGCCCGTGCGGGCAGCTGCGAAGCTCAGGCAACGCGACAAGTGCTTTGACCATCTCTTCGCCCGCCATGGGGCTCTCTCTGTCCCCGCCCTTGACGGCGGCGACGCAGGCCGTCTTGTGCAGCATGCGCCTTGTGAGCTCCGGAATGGGCTCCCGCCTGCCCTCCCGCAGCAGTCCACAGAGCTCTGTGATGAGCTCCTCGCAGTGTGCCGCGTCAATGCCCATCGGCATTGAGCGGACGAGCAGCGTGTCGTCCCCGAAGGCCTCAATTTCAAGTCCGCAGGCGGCAAGCGCCTCCATCCCCTCGAGGGCGGCCGCCGTGTCGGCCCTGCCCAGGACACAGAGCTTTGGCTCCATGAGCCGCTGCGGCATGGCGCCGCCGGCTTTGAGGAGCTCTTCATACAGCATGCGCTCTTTGGCCGCGTGCTTGTCGACAAGCCAGACCTCATCCTCGAACTCGACGATTAAGTAAGTGTGATAGAGCTCCCCGACCATCCGAAAGGCGGGGGGCATGTCGAGCGCCTTTTGCTCTTCTGGCACTTCGAGCAGCGGCGCATCGGCAGGCTCCGGCATCGGAACCTCCGGCGCAAAGGCCTCGGCCTTTACGGGCTCCTCCTGTGCGGGCAGCGGCGGGGCGGTTTCCTCTTCCCTATCTTCCGCTTTTTTGGGCGGAACATACTCCCAGTCGGCGGCGTCGATGTCCAGCCGGCCCCGCGGCGCGCGGGTTTGGGGCGCCGCTTGCGCAAAGACGGGCACCGCGGGCGGCGGGTTTTGCGCAAAGAGCGGGACAGCGTCCGGCATGGGCTCATTTCGCAGGGCGGGCGGCGGGGCGCTGTGCGCGAGGGACTGACCCGCGGACGCAAAGCGCAGCTCGGGCGGGGCCGACCTGCCGTCAAAAGCGCTGCGAACGGAGCCCGACACGGCGTCGAAGACCGCCCGCTCGTTTGCAAAGCGCACTTCGAGCTTCTGCGGGTGGACGTTGACGTCTACCGACTCGGGCGGCAGGTCGATGACAATGACGCAGGCGGGGTAGCGGCCGGCGGGCACACGGCCCGCCACGGCCTCCTCGACCGCAATTTGGAGCGTGCGGGAGCGGATATATCGGCCGCCGACGAAAAAGTGCTGTCCGCCCCGGTTTGGCCGCGCAGCCTCGGGCGGGGAGACAAGCCCCGACACCTGAATTTCTCCCGAGGCGCCGTCGACCGCCAGCATGGCGTCGACGGCATGGCCGAGTACCGACCGGGCCGCCGCGCGCAAATCGCCCCCCGGCGTCAGCAGGGAGGTCTTGCCGTCCTTGATGTATTCAAAGGCGACCGCAGGGTTTGCCATGGCCAGTTTTTCGACCATCGCGCCGACCGTGGCCGCCTCCGTCGTCTCTTTTTTCAAAAATTTTCTGCGGGCGGGCGTGTTGTAAAACAGCTCCCGCACGATGATGGTGGTGCCGGGCGGACAGCCGCATGGGTTTACGGCGACTTCCGCGCCGCCCTCAACAAGCACCTCAGTGCCCTCGACTTCGGAGGGCTCCCTTGTGCGCAGCTGCACTTTGGAGACGGCGGCGGTCGCGGCCAGCGCCTCCCCCCTAAAGCCGAGCGTGCCGATGGCCGTGAGGTCCTCGGCCTGCCTCACTTTGGAGGTGGCGTGACGGGCAAAGGAGAGCCTCGCGTCCTCTTCGTTCATGCCGCAGCCGTTGTCGGTCACCCGCAAATAGCTGGCTCCGCCCTCTCTGATTTCGACCGTGACGCTGCTGGCGCCGGCGTCAATGGAATTTTCGACGAGCTCCTTGACAATGGAGGCCGGCCGGTCGACGACTTCGCCGGCCGCAATGAGGTTGGCCACCTGTTTGTCGAGCACATGGATTTTACTCATAATTTATTTGCCCTCTGCTGCAATTCATACAGCCGGTTGAGCGCCTCTAAGGGCGTCAGAGTGGATACGTCAATGGCGGCAAGCTCGGTGCAAAGCGCCCCGGCCGGCCCCGCCGAAAAGGAGAGCTGCGCGTCCGGCTCGTCCTCTGGGGCGGCGCGGGGGACCGCCCGCTGTTTTTCGCTTTCAAGCTCCGAGAGCACCCGCTTTGCGCAGCGGATGACCGGCTCCGGAACGCCCGCGAGCTTTGCCACTTCAATGCCGTAGCTGTCGTCGGCGGCGCCCCGCACGATTTTGCGCAAAAAAGTGATGTCGTCCCCGCGCTTTTTGACCGCGATGTTGTAGTTGACAAGCCCGTCGACTTCGCCCTCCAGCGCCGTCAGCTCGTGGTAGTGGGTGGCAAAGAGCGTGCGGGCGCCAAGCAGCTTACTGTCCGCCACATACTCGACGACGGCACGTGCGATGCTCATGCCGTCAAAAGTCGAGGTGCCGCGGCCGATCTCATCGAAGATGATGAGGCTGCGCTTTGTCGCGTTTTTGAGGATGTGGGCGGTCTCGCTCATCTCCATCATGAAGGTCGACTGACCCCCCGCAATGTTGTCGGCCGCTCCGACCCGCGTGAAAATGCGGTCCACAAGTCCGATGCGGGCATACTGGGCCGGCACAAAGCTGCCCATTTGGGCCATGAGCACGATGAGGGCGGTCTGCCGCATGTAAGTGGACTTGCCGGCCATGTTGGGCCCTGTGATGATGGCCATGCGGCCCCCCTTGCAGTCGAGGTGCGTGTCGTTTGGCACAAAGAGGGCGTCCGTGAGCAGGCGCTCGACGACGGGGTGCCTCCCCTCTTTGATTTCAATGAGGTCCCCCATGTCGACTTCCGGCTCGCAGTACCGGTGCCGTTGCGCGGCCTCGGCGAGGGCCGCCGTGCAGTCGAGTTCGGCTAAGGCTTCCGCCGTCCCCACAATGCGGGCGGCGCAGGTGGCCGCCATGTCCCGCACCTCGGAAAAGAGCTCATACTCGAGCGCCTTGAGCCTGTCCCCGGCCGACAGCACCTCCCCCTCGAGCTCCTTGAGCTCGGGGGTGATGTACCGCTCGCAGTTCACAAGGGTCTGTTTGCGGATGTAGTCCGGCGGCACTTTGGAGACATTGCCCTTTGAAACCTCTATGTAGTAGCCGAAGACCTTGTTGTAGGAGACCTTGAGGTTTTTAATTTCGGTGCGCTCCCGCTCCCCCGCCTCAATGGCGACAAGCCTTCCCCGCCCGCCGTCGACGAGGTCTTTGAGCCGGTCAGCCTCGGGGTGGTAGCCACGGCGAATCATGCCGCCCTCTCTGACCGTCAGAGGCGGGTCGTCGACAATGGCGGCCCCCACCCGCGCCGTCAGTTCCGGTGCGGCGTCGAGTGCCGCCGCCTGCTCGGCGATGAGGACGCTCTTGCAGGGCGCGAGGAGCTCTCTCAGTTCCGGTACCCGGCGCAGCGTGGCCGAGATGGCGACAAGCTCTCTGGCCGTGCCCGTCTTGTAAACCACTTTGGTCAAAAGCCGCTGGAGGTCGCAGACCTCGGACAAAATTTGCCTCAGCTTCTCGCGCAGTCTCTCATTGTCTTTGAGCTCGCCGACTGCCGCGAGCCTTCGGGTGATGGCCGCAATGTCGCACAGCGGCTGCTCAATGCGGGCGCGCAGCAGCCGGGCTCCCGGCGCAGTCCTCGTGTGGTCGAGCACCCCGAGCAGGGAGCCCCGTTTTTCCCCCGAGACGATGGTGCCCGTGAGTTCGAGGTTGCGGCGGGTGACAAGGTCGAGCCCCGTCGTCTTGCCCTGCCGGATGAACCGCACTTCGCCCAGGCGCAGCTCGCCGGTGCGCTGGGTCTCCTCCAAGTATCCCACAATAAGCCCGACGCAGGCGCAGACGGCCTCGTCCATCCCTTTGTCCAGCAGCTCATTTTTGCCGTATCTGCCGAAAGCGGCCGCGGCCAGCGCCTCTTTGTCGCCGCCCAAGGGCGTCAATATGGCGCCGAGCTGCCGCCGGCAGAAGTCGGCAAGCCCCTGCGGGGGCGGAAAAGCCGCCGCCGTCAGCACCTCGCGGGGGGAGAGCCGGGCCAGTTCGTCCTCGACTCTCCCCGCCTCGGAAAGGTGCATAGCGCTGAGCTCGCCGGTCGACGCGTCGGCAAAGGCCATGGCAAAGCCGGCCTCGTCCGGCAGGACGGCGGCGAGATAGTTGTTTTTAGAGCCCTCGAGCATGCCGTCGTCAGTGACGGTTCCGGGCGTGACAAGCCGCACAATCTCGCGCCTCACAAGGCCTTTGGCGAGGGCGGGGTCCTCCGTCTGCTCGCAGACGGCCACCTTATACCCCTTTTGCACGAGGCGCGCGATATAGGCGTCGACGCTGTGGTAGGGCACGCCGCACATGGGCGCCCGCTCATCCATTCCGCAGTCTCTGCCGGTCAGGACAAGGTCAAGCTCGGTTGACGCCAGCTTGGCGTCTTCGAAAAACATCTCATAGAAGTCGCCCAGCCGATACAGCAGAATGTAATCCGCATTGCGCTCCTTGATTTCCATATACTGCTGCATCATCGGCGTCAGCTTGTCCATGTCGTCCCTCCCGGCCAGGAAATTTCGTATTTTTCTCTCTTAGAATCCGCTGCAGCCGGCGCACCCTGCGCAGTTGCCGCCGCAGGCGGAGGGCTCCTCGCCCGTCACATAGAACTGAATGAGGTTGTTGATCTCGCCCATCAGCTCATTTAAATTCTCCTGGGCCTCGGTGTAGGACGCCATGGTCTCGTTTGCCATGATCTCCTCATAGAGGGCGCGCATCTCGTCGCTCAGGGCCGAAATTTTGGCGTCGTCGCGATTTTGCTCCATATTGGCCTCCATCAGCTGATCCCGGACCGAGCCAAAGCGGTTGATTTTCTCCTGAAGGGCGGCGTTGGACTCCTGGGCCTCCTTGGCGGTCTTCCAGGCGATGTGGCGGGGGTCCTGCTGAATGGCCTCTCCCAGGGCGTGGATTTTTTCGGTGACGTTGCTCATATCGTGTACCTCTCTTTTTTTACTGTAATTTTATTGAAGCTCTCCGTATAGTACGAAGGACTTGGCAATGGTGATTTTGACCGGGACAAAGCTGCCGATGAGGGCGTCGTCCCCTTCAAAGTAGCAGGGCTTGCCCCCTTCGGTGCGCCCTTCAAGGAAACCCTTTCGCCCCATGACGAGCACCCGCTGGACACAGCCCAAAAGCGCCGCGTTTTTTTCGGCCGAGATGACCTGCTGAGTCTTCATGAGGGCGATGAGCCGCGATTTTTTGACCTCGGCCGGAATTTGCCCCTCCATGTCGGCGGCCCTTGTCCCCCGTCTTGCCGAGTAGGCAAAGGTGAAGAGGGAGTCAAACCGGACGGTGCGAATTAAGTCAAGCGTCGCCTCAAAGTCGGCCTCGGATTCGCCCGGGAAGCCGACGATGATGTCGCTTGTCAGCGTGAGGTCGGGTATGAGCTCCCGGGCTTTCTGGGCGAGGCCAAGATAGTGCTCCGCCGTATATCTCCGGTTCATGGCCGCGAGCACCGCGTCGCTGCCCGACTGCACCGGCAGGTGGAGCTGGCGGGCCACATGCTTTGAAGCGGCCATGGCCTCGAAGAGCCCCGGTGTGGCGTCCTTGGGGTGGCTCGTCATAAACCGGATGAGGTAGTCGCCCTCTATGGCGTCAAGCAGGGCCAGGAGCTTTGGAAACCCCCAGCCGTAGGAGTTGACGTTTTGTCCGAGCAGCGTGATGTCCTTGTACCCCGCTTTGACAAGACCCCTGACCTCCTCCTCAATATACTCCGGGGGCCTGCTGCGCTCCCTGCCCCTCGTATAGGGCACGACGCAGTAGGAGCAGAAGTTGTTGCAGCCGTACATGGCGGTGACCCAGGCCCGGATGCCCGACTCGCGGGCGACCGGAATGTCCTCCGGGATGTCGGGGGAACCGCCGTCGATTTCGGCCGTGCGGCCGCCCTCCGTCATAGCCCTGTGAACGGCTTCCGGCAGCTTGAAAAAAGTGTTTGTGCCAAGCACGATGTCGACGTGGCGGTATTTTTTTGTGATCTCCTCCACACGGTGGGGCTGCTGCATCATGCAGCCGGTGACGGCGATGACAAGTCCCGGCCGGCGGGCTTTCAGGTGGCGCAGGGCGCCGAGATTCCCGAGCAGCTTTTGCTCTGCGTGCTCCCTGACGGCGCAGGTGTTGAAGAGAATTAAATCCGCGTCTTCGCGGGCGCCCGCAAGGTCGAAGCCCATGGCGACAAGCTGGCCCCGCATGCGGTCGGAGTCGGCCCCGTTTTGCTGACAGCCGTACGTCTCGATGAGCGCTTTGCGCCTGCGCCCTGTGGCCGCCGCTTCGGCGTCCAGCAGCCGGCGCACTTCATGCTCCACCCGTTTCACTCCTCACTTTGGCATTATGACAGTTTATTTTATCATATGCGGCACAAAAACACAAGCGCGCCGGTCTCGACCGGGCGCTGTGTAAAGTCCGTGTAAAAATTCAGTTATAATCTCATTCTATACTATTTTTTCTTTTTCTCGGCCCGATTTTCTTTAAAAAACTCGAATGCAGGGTTGACAGACGGAATAATCATGCATTAGACTTAGTTTGTGAGTCCGAACCGTCAAGGCGGAAGAAAGGAAGGAAACTATGACCGACGCGGCGCTGAACGCCATCGCCGGCGCATACATCGACTATGCGCTGTGCAACACAAAGTACGACCTGTGGGACATGAACTGGTACGCCGAGGGCCCCTTCTGGCGCAGAACCTCCATGCGGTACAGCCGCGAGTACAAGACCATTCCCGACTATGAGATTGGCAACACCAAGCACGGCAAGACGCTTGAGGACACGCGTGACGGCACCGCCCACCTGCTTAAAAGCCTTCTCGTCTACAAAGAGACGGCGCAGCCCTGCGAGATGCCCCGCGTGGACTACCTGCTGGCCCATGTCTTCAACCTGAATTTCCGCACCCGCATGCTGATGGGCGAGCGCTTTTCCTACGACGAGGTGACGAGGGGGCTCTACGGCCTGACGGCGCCCACATATGACTTTGCAAAATTCGACGCCGCCGTACGGGAGATGGGCGCCGCCCTGCCGGGGCCGGAGGGCGACCTTGAAAAAATCCGTCACTTTCTTGACAAGACCCGCATTCCGAAAGACAAATTGCTGAAGGTCATGACCGAGCTGACCAAGAACTTCCACGACATGACCATTGAGCGCCTGCCGGAGACCCCGCCCTACAGCCTCATGCGCACCCGCGTCAAAGAGCTGCCGGAGGGCATGGTCTTCCTGTCCCTGCTGTTTGGCTACGACTACGAGCGCGTGAGCTACGAGCGCAACTACAACCTGAACTACGACTGGACCGTGGAAAAGGCTGTCGAGTGCATCGGCCACGAGTGCGAGCCGGGACACATTTATCACTTCCTGAAGCGCACCCAGTCCTTTATCGACACCTGTTTCCCCGAGATGTCCATTTTCCCGCAGCACTGCGAGTCCTCCGCCTTCTGGGAGGGCTCGGCGCGCCGGTCCATCTACATGTGCTTTGACAACTCCATGGAAAAGCTGGCCGAGTTCGAGCGCGACGTCGTGTTCGAGGCAGCCGGGCTCGACAAGGGGCTTGCCGGGCTCATGCCGCTGTGGCACAAGTTCATCGACATTTCAAATTACGGAAAACTCGAGGCCAGCCGCAAGGTCTGGGACGGAAAGTGGTCTCAGACCGAGGCCGCGGCATTCCTCGAAAAGTACATGTTTGTCGAGCCGGGCCGGGGCATGGCAATGGTCAAGGGCTTTGCCAATGCGGACGCCGGCCACTTCGTGGCCCACGACTACGCGCGCGACGTGGTGGGCGACTACTTTGAGCGGGAGACGGGGGGCGACGTCCCCGCCCAGTGGAAGCTCTATGAGAAGCTCTGCACCTCCCACTTCTCGGTGCCCGGCATGCTGGACGGGACATTCCATATCGACTTTTAAAGTTCTTCTAAACATAAGGGGCTCCGGTGCAAACCGGAGCCCCCGTTTTTACTTTCTACTTCTCAATCACAATGCTGTCGACAACGCCGTCTTTGAGCTTAAAGGTCACGCTCGGCGAGCCCTCCGTGGCGGTGATGGCTATCTCGTCCCCCCCGGCACTCTCAATCTGCGGGAATTTGGCCGCAAGGTCGGACGCCGTATCGCCTACGCTGACCCCGCGCAGGTCGGTTGTGTTGACCCCGCCCGTGATTTCAATTTTTTCGACATACCCGTCTGCGCCTGTCGTGTAGACGGTGTCCCCGTAGGTCAGGGCTCTGCCCTGCGCCTTGTCCGGCTTGCCGAGTAGCCAGGTGACGTCCTCTTTTTTAAAGCGGCCGATCACGACGCCCCGCCAGGCCGACTCGGTCTCCTCAAAGGGCCCCTGCGGGTATAGGGAAGTGGAGCTCCCACCCTGCTCTCTCAGTTTTGCCCGCCCCCTTGCGAAAGCGGCAAGGGTCTCAGGGGTTTCGTCCAGCCAATACGGCCTTGCGACGGCGCCGTTTTTGCCCTCCCTCAAGTCGAAGTCGGCATAGGAGAACCAGACCGCGACCTTGATGTTCTCGTACTTGCCGATGTTTTCGAACATGCGGTCAATCCAGCCCACTTTGTCCCCGCCGATGGAGGAGGAGCCAAACTCAGTGATCATCCAGGGGAACCAGTTGAAATATTGGCTGTATTTGCGCTCAATTTCGCCGTAAATCTCGTCGAACTCCCGCCAGGTCTCGCCCGTGACATGCCGGTAATAGGTGCCGGTGTTGTAGCCCGTGACCCCGATCATGTGGACATAGCCGTCGCCGGGGTAGTACCGCGTGAAGTTGTTCCAGTTCGAGGGCGGATAGTCGTTGTCGTTGGGGTTGAAGACCCAGATGCAGTTGTCGACCCCCTCCTCCTCGAAGATGTCATAGACATGCCGCCAGACCGCCTTGTAAATCTCGGGGTCGGAGAAAGTGACGATGCCGCAATAGCTTGTCCAGTCGGAGTTCATCTCGTTGTTGAGCCGAAAGAGGATGGGCAGCCCGAAGTCCTTGATCTGGGCGGCAAGCCGGCGGATGTCCTCGTCCATGCTGCCCCCGAGCAAATCAAAGACCGGCGTGTAGCCGTAGACGTCCTCGTTGTTTTGGGCCGAGACCTGAATTGTGAGCTCAATGATTTTGCCGTCGTCGTGGGCTTTGCGAAGGGCTGCGACCGGCACGTCAATGCCGAGCTGCTGGTACATGAGCACGACTTCAAAGGGGATGCTGAGCTTCTCCTCCATGGCCGGAATGGTCTCGTTTATGCCGGTGTCGTAGACGTCGGCCGCGAAAATGCCCCAGTCGATGTCGGTCTTGGTCTGGTATTTCTTATAGAGGGCGGCGGTCTCGGGGCTCCAGTTCGGGTTTGCGGCAGGCCACCCCTTTAAGGTCGAGACCGGCGCGCCGTACTTTTTAACGGCCTGATAAGAGTCGAGCACCGCCCGGCAGGCCGCGGCATAGTCCTCGTCAAAGCTGTCTGTCTGGAACAGATACCGCATATAGTTTTGGCCGCCGGTGTACTGGTAGGCATAAGTGTAGACGCCGAAGTGCTCCCGCGAGACCGTGATGAGCCGGGTTTTGAGCCCGGCGGTCTCGATGGTCGTGTCCTCTAAGAGCTCAATGTTGTTTTGCTCCCTGAAGTGCTCGTTGGTATAAAACCGGTTCTGGTAGAAGTCGAGATACCCGTCCACGTCGACATAGGGGGAGCGCTCGACCGAGACGGTGCAGGCAAAGTCCTCTGTCTTTGCGACGACGACGTACTCGGCAAGCGTCAGGTCATAGTCCATGCCGGCCGGGAAGGTCAGCCGGTAGCCCTTGGGATAATCTGTAAAGGTCTCGGAGCTGCCATCCTCCAATTTTTCAACCTCTTTGACGTCCTCCGAAAAGTCGGGGGGCGCGGCTGCCAGGGCACCGTTTTGATAATAGAGTGCGTCCGGGTCTACACCGGGGGCCGAGGCGTCACAGCCGGAAAGCGCAAGGACAAGGGCGGCGGCTGCCGCCGCGAAGTTCGCTTTTCTCCTCATAGTTCTCCTTTGAAGGCAAACGGGTCGTCATTTTGATCGTCGTTCCAGATGTACTCCATGATTTTGGCGATTCGCTGCGCCTCTTCCCTGCCAAAGCGGTCGGCCACAAATCCGAGCGCCATGTCGGTTCCGGCCGATACGCCCGAGGCCGTATAAAACCTGCCGTCGACCGCCCACCGGGCCGAGGGCTGCCACCGCACGGCCGGGCCCTGCGCCGCGACCCACGCGAAGGCGCGCTTATTGGAGGTGGCCGCAAGAGCGTCGAGCAGGCCGGTTTTGGCCAGAATGGCCGACCCCGTGCAGACAGTCAGCACATAGGAGGCGTCTTGCGCCGCGTTTTTAAGCGCCGCAAGAAAGTCCTCATCCCCGACAAGCGCCCTCGTCCCCATGCCGCCCGGCACCACTAAGACCGAGTCCTTTTCCATGGCGGAGAGCGGCTCGGTCAGGACTTCATACCCCTGTTTTGCCTTGACGGGGCCGCCGGCCACTGAAAAATAGCGCAGGTGAGCTCCGTCGACAAAGCCGAACACTTCGCAGGGGCCCATCAGGTCGAGGGTTTCGAAGTCGTCAAACAGCAAAAGCGCGATGTTCATATCTGTTACCTCCAAAAAGCGGCAGACCGTGGGGTCTGCCGCCTATACTCATGTTATGTGCTTTTTACTTTCCGATATACCCGGCCGGGTTGACGGCGGAGCCGTTTATGCGGACTTCAAAATGGAGGTGCGGCCCGGTGGAGTTGCCGGTTGAGCCGACGCGGCCGATCGGCTCGCCCTTTCCGACCTGCTGCCCGACCGACACCAATATGGCGCTGCAGTGGGCATACCAGGTGGAATATCCGTTGCTGTGGCTGACTTTGATGAGTTTCCCGTAGCTGCCCGACCACCCCGCGAAGGTGACCACGCCGCCGTCGGCCGCGACAATCGTGGTGCCGGTGGGCACCGCCAGGTCAATTCCGGTGTGGTACCCGCTTCTGCGCGAGCCAAAACGCGATGTGACGGTGGCGCCCGTGACAGGCGAGCGGAATGTGCCGGTCGGGGACTTGGGCGGCGGGGTTTTGGTGCCCCGCTTCTCAATTTGGGTCACAGGCTCGGCGACGGTCGTGCGGTCGAGCTCCAGGCGGCTGATTTCAAGCCCGTCAATGGTGCAGACCTCCGCCGTGACCTCTGCCGTGCCCTGTCTGCCCGACTGGGTGATTTTGCGCTCGTATGTGTACATGCTGTCGTCAGAGACGACCTGGTTTTGATAGGGAATGGACTCCTCAAAGATGACGGTGCGCACCGATTTGACCGTGATGTAGCTGACCGGCTTTGAAATGGTGAGCTGCATGCCCTCCCGGAGCTTGCGCTCGTCGACGTCGGGGTTGAGGGCCTTGAGCTGGGACACCGTCATCTCAAACCGGGGGGCGATGGTGCCCATGATGTCGCCCTTTTGCACCGAATAGACCTGCTCTTGAACCGTTGTGGAGGTCAGCAGCGCCTGAATGTCGTAGACCGACTTCTCGAGCTTTCGGGGCAGTAGCCCCTCCTCAACTCGCACGTCCTGCACAAACTCAATGCGCTCAACCTCCGAGTCGCTCGCCCGGTAGGACTCGAGCAGTGCCGCCAGCATCTCCTCAAGCTGTTCCTTGTCCGAATTTACGGCGACAAGCTGCCCGTCGACATAGAGGCCGCAGCTCTGGGCGACGACGTCTTCGGCCCGGCGCAGCAGCGCCTCCTCGAGCTTCTCGTAGACCCCAAGGTCGTCCTTTTTCACCAGTACCATCTGATAGGTAGGCTGGGCCGAGATGGTGTAACTCTCCCCGGTGATGGAGGAAATGTATTTCTCAACGCGGTCGGCAACGGCGTCGTATTCTTCTTCGCTTGCCAGCACCGCAACCTGTTCCCCGTCGATGTAGGCCTTGACGCCGAGTGCGTAGTCTTTCGCCGAGTAGAGCACCGCCGCAACCAGCAGCACGCAGGCTCCCGGCACAAAGACCGTAAAGCACCTGCTTGCAAAAGCTCTGAGATAGTGGTGCCGCTGTTCCTCCCCGGCCGGGAAAATGATCTCCTCCGTGGGCAGGCCGGTTAAAAACGAGCAGACGGAGCTCGTGACCTTGCGCTCGATTCGAACGGCGACGGCTCCCGCCCCCAGCAGCAGCGGCGGGTGCTCCCCCACCTCTTCGATGCGGGGCGGCGGGTCCTGCTCTTTTTTGGAAAAGCGCCAGCGGCAGTAGTAGATAAATTCCTTTGTCCACCGGACGGCGTAGCCCGCCGATTCCGAAATCCGCTCAAAGAAGCTCAGCACCACGAGCCCTGTCATGTACATGCTTTTTATGACATTCCCCGCCACCGCACACAAATGTTGCAACAGCGACTTTTTATGTTTGGCGCGGGTGGATTTTGGTTCTTTTAAACTGTCGTTCCCGTTCAACAACATGACCCCCATTACCTTAGGATTGTCCGGCGCGAATCGCCAGTCCGTTGCAGTTCAGTTCCCAATATCAGCCGTCTTTACTCGTCGTTCCAATACCAATATTATGCGTCTTGTTATAATATACTCACCCTCTGTGCAATTGTCAAATGAACGTTTATCAAACATTTAATGAAAAAAATGTAATGCAATTGTAATAAAAGGCTGTTTGTCCGCAAAAA
>DATMZG010000116.1:0-16732 GCA_035560415.1 Candidatus Acidiferrum sp. | reverse complement strand
TATATATAGCCGGTAGTTATGGGTGCTTAGAGGTTCTCAAGGCTTCCGTACATGGAGCCCATCGGCATGATGACCGACAGCACGATGGTGCCGACGATGAGGGCCAGCAGGACGATGATGAGGGGCTCCAAGGCCGACATCAGGGCCTGGGTCGCGAGCTCCACCTCCTCGTCATAGTAGTCGGCCAGCTTGTTCAGCATGTCGTCAATGCCGCCCGTCTCCTCCCCGATTTTGACCATGTGGCAGACGAGGGGCGGGAAAATTCCGGCCGTCTGCAGGGGCTCCGACAGGGGGGTGCCGACGGCGACCGAGTCCTTGGCCTCGAGCAGCGCCTCTCTGAAGTAGGTGTTGGTCATGGTGGAAGACGTAATTTCAATGGCCTCAATCATGGGAAGCCCCGCCCCCATGAGGGTCGAGAGGGTTCTGGCAAACCGGGAGCAGGCCGATTTCACGCTCAGCTTCTTGACAAGGGGCAATTTTAACGCGATTGCCGAGAAGGTCTTTTTGCCGACCGGCGTCGTCTTGAAGGAGCGCAGCCCGAAGACCAGCAGGCCGAAGAACAGGAAGATGAAAAGCCAGTAGTTTTGCGTGAACTCGCTGGCTTTGATGACCATTTTGGTCAGCCCCGGCAGCTCACCCCCGAGCTCGTCGAACATCGACTGAAAAGTCGGGATGACGAAGGTCAGCATGGCCATGATGACGATGACGGCGACGACGCAGACAATGGCGGGGTAAATGGAGGCCCGTTTAATCATGCCCGACACTTTGGCGTCCTTTTCAAACTGCACCGCCATGCGGGAAAACGAGTTCTCAAGGCTGCCCGAGGCCTCGCCCGCAGTGACTAAGGTGACAAACATTTCCGAAAAGACGTCGGCGTGGGCGTGCATGGCCTCGCCCAAGGACTGCCCCGTCTCAATGGAGCGTTTGGTGTCGGCGAGGGCCGCCCGCAGGCGATGGTTTTCCGTCTGCTCAGTCAGCATTTCAAGGGCTGAGATGACGGTGACGCCCGAGCTCAGAATGCTGACGAACTGGCGGCAGAAGACCGCGAGGTCGCGGGCTTTTGGCTTTTTGGAAAAGATGTTGATGTTGATTTCCCGCGAGGCCAGCCCCGCCTCCGACACCGTAATCGGCGTCAGGTGCTCTTTGCGCAGGGTGTCAAGCAGCTTCTCGCGGTTTTCCGCCGAAAGCGTCCCCTTGACGATTCTGCCGCCGGCTTCGGCGGCCTGATATCCGTACAAAGGCATTGGCCTTTACTCCCCCTTTTGTGCGTTTTTATCCGAGTTTTTTGACGAGATAGGAGCGGTCCTGCGCGTAGCTGACGGCCGACTCCCTTGAGATGACGTCGCTCTGGTAGAGCTCGTAGAGCGCGTCGTCCATCGTAATCATGCCGGCCCTGCGGCCGGTCTGGATGATGGAGGGTATCTGGAAGGTCTTGCCCTCGCGGATGAGGTTGCGCACGGCGCTGTTTACGAGCAGCACCTCAATGGCGGCGACCCGCCCGTCCCCGTCTTTTTTGGCGATGAGCTGCTGCGAGACGACGCACTCGAGCACGTCGGCGAGCTGTGTGCGGATTTGCTGCTGCTGGTAGGGCGGAAAGACGTCGATGATGCGGTCGATGGTGTTGGCGGCGCCGATGGTGTGCAAGGTCGAGAAGACGAGGTGTCCGGTCTCGGCCGCCGTCACGGCGATGGAGATGGTCTCGAGGTCCCGCATCTCGCCCACGAGGATGACGTCGGGGTCCTGCCGCAGGGCCGCCCGAAGCGCCGCCGCGTAGCTGCGGGTGTCGCTTCCGATTTCGCGCTGGTTGACGACCGAGGCGCTGTGCCGGTGCAGGTATTCGATGGGGTCCTCCAGCGTGATGACGTGGTAGCTGTATTTTTGGTTGATGATGTTGATGAGGGAGGCCAAAGTGGTCGACTTGCCGCTTCCGGTCGCGCCCGTGACTAAGACGAGCCCCCGCCGCTTGTTCGTGATGTCGACGACGCACTGCGGAATGCCCAGCGTATTCGGCTCGGGAATTCTCGCGTTCAAAATACGGGCGGCGATGGCGGTGCTCCCCCGCTGCTTGAAGACGTTGATGCGAAAGCGGCCCAGGTTTTGCACCGAAAGGGCGAAGTCGACCTCGCCGCGCTCCTCAAAGGCCTCGGCCTGGTGCTTGTCCATGAGCTCTTTGGCGTATTCGTCGATGGTCTGCGGCGTCAGCTTCTCCTCATAGAGCTTGACCAGAACCCCGTTGACCCGTCCGGTCGGCGGAGTTCCGGCGCTGAAGTGCACGTCGGATGCCTGCAAGTTGTTTGCCTTGTGCAAAATCTCTTCAAAAGAGTCCACCATGCTCACCTCTGTGCGTTATTTGCTTTTGACGTTATTTGCTTCTGGCATGATTTGTTTTGGGCGTTATCGGCTTCTTTGTAACGGTCAGCTCTCAAACGAAACCTTGAGCATCTCGCCGATGGTCGTGGTGCCGTCGAGCACATAGCTTGAGGCGCTCATGCGCAGCGTGTGCATGCCCTCTTCGAGGGCCATCTTTTTAATTTCCTCAGTTGTGCCCCTTGCCGAGATGATTTTGCGCAGTGCGGGCGTGATTTCCATGATCTCATAGACGCCCACCCGCCCGTAGAAGCCGGTCTCCCCGCACAGGGGGCAGCCGCAGGGCTCGTAGACCGTGGCCTCCCTCCCCTCGGGCAGCCCGAGAATCTGGCACTCCTCCTCGGTTGCGGGCCGGGGGCGCCGGCAGGAGGTGCAAAGCCGCCGCACCAGCCGCTGGGCGATGACGCCCACGACCGAGTCGGCGATGAGGAAGGACTCCACGCCCATGTCGAGCAGCCGCGTGATGGTGGCGGCGGAGCTGTTGGTGTGCAGCGTGCTGACGACGAGATGCCCCGTGATGGAGGCCTGCACCGCGATGGAGGCCGTCTCGTAGTCGCGTATCTCGCCGATCATGATGATGTCGGGGTCCTGCCGCAAAATGGCGCGCAGGGCCGACGCGAAAGTGAGGTTGGCCTTGGGGTTGACGTGGACCTGATTGATGCCGGCGATGTTGGCCTCAACCGGGTCCTCGACCGTCACGATGTTGACCTCCTCGTTATTGAGCTCCGAGAGCGCCGTGTAGAGGGTGGTCGACTTGCCGCTTCCCGTCGGCCCCGTGACCAGAATGATGCCGTTGGGGTTTGCGAGGATGTGGTCAAACTTATTGAGCTCCCACGGCCGCATGCCAAGCTCCGACTTGCTGCGGGTCAGCCCCGTTGTCGAAGTCAGTCGCATGACCACTTTTTCGCCGTAGGAGGTCGGCAGCACCGACACGCGGATGTCGTACTCGGTGCGGTCGACCATCAAGGTGATGCGCCCGTCCTGCGGCTTGCGCTTCTCCGAGATGTCCATGCACCCTAAAATTTTAATTCGGGTCACAATGGCGGCAAGGAGCGACGCGTCATAGGCCATTTTTTCGCTGAGCACGCCGTCAATGCGATACCGCACCCGCACCTGTTTTTCAAGGGCCTCAATGTGAATGTCGCTGGCCCGAAGGCGCACAGCCTGCTCAATGACGTTTTTCACAAGCTGCACGATGGGGGCGCTGCTGAGGTCGGCCTCTGCCTGGGTGGCCGCCTCCTCCAAGAGCTGGAGCTGCTGCTCCCGCTCCTTTGTGTACTGTTCGGCGGCCGACATGACCTCCTCGGTGCCGAAATACCGGTCGAGCACCGCGTTGATGCTGGAGGCCGCGGCGACCCGGGGCTCAATGCGCAGGTTGGTGACAATGGCGATGTCGTCCTGCGCCATCATGTCGAGGGGGTCGGCCATGGCCAGAATGAGGATGTTGGAGTTCTGCTCGTCAATTCCGATGGGCAGCACCGTGTGCCGCCGCAATATGGAGCCCGGCACCATTGACAGCACCTCGGGCGAAATTTTGATGCCCCGTAGCTCAATCATGTCGATGTCGAGCTGCAAATGCAGCGCCGTCGCAATCTGCGACTCGGTCGCCGCGCCCTGCTCAACTAAAATGTCGCCGAGCCTGCGCTGTTTACTCTTCTGCTGGGCGGTCAGCGCCACGGCAAGCTGTTCTTCGTTCACAATGCCCTGCCGGATCAGCAAATCGCCAAAGCGCATTTTTGTTTTTCGTGAATTCATTCATTCCTCCTGCCGCCGCGGACACTCATTGTAAGTATTTGGCATTTTTCATGCCGTTTAATACCGCTTAATACCATGTGATAATTATTTGGCATGATTCATGCCAAATTAACAGAGTTTCCATAATATTCATGGACATTGTATCATTCGGTTTGCGAAAAATCAAGGTGGACGTCCTTGAAAAACAGAACAATTTTACAGTTTATTTCAAAGGTTATCAACGATTTTATCAAAATATAACGTCGGATTAACGCAAGAATAACGACGGGAGTCGACGATTTCCGTCGACTCCCGTGTATTTATTCGGCCCGAATTCTGATTTTTATTCACCTTAGGGGTATGTCACCTGCATTTTCCCTTTCCCCGGCAGAGCAGTCTCCCCGCCCTCATAGCCCACTTCACGGGCCGCTGTCCACGACGTTTTTAAGCTTGACGAGAATTTTCTTTTCCAGCCGCGAGATGTAGGACTGCGAGATTCCGAGCAGGTCGGCCACGTCTTTTTGGGTGCGCTCAGGGCCCCGCATGCCAAAGCGGTACTCCATAATGAGCCGCTCCCGCTCCCCTAAGGCGGCCACGGCCGCCAACAGCGCCTCCCGCTCCTCGCGGGCCTCGAGCTCCTGCGAAGTGCAGTCGGGGTCGGTGCCGAGAATGTCCGAGAGCAGCAGTTCGTTGCCGTCCCAGTCGACGTTTAAGGGCTCGTCAATGGAGACGTCAAAGCGCGTGTACTGGTTTTTCCGAATATACATGAGAATTTCGTTTTCTATGCAGCGGGATGCATAGGTCGCGAGTTTGATGCCCCGCTCCGGCTTGAAAGTGTTGATGGCCTTGATCAGTCCAATCGTCCCAATCGACACGAGGTCCTCAATGCCGATGCCGGTCGACTCGTATTTTCTTGCAATGTATACAACGAGCCGCAGGTTGCGCTCAATGAGTTTATTGCGCACCGACCGCCCGCTCCCATCCAGATTTGAGAGCAGCTCCGCCTCCTCTTCGCGCGTCAGCGGCGGGGGGAGGGTGTCCGGCCCGTTGATGTAGTGGGCGCCGGGAAGTCCGAGGCCAAGCAGCCGCCGGATTCTCAGCACGGCTAAAAACAGGGTTCTTTTCAGCGCGGTTTTAAATTTTACTTCGCGTCTCATGAAACAGTTCCCCCTCCTCCACCCCGGCCATGATGGCGTGGCCGAGTATGATTTGATAGCTCCCGTCAGGCGAGAGCGGTTGCTCCGAAAGGGCGGCGTACAGCCCCCGGTGGACAATGCGCCTGTCCTTCAGCGTCACGGCCGCGTCGCAGCGCACGGCCGGCAAAAAGCCGGGGCCCGCCACCGTGGAAAACGGGACCATGCGCACGCCCCCCTCCCCGCCCGGAGGCGGTATCGGATAGAGCGGGGCGACAAGGCTTCGCTGCACAATGATGGCCTGCCGCCCCGAAATGGGCTCGCACAGCGACGCCCCCGTGTCGACAAGTCCGCGGCCGGTGAATCTGCGCCCCTCAATGAGGAGCTCGACTTCCGCCACCTGCCGCGTGATGCCGTCCCCCGTCGAAAAAATACGGTAGGCCCCAAGGACGACGGCCGCCGCCGGCAAGAGTGCTGCGGCGAAAGCCGCGGGGCGTATGTTGACATAGGCCGTCCCGCCGTACATCGCAAAGTCGGCCCCGTCTCCGAAAAGATAGTAGAGGGCAAATATCCCCCCGCCAAGCCCAGCCGTGAGGGCCAGCAGCGCCAGCGTCAGCTTGAGAAAACGCGCCCTTCCGCCCCACCCGAAAGCGACGAGCGACATGAGCGGCGCCCCGGCCGCCCGCAGCAAAAGGCCGCCGCCCCAGACGACCTCGACGACGGAAATCAGCCCGCCGACAGCCGCCCCCGCGAGCTCCCGCCAAAACCGGTGCTCGGCCCGCGTGACAAACCGCACCCCCGTGAGCAGCGCGAAATCAAGGCAGAGGTTGAAGACAAACAGGGTGTCGAGGTAGACAACCCGCTGCATTTTCCCCGCCACCTTTCGTTTATGTCTGTCCGTCAGAGCAACAGCTGCGAGGGTTCGAATCCCTCTCTCCAAAAAAGCCTTTCCTTGCCGTGCATCCACGCGGGCCAACCACGACGAGGGCTCGAATCCCTCTCTAAGCCAAAAGCCTTTCACCTATGTGCGCCCGGGCGTTCATTGCGCGCTTGAATGGCATTCAAGAGGCCGGAGATTCAAGCCTTTTGTTGTTGCGCGCGCCCGCAAAGACCTAAGTGAACCTACGACCTTTTGGTTCGTAGCCAAAACATCTATCTGTTGGTGCGTGCGCACAGGCCAAAATTCTCCCCCGTCCGGCACCGACGCGCCGCACACTTTTTTTGCGCACCGCCCACACAGGTGAACTTCTATCGTGTCCGGTGCCGCCCCGCCGCGCTGTTTTTATACCCGCCCGCCAGGGCAAAAACGTCCGGCTTTTGGCCGGCATGACTGCCCGAATCAGCGGAATACGCCAAAAGTATATCCCCCGAAAGTCGCACGAAATGGCGAAGTTTGCCGTCGAAAAATAGTTGAAGACGTCGGGCATATGTGTTAACATAAGAGGACAAGCGGACATTTACATAAGGAGAAGCCATGAAAAAATTTCTGTCATTGCTGCTTGCCCTGTCGCTGCTTTTGCTGCCGGTCTCTGCCTTTGACGCGGAGGAACTGAGCCCCAACCGGGTCCTCATCAACCCCGCCTGCAGGGTGGAGGTGGACTACATACCCCCCGACCTCGTCCCGCTGACCTCGGTCGGCCTCAAAGTCAGCCTCGCCGCCATTTCGCTTGACCGGCAGGCGGCGGACTTTCTGAAATTCCTGGTCGCCGACATGTCGGGGGACGGCATCACGAATTACATCATCGTCAGCGGCTACCGTCAGTTCTCCTCGCAGGAGCGTTTATTCACAAATAAAGTAAATTCATACATAGCGCAGGGGTACTCCGAGGCCGACGCCCGCGCCGCCGCCGCCACTTCGGTCGCGGTTCCCGGCACCTCCGAACACCAGAGCGGATACGCAATCGACATGTCGAACACAGCCCAGGGCGGCACGCTGTCCGGCAACGTCGCCAAGAGCTCAGTCGGCGTCTGGATGCTTGAAAACGCCCAGCGCTTCGGGTTTACGCTGCGCTACCCGGAGGACAAGACCGACATCACCGGCATCATTTACGAGCCGTGGCACTACCGCTATGTGGGCTTCCCACACTCCCAGATTCTCTACGACATGGGGCTCTGCCTTGAAGAATATGTCGACTATCTGCGCGGCGGCAAGGCCATTGACTACACTGACGACAAGGGCATCCGCTACCGCATTGAATATTTCGCCTCCGAAGACGCCATCCCTGAAACCGGGGACGGCGAGTCGGTCGCGGCGGTCGGCGACGGCGGCTACATCGTCACCTCAGTGCGCCACGACAAGTCGCGCACGATGTTCCGCTGGATGTGACGCAAAAGACTTTGTAAGCTCATAATACAAAAGGCCGCGGGAGTTTTCTCCCGCGGCCTTGCCTTTGTTCATACCGTTTTATTTTTCGTAGTCCTCGTACAGCTCATCCTTCGGGTGCTCATAGATGATTTTGCACCCCTCCTCATCGGCCTCGCGGCACTTTTTCGCATACATGTACAGTGCGGCGGCCGCCGTCAGCAGCACGGCAAGCGATACTCCCCATTTCATAAATATGTTCCTCCCTATTTAAATTTACACATCTAATGAACTTTCAAACCATGACGCGCCGGTCATCCCCGCTGCGCGCCTTTGCCCGAAGCATATCTATCCGCCATGCTTCCGTTTAATGCGCGCATTTATGCAGCCGTTCTGTATATTCATGCTATTCTTCCGTATTCCGGTCTTCCGTGTTCCGAAGCTCGCTCCACATCCGTATAAATATCGGTATATACATGACAAAGGCCACAAACAGCCCGACAGTTGCCAGGGCGATGAGCATAGAGTTCGTTGAGGCGGGAAGCCCCGGGAAAAACAGCAGCACCGACATGACGACATAATAGATAAACGTCGACACTTTGCCGAACCATTTGGAGCCGTCCATCTTTTTATTGTACTGCAACAGCAGCGCCGCGGAAATGCCCATGAAGCTTTCTTTGATGATCAGCACTCCTACGAGCCACCCCATCTGCGGAATGCGCAGCATGAGGCAGAGCGCGACGGCGGCCTGCGTCAGCTTGTCGGCCACCGGGTCGAGGGCCTTTCCGAGCTCCGTAATCATGTCAAACCGTCTGGCGATGAAACCGTCCAGAAAATCGGTGAGGCCGGAGACGGCCACAATTGCCCCGGAAACTGCGTAATCCCGGTAAGTGTCGGCCCGAAGGTAGACATAGACGAAGACCGGAATGAGCAGAATTCGGGAATAGCTCATGATGTTGGGTACGCTGAAAATCTCCTTCTGTTTTTGCGTCACACAGCATCCTCCCATCTTTATCTCCAGATTATAGCATATTTGAGGGGCGGTTTGAAGGGTTTTGTCAATTCTTTTTCACACAGCATATGATGGCTTCAAGGGCAATGCTCAAAAAATATCGTGAGGGGTTTTGAATTATGTCCGAATACGTTTCCGGCTCGGGGCTTGAAATGACGCGCGCCCAGGCCGTGACCGCCGTCATCTATTCCATTGCGCAGGAGGACACCGCGCTCGCCAATCTCCTCTCGGCCGAGGCCGCAAATCTCTGGAGAGTCGTCGGCTCCGAAAGCGCGACTGTCGACCAGATTCTCGCCGTCAGCCAGAATGCGCAAAACACTCTTGCACATATCGCCGAAATCGAAATCCGGCTGCTTGGTAAGCTCACCGCTTTAAGCGGCGAGCTTGCTTAGCCTGTGCCGCGCCCCGCAGCCCCGGGACCTGCCCGTCACCGCAGCTCGACGACCGTGACGCCGGCGTCGCCCTCCCCGTAAACCCCCTGCCGGAATGCGGCGACATGGGGATGCCCCTTTAAGTGCTGCCAAATGGCGCTGCGCAGCGCCCCCGTGCCCTTGCCGTGGATGACGGTGACGCTCTCAAGTCCCGCGAGCGACGCCTCATCGAGGTATTTGTCGAGGGCCAGGCACCCGTCGTCTCCGTTTTGGCCGCGCAGGTCGAGCTCGATGGGCAGCGTGGAAATCTGCTTGTCGCCCCCCTTGCGGCGGCTTGCCACAAACTTCTCGGTCATTTTCTTTTGCTCGTCGACAAGCTCAAGGTCCGAGAGCCGCACTTTGGTTTTGATGATGCCGGCCCGCACCTGGACAAACCCGCCGGCGTCGGGCGGTGTGAGCACCTCCGCTGTCTTGTCGAGGCTTCGAATGCGCACGGTGTCCCCCACCCTCAAATCCTGGGGCGGCGGCGCCGCTCCCTCCTCCCGTTCTATGACGGGGTCGGCCTCGTCGGCGGCGCGGTTGATCTCCCGGCGCAAGCTCGCTCTCGCCTGCGCGAGGCGGGCAGCAAATTCGGGGGCGTCCTTTTGTTTTTTGAGCTCGGCAAGCTCATCCATCGTGCGGGTGTACATCGTGCGAGCCATGGCCACCATGCGCCTGGCCTCAGTCGTGGCTTTTTCAATCTCCCGCTCTTTTGTGCGCTCAAACTCGGCCCGCTCTTTTTCAAGTCGGGTCTTATTTGCCTGCGCCTCATAGTTCAGCCGCCGGGCCTCGTCAAGCTGCCGCTCCATTTGCTGGCGGCGGGCTTCAAACTGCTCCATGACGTCCTCAAACCGCAGCGCTTCGCCGCTCGTCAGCTCTTTTGCCCGCTCAATGACGTCCTCCCCGATGCCAAGCCGGGCCGAAATGGCGTAGGCGTTGGACTTGCCGGGCGTGCCGGTGATCAGCTTATAGGTCGGCCGCAGCGTCTCGACGTCAAACTCGCAGGAGGCGTTTTGCACGCCCTTGGTGTTGAGGGCGAAGAGCTTGAGCTCGGGGTAGTGCGTCGTGGCCGCAATGCGGGCTCCCTGACTGCGCAGCCGTTCGAGGATGGCCATGGCGAGGGCCGCCCCCTCGACGGGGTCGGTGCCGGCGCCCAGCTCATCGAGCAGCACAAGGCTGTTTTTGTTGTCGGTGGCGAGGATGCTCACAATGGTCGTGATGTGCCCCGAAAAAGTCGACAGCGACTGCTCAATGCTCTGCTCGTCGCCGATGTCGCACAGCACATGGGTGAAGACGGCGACGCGGGTGCCCTCCTCAGCCGGGACGTGGAGCCCGGCCGCAGCCATGAGGCTCAGTAGCCCCAGCGTTTTGAGGGTGACGGTCTTGCCGCCGGTGTTGGGGCCGGTGATGACGAGGGTGTCGACGCCGGCGCCGAGCTTCAAGTCGATGGGCACGACGCTCTCCCGCGGGATGAGCGGATGCCGCGCTTTGCGCAGCTCGATTTCGCCCGCGCCGTTTAAAATTGGCATGACGGCCTCCTGCGCGCGGGCAAGCCTCCCCTTGGCAAACGTGAAGTCGATTTCAACGAGCAGGTCGTAGTCATTCAGGATGTCGTCAGCGCGGGCCCCGACGGCGGCCGAAAGCTCGGCCAAAATCCGCGCAATCTCCTCCTCCTCTTTGACGTAGAGGATTTTGAGCTCGTTGTTGGCCTCGACGACCGGCATGGGCTCGACAAAGCAGGTGGCCCCGGACCCCGAAGTGTCGTGGACAAGCCCCGGCACTTCGCCGCGAAATTCGGCCTTGACCGGAATGACAAACCGGCTGGCGCGAATTGTGATGATGGGGTCCTGCAAATATTTCTGGTAGCTTGGGGAGCGGATCATCTTTTGCAGCGTGTCGCGAATGCGCTGCGAAGCCGAGCTTATCTGCCGGCGAATCCGGGCGAGCTCCGGGGAGGCGAGGTCGGCCACTTCCTCCTCGTTTAAAATGGAGGTGACAATGCGCTCCTCCAGCGTCTTTTGCGCCGTCAGCAGCGAAAAGAGCTCCCGCATGCCCGGCGCGTCCTCCGTGTCCTCCTCAATGTAGTCAATGCACTGGCGGGTGGCCTTCAGCACCGCGGCAACCCGCAGCAGCTCCAACATCGTAAGGGTGGCGCCCTTTACGGCGTGCGCGACCGATTCCCGAATGTCCTTGATGCCGCCGGCCGGCGGGCTGCCCTTGCGCCCGACAAGGGTGAAAGCCTGCGCCGTGCGCTGCTGCCGCTCCTCCACCTCGTCAAGGTGGGGGGAGGGCGTGAGGGCGGCCGCCCGCTCTCTCGAGCCGTCACTGCCGCACTTCTCCTGCAACAGTTCCAGCACCCGGTCGAACTCCAGCGTGCGCATGGATTTATTGATAAGTTGTGATGGGTCTCTCATGTTTTTTGTCTCTCCTGCGGCAAATGAATGGTCTGATAAAATGAAAAGGTCTCAAAGGGGCGGGCCAGCTGATTTTGCGCGTACTCCGCAGCGAGTGCGGCGAGCTGTCCGTCCAGTCCCCCCTCAGTTTTAAACATGTAAAGTTTTTTGTCTTCACAGGTCGTGATATAGCGCATGGCGTCGACCGCCGCCCCCGGAAGCGGCTTTGCGGCGGGGGCGCACCGCCGGCAGACAAGCCCGCCGTCGAGCGGCGAAAAGGCGTAGACCTCGTCTCGCCCGCCACAGCGCACGCACCCCTCGAGATGCGGCATGTAGCCGGCCTCGGAGAGCGCCCGAAAGGCGTATGCGCCGAGGATGGCGTCGCACCCGGCCACCCCTCTCGACAGGGCGTAGAGCGCGTTTAAGGTCAGCCGCAGCAGCGCGTCGTCGGCCTGCCCCTCGACCGTGAGGGCCGAGCAGAGCTCGGCCACAAAGCCGGCCGCGGCCAAAGCCCCGATGTCTTTGCGCAAATCAAAAAAAGACTCGACGACTTCGGCCTGCCCAACCGTGACCCGCTCGCCCCGCTTGTTCAGCGTATATCTGCCGTAAGTGAACACGGCAGACGCCGCAAGCAGCGGACTTTTGATGCGCCCGGCTGCCTTTGCCCAGCAGCGGATGGGGCCCTCCCCTTCGGCCAAAAGCGTCAGGCTCTTGTCGTAGTCCCCCACCGGCAGGCTTCGCAGTACGAGGGCGTTTACCGAATAGTCCATAAAAACCTCATCTGCGCCCCCAGTTTACTTGTCGTTGTATCCGACTGAGCGCAAAAACCGCTCGCTGTCCCGCCACGACTCCCGCACCTTGACGAAGGTCTCGAGGTACACCTTGCACGCGAGCAGCCGCTCCATGTCGACGCGGGCCGCCGACCCGATCTTTTTGAGCATGGCGCCGCCCTTGCCGATGATGATGCCCTTATGGGACTCCTTTTCGCAGACGATGACGGCCTTGATTTCGACAATGCCGTCCTCCCGCTCAATAAACCGCTCAATTTCGACCGCAAGCCCGTGGGGCACCTCTTTGTCGAGCATGCGCAGCGCCTTTTCACGGATGAGTTCGCCCACCATCTGGCGCTCGGTCTGGTCGGTGTAGGCGTCCTCCGGGAAATAGGCCGGCCCCTCGGGCAGCAGCTTTACAATTTCGCCCTTCAGCTCCGCAAGGCCGTCCCCGGTGCGGGCCGAGATGGGAATGATGGCGGCAAAGTCAAAAGCCGCCGCGTAGGCCGCAATGACCGGCAGCAGCGCCGGCTTTTCCACCGCGTCGATTTTATTGACGGCGAGGATGATGGGAAAACCGTCGGCCTTGGCCCTGTCCATGACGCCCCGCTCAACCTCTTCCACCGTCTCGGTCGGCTCGACGACCAGCACGGCGGCGTCGACGTCCCGCACAGCCCCCTCGGCCTGCCGCATCATATAGGCCCCCAGTTTGTCCTTGGGCCGGTGCAGCCCCGGCGTGTCGAGAAACAGCATCTGGGCCTCCCCGTCGTTTACGATGCCGAGAATTCGGTTGCGGGTAGTCTGCGGGCGGTTTGCGACAATGGCCACCTTCTGGCCTACCAGCGCGTTTAGCAAGGTGGACTTGCCGACGTTCGGCCGGCCCACAATGGCCACAAATCCGGATTTTTTAATCACAGGATGTGCTCCTCCAGTTCGCTGATGTATTTTTCCTGCAAGGCCGTCATCCGCGCCTCTTCCTCCGGCTCCATGTGGTCGTAGCCGAGTAGGTGCAAGGTGGAGTGGATGACCATATAGCCGAGCTCATAGAGATAGGGCAAATCATATAGCCCCGCCTGCCAGGCGACCCGCCCGCAGTCGATGACGATATCGCCAAGCTCAACGGGATAGGGCGGGCGCAGCTTCTCGCCCGGCGTGAGCAGCGGGAAGGAGAGCACGTCGGTCGTGGCGTCTACACCGCGATACCGCAAATTGAGCTCATGCACAAGCTTCTCATCTGCGAGCGTCACTGAAATTTCGACGGGGACCTTTATCCCCTCGCGCCGCAGCGTGTGCAGGCAGGCCCTGCGCACCCACCGGCGCTCGGCAGGCGCGTCCGTGACATATCCCCGCCGCTTATTTGTGACGGCGATCACCTTGCCGCCCTCTTGCGGGTCGTGCGGCGCCGCTTGTTCTCCTCGTCCTTCTCGTAGGCCTTGATGATGCGCTGCACGAGCGGATGCCGCACGACGTCCCGCTCGGTCAGCCGCACGATGCCGATGTCCTCGACGCCGTGCAGCACGCTTTCCGCGTCAATGAGGCCGCTGCGGGTCCCCGAGGGCAGGTCAATCTGGGTGACGTCGCCGGTGATGACGGCCTTTGACCCCGCCCCGAGCCGGGTCAAAAACATCTTCATCTGCTCGACCGTCGTGTTCTGGGCCTCATCGAGGATGATAAAGGAGTTGTCTAAGGTTCGCCCGCGCATATAGGCAAGGGGTGCCACCTCAATGGCGCCCCGCTCCATGTGTTTTTGGAAGCTCTCGGTCCCCAGCATGTCGAAAAGCGCGTCATAGAGGGGCCGCAGGTAGGGGTCGACCTTGCTCTGCAGGTCCCCCGGCAAAAACCCGAGCTTCTCGCCGGCCTCGATGGCCGGCCGCGTGATGATGATGCGGTCGACTTTGCGGTCCCGGAAAGCGGCGACGGCGAGGGCGACCGCGAGATAGGTCTTGCCGGTGCCGGCGGGGCCGATGCCTAGCACAATCGTGTTCCCCCGAATCTCGTCAATGTACTTTTGCTGGCCGACCGTCTTGGCCTTGATGGGCTTGCCCTTGACCGTGATGCAGATGACGCCGCCCGCAATGGCGCGCAGCTTGTCCGCCTCGCCCTCGCGCACCATTTGAAGGACGTAGTTGACCCGGGAGGCGTCGATTTGCTCCCCCTTAGAGGCCAGCATGAGCAGGCTTTCAATGGTGCGGGCGGCGAGGTCACAGTCCTCTTCCTCCCCCACCACCTTGACGCCGCCGTCCCGGAAGACGACGCGCACATTGAGTTCCCGTTCAATGATGGATATGTTCTGGTCGACGCTGCCCAGCACATGGGCCAGCTCTTCCATACGGTCAAAGTCGATTACTCTCTCCGTGTTGATGTTCCCCTCTCAATAAACGTGTTGACGCATTTTCTCAATAAAGCGGTACCGGCGTTGCGATGTCCTCAAGCGCCTCGATTTCAAACCTCAGCTGCGCGCCCTCCTCGCCCACTTCGAGCCAGTGGCGCACGGCCTGAATTTCCCGGCCGGGTGAAAGGTCCGCCACCGTCTCGTCGAGTTTGGCAAGGCAGAGGGCCTCAAGCTCCTCATCGGTCTGAACGCGGGTCAGCACCAACACCTCGCCGTACATGTCGGCCCGAAGGGCCAGTGGCAGCTCGGCTCCAAACAGCGACGCACGATACTCTCTTGATATTTTATCATACTCCGGCCATGAAATACTACTGTCAATGTAAAGTTTTATGCTGCAAAAGGGCAGCAGCAGCGTATATTTGGCCTCACTTCGGCCGGTGTAGACCCGGGCCGTCGCAAGCCGCGCTGCGACAATGCGCCCCGTTCGCCAGGTGCGGGCGATGACCTTCGCCTCGGCCGCGACATAGCGGGGCTCGCCTGATTCGCTTGGAATTTCCCCCGACACGAGAATGTCGCCCTTTTGCACTGAGGCCCCCCGCTTCACAAGCGCCGTGCCCCGAAAGACGTCAATGCTCTCAATGAGCCCGTCAAAGGAGGCCGCGAGCGACCGGACCCCCTCCGGCGTCTTGCGCTCCGGCGCCGGCACCCGCTCCCTGACCTCGATTTCGGCCCGCACGCCCTTGACGTTGATGGCGATAAACGAGAGCTCCTCAATTTTGAGCATGGCGAGCTGCTGGGTCTGCGCGATGTCAATGCCCGCGATATAGGCCCCCCGCTTGACGCCGAGCTCCGAGAGCACCTCCTCGACATGGGCGGAGTCCAGGGCCTCGCAGCCGATGACCTCGATGTCCCAAATAAAGCGGCTTGCCGCAAAGAGCGACGCGACAAACAGGGCGGCGCCCAGCCACAGCGCTATCCGCCTGCGGTATTTCCCGTATACAAAGGGCAGCCCGTGCCGGCCCACGACCCGAAGCCGCACGCCCGAGGCCTTGGCCGCCCGGCGCAGCCTGCGAAAGGAGCGGGCTGGCAGTTTAAAAAACAGCTCGCCCTCCCCCCGCTCAATGTCCCACATCTGCACGCCGTCGTGGGCGGCCAAATTGATAAAACGCTCAACGAAGGTGCCGGTTGCCCGCACCCGGACAGCTCCGCCAAAGAGCATCAGCAGTCTGTAAAACATTACTTGAACTCAATCCTTGTGATCTCGCCGCGAATGACGGCGGCGCTCGGCGTCACGCCGCCCAAATCGAGCCGCTCGCCCGACACCTCGAGCATGATGCTGCCGGCCAAAATCCGGATAAACGTATCGCTGTAGTCCAGCACACCGCGGTGTCCGTCAATGAAGAGCTCCCTGTTCCCCGACAGCTCCATGCGCGGCAGCTTGGACATCGCTTCCCACGGCAGGTCGAGCCCGCCGATGAGCTCCTCGGCGAGGTGCCATTTCTTCCGCATAAGTCCACCCCCGAAACAATATAGTTTATGTGACCGGGGGGTGTGATAGAATGGCGGTGCTGGCGATGATCGCGGCAATCCTCGTTTTGCCCGAGGTGACGGCGGCGGCGGCAACGGACTGCGCAAAGCTCGCGGTCGGGGTCGTGCTGCCCTCGCTCTTCCCCATGCTGGTGCTCTCATCGGTCTGTGTTTCGACCGGCGTCGTGGCACGCCTTGGCACCCTGCCCTCGACTTTTGTCATCGGGCTGCTCTCGGGGTATCCGGTCGGGGCGGCGGTCGTCGAGGAGCTTGCAGACCGGGAGGTCGTGACGAGAGAGCAGGCCGCCCGCATGCTGCCCTGGTGCAACAACACCGGGCCCGCCTTCATCGTCGGGGTCGTGGGCGCCGCCATGTGGGGCAGTCCCGCCGTCGGCTGGCTCTTGTATGCCTGCCACGCGGCTTCAGCTGGCGCTGTCGGACTTCTCAGCCTACACACATTGCCCGCCGTGGGCCGGCAGTCCCAGATGCAAAAGAGCCCGCTTCGCTTTCCGGAGGCCCTGACCGAGGGGGTCAAAAAGGCCGCCGTCTCCTGCATGAACATCACGGCCTTCATCGTGTTTTTCGGCGTCGTCATCGCCCTTGTCGAGCACTTCACAGGCCCCCTGCCCCCCCTTGTCGTCGGCGCCTTAGAGATGACCCAGGGCGTGCGCCGGGCGGCCGGGATGTCGGCCCCCATGGCGGTGCGCCTCGCCATTCAGAGCGGGCTCATGGGGTTTGCCGGCGTCTCAGTC
>DATMZG010000115.1:0-8256 GCA_035560415.1 Candidatus Acidiferrum sp. | reverse complement strand
AGTTAAAAATAAGGATTGTATGCTTTTTCTCAGGCCAATCGGAGGGCCTGAGAAAAAGTGGGCTGGAATAAAAAAGGGAGCCGGACTTTCGTCCGGTCCCTCTTTTTATTTATTAGTCTTCCAGCACGACCAAGGCGTCCGCGACGGCGACGCCTTTGCCCTTCGGGTAGACGAAGAGGGGGTTGACGTCGAGCTCCTTTAAGCGGTTCTTGTTCTTGACGGCGAAGTCCGAGACCGCCACCATCGTGTCGATGAGGGCCTCGACGTCGGCGGGCTCCCCGCCGCGGTAGCCGGTCAGGAGCTTATAGGCTTTGAGGGATTCGAGCATGGCCCTGGCCTCTTTTTTGCCGACCGGGCAGGGGTAGAGGGCCGCGTCCTTAAAGACTTCGACAAAGACGCCGCCAAGCCCCACGAGCAGCATCGGCCCGAACTGCGGGTCGCTGTTGATGCCTAAAATCATTTCCACACCCGCCGGCAGCATGTGCTGCACGAGAATCCCGTTGATTTTGGCCTTCGGGGCCTTTTCGGCGACGCTTCTCATGATGTCGGCGTAGGCCTTCTCAATGTCGGCGTCGGTTTTAAGATTGAGCTTGACGCCGCCGACGTCCGACTTGTGCAAAATGTCGTCCGACTCGATTTTGAGGACGGCCGGGAATCCGAGCCGCTTTGCGGCTTCAACGGCCTCCTTGGGGGAGGAGACGACTTCGCCCAGCTCCAGCGGCACGCCCGAGTCTTTGAGCATTTTTTTGCTCGCGTACTCGGACAGGGCCTTGCGGGTGCCGGCAGGCTTCCTGTCCGGGACGGCGAGGGCCAGCGTGTGGTCCAGGGCGTTGTATTCAATGAAGTCCGACAGGTGGCGCAGCGCCTTGAAGCCGTAGACCATCGTGGGCAGGACGGCGATGCCGGCCTTTTGCAGCGCCGCGACGGTCTCGGGGTTGCGGTTGCGCTCCATCGTCGTGACGACCATGAGCGGCTTGCCGCCGATGCGGCGGGAGACCTCAATCATGCCCTCGACCCGCTCCGGAACCGGCTTTTCGCCGATGAGCCAGCCGACAAGCCCGGCCTCGATGTTCTCGTCCGAGAAGGCGGTTGAGACCGCTTCAATGAACTCGGGCGAGGCAAAGCCGGTGGCCGCCGTCATGTCGAGCGGGTTGCCGGGCGTGGCGAAGGACGGCAGCAGCTTTTCGAGCTTGGCCAGCGTCTCTTTGGAGAAGTCGGGGAAGTTGATGTCGTAGAGGTAGCCGAGGTCTGCGCAGAGCCCCGTCGTGCCGCCCGACTGGTTGGCGTTGGAGAAGGCCGCCTTTTTGGGCAGCTTTTTGAGGGTGCCGAAGAGCGACGCCGTCGAGCGCATGTCCTGCATGTCCTCGACCCGGATGACGCCGTACTTCTTGAAGACGGCGTCGTACATCCTGTCGGCCCCCGACATGCTGCCGGTGTGGGAGGCGGCGGCCTTTTCGCCCTTGGGCGAGCGGCCCATTTTGAGCACGATGACCGGCTTTTTGGCCTCGGCGGCCGCTTTTAATGACTGCTCGAACTTGGCCGGGTCCTTGAGCCCCTCGAGGTAGAGGGCGATGACCTTGGTGTCGGGGTCCTGCACGAAGAAGTTCATGTAGTCCTCCACCTGCACGATGCGGCTGTTTCCGGCCGAAATGGAGTAGGAGAACCGAAGCTCCGGCGCGTTCATCATGTCGATGCAAAACTGCCCGCTCTGGGAGACAAAGCCGATGCCGCCGAGCTTGTTCGCGTAGTCGCCGGGGAAGGCGAAGGCGTAGGAGTCGTCGACATAGTTCATGAAGCCGCCGCAGTTGGGGCCCATGACTGCCATGTCGAGCTCGCGGGCGACGGCCTGCAGCTCCTCCTCGAGGGCGACCCCCTCGGGCGTGCCGACTTCCGAGTAGCCGCTGGCGTAGACGACAGCCCCGCCGCAGCCCTTGGCGTGGGCCTCCCGCAGCAGCCCTATGACGGTGGGCTGGGGCGTGCAGATGACCGCGAGGTCAATGACGTCGTCGATTTCGCCGATGGATTTGTAGCACTTTTTGCCGAAAACTTCGGGCCGCGTGGGGCTGACGAAGTAGACGCGGGAGAGGTCTTTGCGGTATTCCATGATGATCTTGCAGGTGCCCGCGCCGAAGCCGGGCTTTTCGCTGGCGCCGATGATGGCGATGGACTGGGGTTTGAGCAGCTTTGTCAGATTCATGCCGTTACCTCCGGACTCTTTGTCTGTATTTTGTGCCCCCCGGCCCCCTTGCGCGGGGCGCTTTTCGTGGAGGCCGTGATGTGAAGATATTCCAATTATAGAATATGGCAGTGCGAAATACAAGATATGCGCATACAAAATTTTTTCGGGAAATTCGTACAGTTTTTATCATAGAAGTATTGATGCCCTATGATATTATACGGAGAATTCCAAAAATTCCGTAAAATAATGAATGATAATCCTGTGGTGTAAAAAGGGGACGCGGCCTTTGTTATCACCGCATGTAAATGCCGGCATGCAAAAAAAGCAGGGCTTTGGCGCATGAATGAAGTTTGCGCCGGGAGGGGCGGCGTCATGCGCCGCAGGGGTGAAAAGAGGTCGAAAAGGTAATATGAGAATGGCTTGGTTGATATATAAAAAAGAGACAGCCGGAAGTTTGCGCGCGGACATCCGATGATAATCACAAAATGTGTTGACAAAAGTTATCATATATGATACCATAGCCATGGGGATACCATGGCTGTCGTGGCGGGCATACCTTATTGGGGGGAGGTGACGGACTCGATTGGACTGGGAAGTGGAATTCTACCAAAAGGAAAACGGCGAAATACCCGTTGAAGACTTTTTGCTGTCGCTCAATCCTAAACTGCGGGCAAAAGCGTTTAGCGACATCAAGCTTCTTCAAACGCTCGGCATACATATCCAGGAGCCCTTTTCAAGTGCCGTCAAAGGCGAGCGATATCAGGGACTTTTTGAACTGCGGGTAAAGTTTTCAAGCGACATCACGAGAATATTTTACTTTCTACATAATAAAAATACTTTTATCCTGCTGCACGGTTTTTTAAAGAAGGCGAACAATACGCCGAAATGAGAACTTGAACGTGCGTTAAGGTGACGGGAGCCCTCCACACACCGAACCTGCCCGCGGCCCTATTCGGTGCTTTTCGCCTTGTCGTCCTTGCTTTGCGTAAGCAAAGCTGTGTCCTCCGTGACGAAAATCCCTCGAATATTGCTCCGGGGCAGGTGCAAGGCAGTTTTGGCGGAGCGGATTTTCGTTCAGGCAAGTATTGCCGTACAGCGAATACTTGCTGTATTCGCAAGCGGTTTGCCGAAGGCTTAAGCGGAAATACGCCCGCCAAAACCGGTGCGGATTCGGCTTCCGTCACCTAATTTAAAATTGATTATGAAAGTAGGTGCCGAAATGAGCAAGGCAGGCGTGAAACTTGAAGAGCTTGAGGCAAGGCTCATGAAGGACGAGGAATTTAAGGCGGAATACGAGAAGCTGCGGCCCCGGTACGAGCTCATCGCACAAATTGTCGACGCCCGCAATCAGCTGAACATGACGCAGGAAGAGCTTGCCCTGCGCGTCGGAACCCAAAAGTCCAATATCTCCCGCTTTGAAAGCGGCGCGTACAACCCCTCGCTCGACTTTATCGCCAAAATCGCCCGCAGTCTTGGCAAGGAGATCCATATCTCGCTAAACTGAGAGACCTGTTTAAAAAAGGCGCTATCCCGCAAGGGACAGCGCCTTTTCCTCACTTGCCCCGCTTGTGCTTGGCGTAGTCCATGGCCTGCTTCATTTCGCCCTTGCCGCCGAACATACGGCGGATTTTCTCGTTTTCGAGCTGGCGGAAGTTCATCCCCTCGTAGGAGAGTTCAAGGCGCAGCTTGCGGTAGCTGTCAAGGCGCTCGGGCGCCAGCCCGCCTTCCGCGACGGCCTGCAAAACGCGGCAGCCGGGCTCGGCGGTGTGGGTGCAGTCGCGGTAGCGGCACTCTTTTGCAAGCGTGTCAATGTCCTCAAACGTCTTTTCGAGGTCGCCGGTGTAGAGCGACAGCTCCCGCATGCCCGGCGTGTCGATGACGACGCCGCCGCCCGGCAGCGCCAGCAGCTGCCGGTGGCTCGTCGTGTGGCGGCCCCGGTCGTCGTCCTCCCGGATTTCGGCCGTGGCCAGCACCTCGCGGCCCGCGAGCTTATTGATGAGGGTCGACTTGCCGACGCCCGACGAGCCGATGAAGGCGACGGTGCGCCCGGGCGCCAGATATCGCTCAATGTCCGCAAGGCCCTCCCCCGACTGCACCGAGCAGGCGACGACTTCGACGCCGGGGGCGACGGCCGCGAGCTGCGCAATTTTTTGGGGCAGGTCGGCGCAGAGGTCGGCCTTGGTCAGGACGATGACCGGCGTCGCCATGGAGTCCCACGCGATGGCGAGATACCGCTCAATCCGGCGCAGGTTGAAGTTGGCGTTGAGGGACATGCAGATGAAAATGGTGTCGATGTTGGCGGCGATGGGCTGGGGGAGGGAGGAGCCGCCCGCCGCCTTGCGGGAGAGCAGCGACTTGCGGCGCAGAATCCGGTGGATGACGGCCTCGCCGCCGCCGGCGTCGGTGCTGCCCAGCATGACGAAGTCGCCGACGACGGGGTAGTCGGCGGCGTCCGTCGCGCCGTAGGCAAAGCGGCCCGAGACTTTGGCCGCAAGCTCGCCCGCCCCGCAGACGGCTTTGTAGCGCTCGCGGTGCTGCTCGGTCACGCGGGCGAGAAAAAGGCCGTCATACAGCGTGGCCTCCTGCGCGAAGCGGTCGGTCAGGCCGTATAGCTTTAAATCGATATTCGTTGGCGTGTTCAAAGGCGTGGTTTCCTTTCGGGCGTATTCATATTTTAAGCGCAAAAAAGCGCAGCATGCCGCTGCGCCCCGAAAGTCCGGAAAAAGGGGATGCGTACCCTCCCGATTTCGGCGACGCAAAGCGGCGGACAGGGAAAATTCCTGCCTGCGGTGCGCAAAACCTGCTTATCGGGTGGCCGACATCCACGCCCTCCTCTGCCCTGTGATATAGACAGAATAGCATGGAGCGGGCTATTTGTCAAACAAGCCCGGTTTTCAGTTCAAGGATTTTTCCTTCAATGGCGCGGATGACCGAGATGAACTCGGCGTCCGGCAGCCCTGTCGGGTCGGGCAGCCCCCAGTCGACCCGCATTTTGCAGGGGAGGAACGGGCACTCTACGCCGCAGCCCATTGTGACGACGACGTCGACCGGAGGCAATTCGTCGAGAAGCTTTGGCCGCTGGGTCTGCGCCATGTCAACGCCATACAGCTCCTTGACAAGCCTGACGGCGTCGGGGTTGACGGCGTCCTTGGGGTGGGTGCCGGCCGAATAGCTCTCAAAGACGTCTGCGGCAAGGTGCCTGCCTAAGGCCTCGGCGATCTGGCTGCGGCAGGAGTTGTGTGTGCAGATGAAGGCGACTTTGGGCTTGGTCAACGGCTTAGTCATAAGAAAACCACCCTTTCGTACTGTTTGCGATGCGCACGAGAATGAGCATGACCGGCACCTCGGTCAGGACGCCCACGATGGTGGCTAAGGCCGCCGGGGAGTCCGGCCCGAAGAGCGAGATGGCGACGGCGACGGCCAGCTCAAAGAAGTTCGACGCCCCGATCATGCCGGCCGGGGCCGCGATGTCGTGGGGCAGCTTCAGGGCGCGGGCGGCGAGGTAGGCGATAAAGAAGATGAGGAAGGTCTGAATCGTCAGCGGCACCGCGATGAGCAGGATGTGCAGCGGGTTATTGACAATGGTCTCGCCTTGAAACGAGAAAATGATGACAAGGGTTAAGAGCAGCCCCGCGACCGTGATGTGCGAAAATTTCGGGATAAAATTTTGCTCAAAATATTCGAGGCCCCGCTTTTTGACGACGGCCCGGCGCGTCGCCGCCCCGCCCGCGAGCGGGATGACGACAAAGAGGGCGACCGATAAGAGCAGCGTGTCCCACGGGATTTCGATGCCCGAAACGCCGAGCAAAAAGGCGACGATGGGGGTGAACAGGGCCAGAATGATGAGGTCGTTTGTCGCCACCTGCACGACGGTGTAGGCCGCGTTGCCCTTTGTCAGGTGGCTCCAGACAAACACCATCGCGGTGCAGGGGGCCGCCCCCAGCAGCACCGCCCCGGCCAGATAGCTTCGGGCGAGCTCCGGCGGGATCAGCCCCTTAAAGAGCACAAAGAAGAAAAACTGCGCAATCGCAAACATCGTAAAGGGCTTAATGAGCCAGTTGGTCGCCCATGTGACATAGAGCCCCTTGGGGTTTTTGCCGACGTTTTGAATGCGCTGAAAGTCGACTTTGAGCATCATGGGGTAGATCATGAGCCAGATGAGGACGGCGATTGGAATGGAGACGCCCGCGTACTCGAACCGCCCCAAAAATGCCGGGACGCCGGGCAGGTACCTGCCGATGGCGACCCCCGCCGCCATGCACAGGATGACCCAGACCGAGAGGTATTTTTCAAAAAAGCCGATGCCGGTGTTGTTGTCCTCTTTCACAGTTTGCCCTCCTTTGCCGCCGCTTTGACGGCGGCCGCCTTTTTGCGCTTGCCGGCAAAAAAGGCCGCCAAGTTGTCCGGCATCTCATAGCTGCCGCGCTCTCCGCCGGCCGGCTGTCCGAACAGGGTCTCCAAAACGGCCTGCGCCAGCATCTCTTTCGGGGGCACCTCGTAGAGGGAGCCCTCATATTCAAACACGCGGCAGTCGATGTCTGTCCTGCTGAGCTCGCCGCAGCAGCGGCAGCGGTTTTCGCGCAGGGCGGGGCAGATGTCCCGCCCGTTCACCCGAATGGTCGGGGAGGCGTAAAACCGGTGCGCTTTGGCGAGCTCCTCGCTTGCAATCTCGATTTTGCGCACTTCGGTCTCGTAGCCGGAAAGTCTCAGGGCCGGCGTCAGGTCCGCCATTACATCGTCTAAGACGGCGTCCGCTCCGATGCACCGGTCACAGGTGGAAAGGTCGAGATAGAGGTACTCGACAAGGGCCTTTTTCTTACCCTCATTGCGGCAGGATTCCTCTTTGCCGGCCTCGCAGCAGGGAGATTTTGCCTCACCGCAGGTGCGGTAGCCGCATGCGTTCTCATGTTTTGGGCTCATATCCGCTTGCTCCTTTCAATTATACCAAAAATGCCTCAATGGCGTTGAAGAAGTAGCCGACCGCAATGATGCCGCCGGTGCAAATTGCGACAAAGAGCGCGAGGAGTTTGGGCTTGACGGCCTGCCGCAGCATGACGATAGAAGGCAGGGACAGCGTCGTCACGCCCATCATGAAGGCCAGCACCGTGCCGAGCTGCGCGCCCTTGTAGAGCAGCGCCTGCGCGATGGCGATGACCCCGAAGGTGTCGGAGTAGAGCGGCACGCCGACGACTGAGGCGATGACGACCCCGAAGGGATTTTTTGCGCCTAAGACCGAGACGACCCACGCCTCCGGCACCCAGTTATGGATGACGGCCCCGATGCCGACCCCGACGAGCACATAGGGGAACACCTGCTTGAAGGTAGCGACCGTCTGCTCCTTTGAGTAGGCGACCCGCTCGCGTGTGGTGGTGCGGGAGTCGCCGTCCGAGTTGCAGCCGCAGCCGCAGCTGTCGCCGTCGTCGCAGTCACAGCCGCAGCCGTCATCGCCGTCGCTGTCGCACCCGCAGCCGCTGTCGCCGCCACAGCCGCAGCCTGCGGGCGCGGTGAAGTCCTCAATATACCGCTCCATGTGGAGCTTTTCAATTAATGTGCCGCCGGCGACGGCGACGACAAGCCCCAGCGCCACATAGAGCAGGGCGACTTTGGCGCCGAAAACGCCCGTGAGGAGGAGGAGCGAGGCGAGGTCGACCATGGGGGAGGAGATGAGAAAGGAGAAGGTGACCCCGATGGGAAGCCCCGCCTTGGAAAAGCCGATGAAGAGCGGAATGGAGGAGCAGGAGCAAAAGGGCGTCACGGTGCCGAGCAGCGCCGCAAGGCAGTTGGCGGGCAGGCCCCGAATTCGGCCGATGAGCTCTTTTGACCGCTCAGGCGGGAAAAAGGACTGTATGTAGCTGATGGCGAAGACGAGGAGACACAGCAGCGCCGTGATTTTGGCCGAGTCGTAAATGAAAAATTTGAGCCCGCCGTAGAGCCCCGACGCCGGGTCGAGGCCCGCGGCTTCAAGCCCGCGGCCGACAAGGCCGTCGAGCCACTTCATGCCGAGAACCTGATTTTGGAAAAAACCGAATGCCGTTTTGAGAATACCCATACTGACTGCTCCTCGTTTTCTTATATAT
>DATMZG010000114.1:0-1642 GCA_035560415.1 Candidatus Acidiferrum sp. | reverse complement strand
CGCGGGAAGGGCACCGCTCACTTGGCGGAAAACCCATAGGTTTTTCGCCATTCAAAACGGCCCGCCGGGTTTCCGGCGGGCCGTTTTTTCCCTATACGGTCTTCAGCAGCCCTTTCCGCTGATGGGGACGTCGCCCTGCGGGGGGACGATGCAGAGTACCGCGCACTGCTCGGTGTCCGACTTGTTCCAAAAGCGGTGCTCGGCGCCGCCGGGGATGAACTCCCAGTCGCCGGCCTTCATGTCGAAGGTCTCGCCGTCAATGACGTTGCCGCATTCCCCCTCGATGCAGACCACCCAGTGGGGCCAGGGGTGGTGGTGGGTGTCGTCCTCGCCGCCGAGAGGGTCCAAAATCCAGCAGCGCATCACATAGTCGGGCCAAAAACGGTCGGGGCCAAACACCACTTTCTTGGTTGCGCCCGGGAAAAAAGCGCCGGGGGCGTCGGGCAGCTCCCGGATGGTACCGTGCAAAGGCTTGTCGGGCATGATCTGCGCCTCCTGTTATGTTTTTTTGTTGGGCGCCGTGGGTCTGCGCCCCTTCTCATTTTGAGTATACGCGCAAAGCCCATTGACAAGCAATTCCGCTTTGGGTAGAATTAATTACACATAGGAATCAATCAAAACGCTGCGGGAAGGGGCGACCTCGCGTGGAGACCAAACACCTTTATGAGTTTGTCTGTCTGGCGGAGAGCGGCAACTACTGGCAGACCTCCGCCAATCTGTTCATCTCCCAGTCCTCGCTGTCCAAGCACATCATGTCGCTTGAAAGGGAGCTCGGCGTCTCCCTCTTTGACCGCACGACGCGGCGGGTGCGCCTGAGCCCGGACGGGGAGCTGCTGCTGCCCTATGCCCGAAAAATCACGCGGCTGCTCTGCGAGTACGACGTCGCCCGCGAAAGCCGGAAAAAAGAGGGGGCCGGCGCCATCTCCATCGCCTCGACGCCGCAGATGTCGCACTACGCGGTCATCACGGGCGCCCTTGCGCAGTATAAGCGCGAAAACCCCGGCTGCTCGCTGACCGTCATCGTCGAGCCGCACAACAACCTCAAGAAGCTGCTGCTGCGGCACAGCGTAGACTTCATCTGGACCGGCGAGCCCGAGGACGAAGCCGGGGACCTCGATTTCGTCCGCATCCCGTTTCTGACGGAGCCGCTCGTCGTCGTCTTTTCAAAAGGGCATCCGCTGTCGGAGCTCGACGCCATTTCGGCCGTGGAGCTGCAAAATCAGGAGTTCATGATTCAGGACAACAGCTCGGTCGAGCAACGCATTTTTTTAAAACACTGCCGGGAGCACGGCTTTGAGCCCCGCATGACCTCACTGCCGGGCGGCAGCGTGCTGGATTTTGTGCGCCGGGGGCTCGGCGTCGCCGTCATGCTCCGGTCGGTCGCCCTGAATATGAGCTGTGCCGACGTGGCGCCGGTCAACTTGGAGGACAGCCCCGTCGTGCAGGTGAGTTTGCTCTATTTGAAAGACTGCGAACTGACCCACGCGGCCGCGGGCTTTCTGGCCTTTTTGGAAACTGCGCGCCCGTAACTTTATAAAAACCGGCCCGAAGGAAAATCCTTCGGGCCGATACAGGCTGTCGAAAAATAACTTTTTCGACAGCCTGATTTTCTCGGCTCTCCGAAAGGCCCGAGAAAATGCGG
>DATMZG010000113.1:0-45097 GCA_035560415.1 Candidatus Acidiferrum sp. | reverse complement strand
ATTATAAAACTGGGAGTGAGGATTTTGAGTAAAAAAGGTCCTGCCACCGTCCGCCTGATTGATGAATTAGGTCGTATCGTTTTACCGGTCGAAATACGCAAAGCACTCGATTGGGGTGATAAAACTCCCGTTGAGATTTGGGTTAACGCCCCGGATAACGAAATCATCATCAAACGACATGCTTTTTCCTGTGCCTATTGCGGTGCAACCGACAACCTTAAAGAATACCACAAAAAGCATATCTGCCCTGACTGTCAAAAGGCAATCGCGGAGTTGTAAGGATGACAATACTCCTCTTGCCAGAGGTAAGGTGAAGAGGGCCTGGATGGGCACGAGTCAAATGGAGGCGCATCTGTACATCATGCGGGAACTGGCGGCCCATACCGGTGAGCTGAACAAGATGCTGATTGAGAACGGCAAACAGGACATTTGGTTTTTCAAGTGACGTATAGAAGGAGCAGGGCCGTCAAGTTTGACGGCCCTGCTCCTTGTTTAAGTTGTGAGGACTTGATTTCGCAAGTGATAATTGCTCCGCAGCGATATTGCTCCCTACGGTCGCAGTGATATGATATTCGCCTCCAAAACTGAGCGAAGCTCAGTATCACCGCTTTGCAATATCACGGGCTTTGCCAATATCACTCGCCGCAGGCGAATATCGTTAAAAAAGGATTTGCCGTAGGCAAATCCTTTTTTTGGTCTGGGTGAGAGGACTTGAACCTCCGGCCTCTTGAACCCCATTCAAGCACGCTACCAAACTGCGCCACACCCAGATGTCGACTCATCGGCGACGCTGATAATCATAGCATAAAGGCGGCCGGCATGCAAGTGCTTTTTTGAATTTCAGGAAAAATCGGCGCCGCCGGGCAGCAAAAAACGCTCCCTTGTGACGCTGAGCCAGCCGATGCCGGCATCCGGATACGCGTCGTTTAAGACCTTGATGAGATAGGACGGGTTGAGGGACTGCGCCGACGAGCAGGCGAGCCGGCAGCGGACGGTCATATCCTCCGGCACATACAGTTCAAAGATGAGGGGGGCGATGTCGGTCATGGCCTCTCCCCGCTTGGTCTTTTTGAGGACGACAATTTCGGGCTTTGAGAGGGCGGCCATGACCTCCTCGCGGGTGACGGGCCTCCCGCTTTTCAGGCACAGGACATAGTCGGCCATTGTGACGGCGCCAAGCTTGTTTACGGGCGGGACCGACAGTGTGGGAAAGACCACCTCCGGCATGACGTCGGCAAGGGCGGGGGCGACAGATTCGACCGGCATGTCGTCCGCCAGAATCGAAAAGTCGCAGACCTCGCGCAGCCCGGCGTAGCCCAGCGACAGCGGCTGGCCAAAGACGAGGTACGGGATGGGGTTGAACCCCTCGGTGTATTTGACCCGGATGCCGGCCCGCGAGAGTCCGCGGGCGACGGCGCGCACCATGTCGAGGTGGGAGATGTAGACGCCCCTGCCCCGCTTTGCGAAAAACAGCCTAACCCCTTGCATGGCAAACCCCTCCCGTCAGCCGGTCGGCCCCGCAGCCCGCGCACCGCTCGCGGCAGCTCGGCGTTTTGGCGGCCTCTTTGGCCTTTTCGGACTCCCGAATCAGGTGCTCTTTTGTCACGCCGCAGTCGATGAAATCCCAGGGCAGAATCTCGTCGTAGGGGCGGGCGCGCAGCGCGTACCAATCGGGGTCTATGCCGCACTTCTTGAAGGCCGCCATCCACAGGTCATAGTTGAAATACCTGTCCCAGCCGTCGAATTTGGCGCCCGTGCGCCAGGCCTCGAGAATTACGGGACAGAGCCTGCGGTCGCCGCGGGCCAGCACCGCCTCGAAGTGGCTCGTCTTGGGGTCGTGGTAGTGGAAGACGATTTTGCCCGTGTGAATGCTCTTTTTGATGAGGGCGATTTTTTCGCCCACCCGCGTCCCGCCGTCCTGCGGAGCCCACTGGAAGGGGGTGAAGGGCTTGGGAATGAAGGTGGCGACGCTGATGGTGACCCGAACCGCCTTGCCCTTGGGGTGTTCCGGGCAGCCGTAATAGGCGTCGACCACCATCTGCGCGAGGTCGGCGATGCCGGCGACGTCGGCGTCCTCCTCGTAGGGAAGGCCGATCATGAAGTAGAGCTTGATGCCGGTCCAGCCGCCCGCAAAGGCGATGGTGCAGGTCCGCCGCAGCTCCTCCTCAGTCACCTGCTTGTTGATGACGTCCCGCATGCGCTGGGTGCCGGCCTCGGCCGCAAAGGTCAGCCCGCCCTTGCGAACCCGCTGCACGCGGTCCATGAGCTCCATCGAGAAGTTGTCGACCCGGAGCGACGGCAGCGAGAGGCTGACCATGGCGGGGTCGCACCAGGCCAGCATTTTGTCCGTGAGCGGCATGAGCCCGGTGTAGTCGCTCGTCGACAGGGACGTGAGCGAAATTTCGTCGTAGCCGGTGGCGGCAATCTGGGCGGCGGCGCACCGGTCGAGCACGGCGGGGCTCTTCTCCCGCACCGGCCTGTAAATGGTGCCGGCCTGACAAAAGCGGCAGCCGCGGATGCAGCCGCGGAAGACCTCGAGCATGACGCGGTCGTGCACGACGTCGGCAAAGGGGATGACGACCGACTCCGGGTAATAGACGCTGTCGAGGTCCTTGATGAGCCGTTTGGTCACGGTGGCGGGCGCCGCGGGGTCGTTTGGCGCAAAGGAGGCGATGGCGCCGTCCTCCCCGTAAGTCACGTCATAAAACGAGGGGACGTAGACCCCCTCGACTTTGGCGAGCCGGCGCAGCAGCTCGGTTTTGTCGGCGCCGCCCTCCGCCTTGAAGCGGCGCACGACCCCGACAATTTCGGGATTGACCTCCTCCCCTTCTCCGATGACAAAGAAGTCCATGAAGTCGGCCATCGGCTCCGGGTTGTAGGCGCAGGGGCCGCCGGCGTGAATGAGGGGAAAAGGGCTTGTCCGCTCTTTTGCCAAAATCGGAATGCCCGCAAGGTCGAGCATGTTTAAAATATTTGAGAAGTTGAGCTCGGTCTGAAGCGTAAAGCCGACGAGGTCGAAGTCCTTAATTGCATCCTGACTTTCGAGAGCAAAGAGCGGCAGGTTTGCCGCCCGCATTTCGTTTTCCATGTCCTCAGCCGGCGCGAAAACCCGCTCGCACCAGACGTCAGGGATGCTGTTGAGCAGCCCGTATAAAATTTTCCCGCCGAGATACGACATGCCGATGTCGTAGGTGTCGGGAAAGCAAAACGCGTAGCGAAGGAGTCCCGGGCGCAGCTCCTTTGTGACGCTTCCGTACTCCCCGCCCGTGTAATATGACGGCTTTTGCACCCGCCGAAGAATTTCGTCGTGCATGTCTGCCTCCGTGTTCTCTGCGTGATTAATACCGCTATTTTACCTCAGAGAGAGCACTTTTGCAAGAGCGGCGCCGGTCCGAAAGCGCGGCGCGCGATGAGGTAGGCGCCGATCATGGCGAGCGAGAAGTTGTATTTGGTCACCCACAGCAGCCACAGCCCCGCACCCGCCACGAGGGCGGAGAAGATGGCGCTGACGACGGCGAGAATCCGCTCGGCCCGCGGTGGGCCGAGCCACGGCATTAAGACGGCCGCCAGCATGCGCCCGCCGTCAAGTCCCGCGACCGGCATAAGATTTACAACGGCCAGGGCCGCGTTGCAAAATACAAAAAACAGGGCGCCCCAAAAGGGGCCGACGGCGGCGACGATGCCAAGTGTGACGAGCATGGCAAAGAGGTTTGCGGCGGGCCCCGCCACCGCGATTGCAAGCTCGCTGCGGTATGGGAGGTACCGCGTGTCGCCGGTGATCATTTCTATGCCGAATGCCCGGAAAGAGACCTCCTCAATCCCGACGCCGCACCCCTTTAAGGCAACGAGATGCCCGGCCTCGTGCATCGCCGCAGCCAAGAGCAGCAGGAGCGCGAAACCGGTGCCGTCCACATAGAGGAAGGCCGCGAGCAGCAGCACAAAAAAGGGGCTGACCCTGATTCTCATTGCGCCTCCACTGTGAAATATAATGCCGGATTGACGAAAATGCCGTCCTGCTTGAGCTCCAGATGCAGGTGATAGCCGGTCGAAAGCCCGGTGGAGCCGACCGTCGCGACCTTCTCTCCCGCCTTGACCCGGTCGCCTGCACTCACGGTCACCTTGGCGCAGTGGGCGTATTTTGACGTCAGTCCGCCCTCGTGTTCAATGACTAAGAAGTTGCCGTAGACGCCGTTTTTGTCGACTTCAATGACTTTTCCGGCGGCGACGGCCGTGATGGCGCTCCCCTTTGCCGCGGCGATGTCGAGCCCGTGGTGGAACTCCGATTCCACATCGTCGCCCCGGGCGCCAAAGCCCGAAGTCACCTCGCCGTTAAGCGGACAGACCAACGGGACTGAGAGCGGGATTTTTTTTAACGTGGAGTTCTCCGGCACCTCTCTGCCGTCCTCGGTCTCCTCGGGCATGGGGTCCTCGCTCACAAGGGTCATAAAGGCGGCCGAAAGCGGCTGACCGTGAGAGGTGGTCGAGGCGGCGGACGTCACAAGCCCGCCGCCTTCCCCCTCCGTCACATCGGGCAGGGAATCGAAGACCTCTTCGTCAAACCCCGAGACAAACTCCCCTTCCTCCGGCTCTACCGACGCGGGATAGTCCTGTTCCGGCGCAATGACATAAGTGGTGTATCCGTCCCCGTCCCCCACCGCGTCCTCTGTCTCTCCCTCATCCTCCGGTTCGTCCGCTCCCCCCAAAAGCCCTTTGAACACCGGCGTGATGCCCTCCTCGAAGAGCGAGGAGAGGACCGGAACCTTGACGGAAAAATCTGAGAGCGCCTCATTGACCTGCGAGAGGTCGGCCGACCGCTCAATCATGGTGACAAAGCCGTCCCGGATGCCGCCGCCCGTCACGCCGACGATGACCGCGAGGGCCACAAGCACCGCCGACACGCAGAGCTGAATGAAGAGCCTTCTGTCGGAATCCGGCATGTTCCTGTCCGGCATCCGGCGAGGTTTGCGGTTGCGCGGACTGCCGGAGGGCACCGAGATGAGCCTGCGGCCTTTTCTGCTTGCTACGCGCACACCATCACCGCCCCTATAATATGATGCAGATAAGTCCGCCTCCGCCGTCGTTGACGATGCGCTCAAGCGTCTGCTGCAGCTTGCTGCGCGCCTCGCCGGGCGTGTGGTTGAGCTTGCTGATCAGCCCCTCGTTGACAAGCTCGTGGAGCGACTTTCCGAAAATGTTGGACTCCCAGATTTTCTCGGGCGAATCTTCAAATTCCTTCATGAGGTACATGATGAGCTCCTCGGACTGCTTTTCGCTGCCGACCACCGGGTTGACCTCGGTCTCGATGTTCGTGCGAATGAGGTGGATGGCAGGGGCGCTTGCCCGCAGCCGCACGCCGAAGCGGCCGCCCTGCTTGACAATTTCGGGGGCCTCGAGGTGCAGCTCGTCAATGGTCGGGGTCACGATGCCGTAGCCGGTGTTGCGCACCTCAGTGAGGGCGCAGGCCACTTTGTCGTACTCCCGCTTCATGCCGGCAAGCTCCATCATGAGGGTGATCATGCTCTCCTCGCCCGTGATGTCAAATCCGGTCTCCTCGCCCAGCACCCGGTAGAAGAGCCCGTCGGAGAGCTGCATATCCACCGACACCGAGCCGTCGCCCAAGTTGATGGACTGAAGCAGCGTCTGCTTTAAGTTCTCGTTTGTCCCCATGTTCCCGACTGCGCCCGAGACGTCGGCTATGCGGCCGATTGCGCGGGCGCTCGTGAGCACCGAGTCGTAGAGCGAGCTCTTGAGCCAGTGGTCCTGCGGCAGCGTGACAATCCAGGAGGGCATGTCGATGTTGATCTCCTTGACCGGGAACTCAAAGAGCACTTTTTCAATGACGTTGCGGATGTCGCTCTCGCCGAGCTCGAGGCAGTTGACCGCAATGACCGGCACCTCGTATTTTTCCGAGAGCTCACGCGCAAGCTCCAGCGCCTCGTCGCCGTTTGGCCTTCTGGAATTGAGCAGCATGACAAAGGGCTTGCGAATGGCTTTGAGCTCGGCCACAACCCGCGCTTCGGCCGGCTCATAGGCGTGCCGCGGAATGTCGCCGATGCTGCCGTCGGTCGTGATGACAAGCCCTATGGTGGAGTGCTCGTTGATGACTTTGCGGGTGCCGATCTCAGCGGCCGCCTCAAAGGGCATCTCGTCGTTTGACCAGGGGGTGCGCACCATGCGGGGCGCGTCGTCCTCCATGTTCCCGAGGGCCCCCGCCACGAGGTAGCCCACGCACTCAATGAGGCGCACCTTGAAGGCCGAGTTGTCCGACAGCTTGACTTCGACCGCCTCGTTGGGGACGAACTTGGGCTCTGTCGTCATGATGGTGCGCCCGGCCGCCGACTGCGGGAGCTCGTCGATGGCTCTACTGCGTTTGTTTTCGTTGTCGATGTTCGGAATCACAAGCGACTCCATAAACCGTTTGACAAAAGTGGATTTTCCTGTTCTCACCGGGCCCACGACGCCTATGTAGATGTCGCCGTCGGTCCGCCGCGCGATGTCGTCGTAAATACTGTACTTATCCATGGCAACCTCCGTCATTCCCTTTCATGCGCAGCAGCAGCGCAGTGATAAAAATCAAACCGATGCAAAGTGCGGCGGCCTGCGCCATATCAAACAGATAATACTCAAGCGCCGGGTACAGCATGACCGCACCGAAAACCGTGAAGACGACGGCCGACAGCCGGCACATCAGCTTTTGCGGCAGCGCCTTGCCGAGCAGCACCCCCAGCGTCATGGCCAGCCCGTCGGCCACGAGCATGCCCGCCGTCGCCCCAATGAAAATTCCGAGCGCGGCATCGGGCTTTGCCGCCGTCAGGGACAAGACGCCGAGCTGGGTCTTGTCGCCGAGCTCAGCCAGCATAAAGGCCGCGTAGATGGCCGGAATGCCGCCAAGCCTCGTCTGCCGCCGCTCCTTTTCGCCCCCGTCCGGCGGGACTGACGAAATGACGGCAAAAGCCAGAAACGATAGGCCTGCCACAAGGCGGACGAGCTCGCCCGGCAGCACTCCCGCCACAAACCTTCCGACGCCCACACCCAGCAGGTTTAAGGTCATGATGGCCAGCGTGATGCCGGTCGCCACCTCCCCAAGTTTGTACCTTGCCGTCAGCCCCATGGCGAGCAGCTGGGTTTTATCGGCGAGCTCGGCCATCGTGATGACGACAAAGGCGGATGCGGCGTCTGTGATCATCTTGGAATGATTAAGGGCGAAAAGGCAGCGATTTCGCCGTTTTCAATTTGGTTCGCGGCGCTGATGGCCCCCTGGGACACGAGATACCGCTTGCCGACATCCCACAGCGTCTCGCCCTGCGTCGGATAGTAGAGCGTGATTGCGGCCGCGCCCTTTTTCTTGTCGACTTTGTCGCCCATTTCCATGGAGGTGACCGTCGTGACCGGCGCTTTGATGCGGCCGATGCCGCAGCAGGAGATGGCCGCCGTGACAGAGATTTCACCCGAGACCGACACCCGCCAGTCAAAGTCGTCAATGGTGCAGGAGCCCGAGAAAATGATTCCCCTGTCGGGCAGCTGGTCGAGCGGGCCGCACTTGGAGGAGAACTTGACGCACCGGTCAATGGCCTGCAGGCCGCCCTCCTCGTCCTTGGTCAAAAACGAAATTTGCAAATCCCCCTTGAAAATCGGCATGCCGTCCTCGACCGCGGTCCCCTTGACGTCGGCGTAGGCCTCCACCGCGAAAATGTCGGAGGTCTTGCCGCCGAGGCTCACCGTGTCGGCGACTTTGGCGCCGCACTTGTACTCCTGATACACTTCGGTGTCAAGGTTGGCGCTGACCGTCTTAATCGCCCGGGAAGTGGAATATGTGTCGCGAATGATGGGCAGGTTGACCCTTGTGTAGACCGACGCCGTCACCTGCGCGTCAATGCGCAGCGAGAGCCTGCGGTCCTCGCCCGCAGCGTCGGCCATGACGCCGTAGACGATGTCGAGAATGCTGTAATTGATGGCCGCGATGTCGCCTTCGCGGGCCCCCTCGACGTCGAGGACCTCATTGAAGGGAATGGTGGTGGTGTACTGCTCGACTCTGCCGCTCTCAACGTCGCTTAAGTAGAGGCAGATCACATAGGCCTCCCCCTTGATGACAACCCGGTTTGTCACGACCTTGTACTCGGAGGTCGCCAGCGACACGTCGCACCGGAGCATCCGCTCAATGTGCGGGCTGCCGCCCGGGAGCTCCAGCATCTCCTCAATCGTGAAGTCCTTTGAGGCCCTGCCCACGAATCTTGCGGCCCCGAGCTCCGAAGTGAGGAATTCGGCGGCCGCCCGGTCGGTTTCGGAGGGCTTCACGACCTCGGCCCCCCGCGACTCCTCCCCTTGGAGAATGGCCCTGACTTTGCAGGCGACCGAGAGCTTGCGCTCCGAGAGCGGCCGGCATGTGACGCTGGTCATGGAGACAGTGGCCGAAATGCGCACTTTGGGCGTAATCCGGGTGTCATTTTCCCGAAGCGTGAAAGGCACCCGGCAGAAGTGCGATTGCAGGCTCCCCTCCCTCGGCAGGTACATGATGACGCAGTCCACCCACCCCTCGACGGCCACCATGCCCTCCTCCGACGTTGTCCCCGTCATGGTCGGGCGGGCATCCACCCGTACAACACGGTGTATGTCGGGCAGGTACTCGGGCAGCGACGTCTCGGCGCTGCTGTCGATCTCCTTGGACTCGCTGAAAAGTGTCACGTTATATTCCAGCTTTGCCGTTGAAACGGTTTCCATATTCCTTCGCTCCTTCCGTTCTTGCTATAGAGAAGTATATGGGACGAGCGGTGAGAATATGAAAATGCCGGCGGGACAAAAGTCCCGCCGGCAGGTTATTTTATATGGTCGTTTCAACTCACAAAATCTCAATCCACGATGACGGCCCTGCAGGCCAGCCTGTGGGTCTTGTCAAAGCAGGTCGTCAGCGTTAAAACCGGCTTGTCTGTGGGTGCGATGACGCTCCAGTCGTTGACGGCAATCGGAAAAACGCTTTCGACGATATAAATATATTTTATCCCGTTGCAGGTCAGCGCAATTTCATCTCCCGGTTTCAGCGTCCGCAGCTTTTTAAACCAGAGATGCTCATGGCCCGCAATCGCGGTGTTCCCTTCCCCCGGGCGGGCCGAGCCTTCGTACCATCCGGGGCCTGCGCTGAGCGCCTCCTTGGAGGTTCCCGGAACGACCACACAGGAGAGGCCGATGGACGGAATTTCCAGCTTCATTGAAATAATGTCTCCTTCAGGCGGCAGGGGCGCCGGCGTGTCGCTTTCCGGAACACTTGTTTTAAGTTCACTTTCGGCAAAAGTCATCTTCGGAAATTGTATTTCGGGGGGAACCCCCTCGAAGGCCGCCGACTGATTTTGGGCCAGGCGGCTTTGCGCGAACCCGGCATACAAAGACAGATAAAGGGGGTAAAGGGAAAATGTGAGCCCCGCTGAAATCAGCAAAACGGACAGGAACTTTGTCCTATTGAGGCGGACCATAAACTCAAAGACTTTTTTGTTTGCCGCGAGTTCTCCCCAGAAGAATGCCGAGCAGCATGAGTGCAAAGCCGGTAAACAGATAGCCCGCGGCGTTAAACCCTGTTTGCGGAAGGTCTGCCAGGGGAGGGTCTAAACTGGTGCCCTCGTCCGGGATTGTGACCTCCCCGTCGTCGCCGTCATCCCCATTTCCGGGGTCCTCATCTCCCGGGTCCCCGTCGCCGGGGCTCTCATTTCCGGGGTCATCAATGCCGCCGGTGCCGTTGTCGTCATCGTCGTCGTCGTCATTGTCATCGTCGTCGTTGTCGTCATTATCATTGCCATTGTCGTTATCGTCGTTGTCGTCATTATCATTGCCATTGTCGTTATCGTCGTCGTCATCGTCGTTATCCCCCGGTTCAGGGACCGCGGTGTTGGCGACGCCGATGCTCACGACATGGTCGTCTTCACCCTCGAACGCCACAGCGGTATTGGGTGTAAGACTGGATTCATAGCCGGCGGGTATTTCTTCACTCAGGGTATAAGTCGCCGAAAGGTCGAGACCTGTAAAAAGGAGCTTGCCCTCCTCATCCGTAGCGCCTTCACGAATTGCCGTGTCCGAACCGCTCGGATACAGCCTGAAGACGACGCCCGCGGGGCTTCGTCCGTCGGAGAAGGTTTTCGTAATTTCCACGGTGCCGTACTGGGGAGGGGGCGGGGGCGGCAATTCCGAGTTGACGGCTTCGACTGTCCTGTCGGAGCCCTCAGTCAAAGTGACTTCATAAAATCCGGGGAAGCCGTCCCGTTCCACGAGGTCAGGAAACGCGTAACTGAATCCCGACGGAGGCTCTTCAGTCAGATAATAGGTGCCCGGGGAAAGCCCGTAATAGGTCCCGCTGCCCTCGCCTGTGATGGTCAGGACACTGCCAAGTTGAACCATGGACGAGCCGTCAAAAGTAAAAATTCTGAAATACGCGTTTAAATTGTCCGCGCTTTCGCTTCCCGCCTCAAGCTGATAGGTCTTATGAATTGTAAGGTCGACCTCCGGTGGGGGCGGCGGAGGCGGCGGGGGAATTTCTGTGTTGACGGCGCCCAGCGCAGTGGTCCCTCCTGCCGTGACCGTGATCGGATAATAGCCGTCTGAATTTTTGGTATACCCCGCAATTTCGAGGGTATATCCCTCCGGCGCAGCTTCCTTCAGATAATAGGTCCCGGGCGTCAGTATGCCGAAGGAACCGCTGTTTTCACCGGTGATCGTGATGATTCCAAGCAGATGATAGCCTCCGCTGCGGGAGTAAAGCCGGAACATGGCCTGAGGCGAAACGCCTGCTTCCAGCTCATCTGCGTAGGTTTTATTGATGACAAGCAGACCCTTATTATAGGTATTGGTGACGTTTATCTGGGTCTGGTTGTTTCTGGTGACGGTGACCTTCGTATAATCGCTCAGGCTCGAGCTGTAGCCGCTGAGGTCATCCTCACGCAAATAATAGTCGCCCGGGTCGAGGTCGTCAAACGTGATGCTGCCGTTGCCCCGAATCTCACCCGATTCCTTCTGCCTGTAGCCCGATGAACCGCGCGTATACAGCCTGAACTTCGCCTTAATATTGCTGAAATTGACGCCCGCGGGCGCAACATAGGTCTTTGTAATGCGAATGCTGCCGTCGTCATCTCCGGAGTGGCGTGCAGATTCCTCCTGAGCTGCAGCTCCGAGAGAAGTGAATGATAAAATCAGCACCGTTATCAATAAAAGCGTCACAAGGGTTTTGGGACGCAAACTGCTCAGCATTTCAACAACTCCTTTTTTGAAATCAGAATCTATTTTATCTCGGTGGATTTATAATATTTCGTTTGCACAAAGGATATTGTATGAAAAAATGGCAAAATCCGAAAAGTCATTCAAATACTTAATATTTCCATGACTGAGAAAATTGTCAGACGAAAATGACTTTTCGACTGACAAAAATGACGGCGGGACAACAGTCCCGCCGTCATTTACAGCCAGCTTATTTCTTTTTGCTCGTGCGTTTTCTTCTTCTTCCCGACTCCGGGGCACACACTGGCGGCTCCGGCATCGCAGGCGCACAGGGCTTACTGCGCCTTGTTCCCTTTTTGGCTATTATAAGCCTCACTGCGGCATCACCTCACCTGCTGCAAAGTATGAGATACCCGACGCCTATGATGAGCGCGGCCATAATTACAACAAGAATCGGCGCCGGTAAAAAAGTGGACAGCAGAATTCCCGCACCGAAAAATATGATGCCAAGTCCAAAAATGTCGCGGTAAAATCCCATATCCCGTCCCCCAGTTTTCTTCTCTGGGACAGTATATGTGAAAGCGCCTATGATTGCTACGCCGACAAAATGACCAGCAGCGTCCCGTCTTTGACCGTGAATGCGCCCTCGTCTTCGAGGACGTGGTTGCTGACGCCGAGCGGAAAATGCTCGTCTAAGGTGTAGTCGGTCAAAGGGTACTGGCAGCCGCGGATGGTCACGCCCTTGGCCGGCGGCCCGTAGCAGAAAATGGAGACGTTGGGGAAACGCGCATCCTTTTTGACGACAATCGTGTCGTTTTCAATCATGGTGACGCAGTTTTCGCGGCTGATAAGCCAGCCGGACGCCCCGTGGTCGAGCAGATACCGCAGCGCCACGATGTTGGCCATTGTGTGGTCAAGCCGCCCGCCCAGCGCCCCGTAGATGCGAAAGTCCCTGCAGCCCTTGGCAAGGCCCTCTTTGACGGCCAGCATCGTGTCGGTGTCGTCCTTTTCGACCGGAAAGGTCTCAACGGCGCCGGCGAGCGTCGCGACGGTGCCGCAGTAAGAGTCGAAGTCGCCCAAAACGAGGTCTGGGACAATTTTGCAGCGCGCCGCGTGGGCATATCCCGCGTCGGCGCAGATTATGTAGGGGCGCTCAAGGCCGGCAATCTCCATTGCCTCCTCGTCCGTCAGCCCCATGGCAGCCATGATCACGCAGGTTCGCCCCTCACTCACTTCGCTCCCACTCCTTCAAATCCTTCACTTCATAGAGCATCGCAAGATAGCTCTCATACCGGGAGGCAGGGATTTCCTCCGCCGCTACCGCCTCTTTGACGGCGCAGCCCGGCTCCTTGTCGTGGCTGCACCCCGCAAAGCGGCAGCGGCCGACATAGGGCGCAAACTCCCGAAAACAGCCCTCGAGCTCCTCTTTGTAAACCGGCTCGAACCGCTCGATGGACAGGTCGCCGTAGCCCGGCGTGTCGGCGATCAGGCCCCCCGCATAGGAGAAGAGCTCGACATGCCGCGTCGTATGTTTGCCCCTGTCAAGCCGCTGCGAGAGCTCCCCCACCTGCGCCGCCACGTCCGGCAGCAGGAAGTTCAATATGCTCGACTTTCCGACGCCCGACTGCCCCGCAAAGGCGCACAGATGCTCTTTGATGAGGTCTTTCAGCCTGCCAAGCCCCTCTCCCGTCTGTGCGCTTACGGCAAAGGCCGTAAACCCGCACTTTTGGTAGGCCGCGACCAGCGGCTCGGGGTCGGCGAGGTCGGATTTGCTGACGAGAATGACGGGGTCAATCCCCTTTTTCTCGCAGACGGCCGTCATTTTGTCAATGAGGAGCGGCACGGCCTCCGGGGTGCCGGCCGAGGCCACGATGAACATGCGGTCGACATTGGCGCAGGGCGGGCGGACGAGGAGGCTTTTGCGCGCATAGATCTCCTCGATATAGGCCTCCCTGTCGCCCTCGTGGGTGACGGCGACGCGCACCCGGTCGCCCGGCAGGGGCGTAATGCGAGTTTTGCGAAAGAGCCCCCGCGCCTTGCAGGCGTAGATGCCGGCAGGCGTCTCCACATAGTAGAATCCGCCGATTCCCTTTAAAATGATGCCGTCAAGTGAAATCGACAAATCCGGACTCCTTTAACACACCGTTGATATAAATTTCGACGATCTCGGTCCCCCGCCCGGACAGCACGAGGCGAACCGACTTCTCATCGGCCGCGTGGGGCGCCTCGTAGACCACTTCGCCGCTCTTTTTGACGGTCAGCGTGAAAGTGGACGGGCTCTTGGGGAATGTGACCGTGATCTCCTTTTGCACCGGGGCCGAAGAGCCGTCGCTGATTTCGAGGTTGATGATGGTGCCCTCGTCGACCTGCTGTCCCGGCCCGATGTTCTGGGTCATGACGGTGCCGTAGGGCTTGTCGCCGGGCACCTGCGCAGTCGACGCGACAAGGCCCACCTCGTTGAGGCTGCGGCGGGCTTCGTCCTCCAACAGACCGACGAGCGTCGGCACAGACACCTTGTTGATTTTGCGCCCCTGGCTCACATAGAGCAGGACGGAGGAACCGGCCTCAAGCTCGGTTCCGGCCTCGGGGTCGGTGCGAATGACGTAGTCCTCCACGACCGAGTCGCTGTACTCCCGCATGACGTCGCATTTGAGCCCGAGCTTTTCGATGTCAATTTCGGCCTGAATATAGTTTTTCCCGGAGACTGCGGGCACCGTGGCCCGCTTGGGACCTAAGCTTATGCTGACTTTGATGTCGGCCCCCGGCTTTACCACCATGCCCTCGACCGGCGACTGGCTGAAAATTTTGCCGGCCTCGTAGTCGTCGTTGTAGACCCGCTGGAGCTCCACAATGCGAAAGTCGCCGTAGGTCTCGGTGTCGGCCACGACCTCGTCATAATAGAGGTCGACGAGATTCGGAATCCGGACGTCGGTCGGCACGGCGTTTGCCCACGGCTTTGCGACGAGCAGGATAAAGGCCGCGGCGACGAGTACGACTGCCGCCATGATGCCGGACATGGCGCCGAGTGCCCCGCGGCGGCGCTCCTCGTTTTCAAACTCCTCGCCGCTCTTGATGGTCTTGATGGCGTCAATATACTTGGTGGGGTTTTCGTCCGAGAGATATTTGTACTCAAACCGAATCGAGGGGTTTTGCTTGAACCGCTCAATGTCGTCAAGCAGGTCCTGCGTCGACTCATAGCGGTTGTCGGGATTTTTGGCCAGGCACTTTAAAATGATCTCCTCAAGCCCCTCGGGAATTTCGGGGCAGTGCTTTGTGGGCGGAGGAGGCGGCGTCTGAAGCTGCATGAGGGCGACCGAGACGGGGTTTTCGGCGTCGAAGGGCAGCACGCCCGTCAGCATTTCGTACATCATGACCCCGACCGAGTAGATGTCGCTGCGGGGGTCGGCCCCGGCGGCCGAGACTTGCTCGGGGCTGATATAGTGCACCGAGCCGATGGCCTTGTCGGTCATGGTGGCGGTCGAGGCGTGGGAAAAGCGGGCGATGCCAAAGTCGGTCACCTTGATGGAGCCGTCCGGGAGCAGCATGATATTCTGCGGCTTGATGTCCCTGTGGACAATGCCGCTCTCATGGGCGTGGTGCAGGGCCGAGAGCACCTGTTCCGTGAGGTAGAGGGTCTCCCGCCAGCCGAGGCGCCCCTGCTGCTTGATATATTGCTTTAACGTGATGCCGTCGAGATACTCCATCACAATGTAATAGAGGTCCTCGTTTAAGGCCACGTCGTAAATTTTGACGATGTTCTTATGATTTAAGATGGAGATGGCGCGGGACTCGTTTTCAAAGCGGGTGCGAAAGCCCTCATCCTCCAAAAATTCGTGCTTGAGCGCCTTGACCGCGACGACAGCCCCCGTGTGAATGTCGATGGCGCGGTAGACGACGGCCATTCCGCCGACGCCGACAATGCTCTTAATGCGATATCTGTCGTTGACAATTTTTCCGATTAACCGTTCCAAGCCGCCACCCCCTTACAGTTCGACCGCAACGGCCGTGATGTTGTCGGTGGCGCCCGCTTCAAGGGTTCTGTGAAGCAGGGCGGACAGCACCTGGTCCAGTGCGCCGGGGCGGGCAAGCTCCCACGAGATGTCGGCGTCCTCGACCATGTTGGTCAGTCCGTCGGAGCAGAGCAGTATGCGGTTTCCGGGGGCGACATCCACCCGGAATATGTCGATGTTGACGCTCTCCTGCGTGCCAAGGGCTCTTGTGATGATGTTTTTTTGCGGATGGCTTCTGGCCTCGTTTTCGGTGATGGTGCCGCCGTCGAGCATCTCCTGCACGACCGAGTGGTCATGGGTGATTTTCTCTAAGCCCTGCTCCGTGAAGAGATAGGCCCTGCTGTCGCCGACGTTGGCGACAAAGGCCTCGTCTTTCCGGATGAGGGCCGCCACGACCGTCGTACCCATTCCGGCATGTTCGTTCTCGCTTGCGCCCCGCTCAAAAACCGCGGCGTTGGCCGCCTCAAGGGCGACGCGAAGCAGCTGCATGACGGCCTCCCCGTCCATGCCCTCAGTGTAGCCCCCGTCAATGACGTCTCTGATGATGTCGCGGGAAAGGGCGCTTGCCACTTCGCCGCCCAAGGGGCCCCCCATGCCGTCGCAGACGACGGCAAAGACTGCCCCGCCCGGCAGCCCGAAGCACTCGTAGCAGTCCTGATTTTGCGAGCGCACAAGCCCTATATGCGTCACTCCACGGTATTCCACTTGGCACCTGCCTCTCCTCTGTGTTTTTCGAACCCGCAGCTTTAATATCTTCAGTTCCCGTCCATGCGTCTGCGGCGAAGCTGCCCGCAGGCGGCGTCGATGTCGCTGCCAAGGCGGCGGCGCACCGTAGACGAGACCCCGTTTTTCATGAGGGTTGCCGAAAAGGCGTATATGCGCTTTCTGTCGGAGGCGACATTCTCCTTGCCTGCGACCGGGTTTAACGGGATGAGGTTGACATGGCAGAGAATTCCCCGTAAAAGCGCCGCAAGAAGCTGAGCTTGCTCCTTCGAGTCGTTGACGCCCGCCACCATCGTGTATTCGAAATAGACTTTGCGGCCGGTTCTCCTCGCGTACCGGGAGGCCGCCGCGACCACCTGCCCTATGGGCCACTTCTTTGTGACCGGCATCATGGCGGCGCGCACCGCGTCGGTCGGCGCGTGGAGCGAAATGGAGAGCGTGATGGGTAGCCCCTCCCCCGCCAGTTTATCAATCATCGGGACGAGGCCGCAGGTCGACAGCGAAATGTGCCGGTATCCAATGCCCATCCCCAAGCTATCGTTGACAAGATGGAGGAATTTTATGACATTGTCGTAGTTGTCGAGCGGCTCGCCCATGCCCATGAGCACCAGCCCGTCAACCCGCTCCCCGCTGCCCTGCGCCGCCGCCTGCACCTGCTCCAGCATTTCGCCGGCAGAGAGGTTTCGCACAAGGCCGCCAACAGTTGAGGCGCAAAAGCTGCAGCCCATGCGGCAGCCGACCTGGCTTGAGACGCAGAGGGTGGAGCCGTGCTCGTACCGCATCAAAACGCTCTCAACCGTGTTGCCGTCGTGGAGTTCAAACAGGTATTTGACCGTGCCGTCCTTTGAAGTCTGCTTTTCAAGAATTTTCAAGGCGGAAAGACGACAGAGTTCTTTTAATTTTGCGCGAAGGGCCGAGGGAATGTCCGACATCTCATCAAAGGAGGCGGCGCCTTTGGCCACCCAGGCATAGACCTGCGCGGCGCGGTATTTCGGCTCGCCTAAGGAGAGGATGAGCTCCTCCACCTCATGCGAAGTCATTGAGCGGATGTCCGTCAGTTCCCTCACCTCCTTGCCATGACAGCGTAGTAAAACCCGTCCATGTCGGCCGCCGGCAGCAGCGTCTCCTGCGACAGCAGAAAACAGTCGGCGTTTTCCGCGAGGAAAGTGGCCGTGACCGCCTCGTTTTCGGCCCTGTTCAGCGTGCAGGTGGAGTGTAGCAGCCGGCCGCCCTTTTTGAGGTATTTCGCGCCGTTTTTCAAAATGGCGAGCTGTAAGGGCGGAAGCCCCGCAAAGCTTGCGGGGTCCTTGAGGCGGATTTCCGGCTTTTTGGCCATGACGCCAAGCCCCGAGCAGGGCACGTCGCAGATTACGCAGTCAAAAGCTCCGTCAAGCGCCGGGTCGTACACCGTGGCGTCGGCCACAGATGTCCCAATTAAATCAAAGCCAAGGCGCTGCGCGCCCTCTTTGATGCGGGCCACTTTTTCGACGGTTAAATCGCGGCTGACAATGCGCCCCATGCCCTTCATGCGCAGCGCGGCCGCAAAGCTCTTGCCGCCGGGCGCGGCGCAGAGGTCCAGCACCGACTGGCCGGGTCTGGGGTCGAGTGCCGCTACGGCTTTTGCGGACGCTGCCCCTTCAACAAAGAAGTGTCCCTCTTTAAAGCCGGGAAGCTCAGGCACGACGCCGCCCGCAAGTTCCACAATTCCGGGCGTGGCGGACGGGAGGGCGCCGGTCTCCTCGCAGACCTGCTCAACCGTCGCCCGTGTCGTATTGACGCACAGTTGGAGCAGCGGCCGTTGGGAAAACCGGTAGAGCATCTCCTCGCCGTACTGCTCTTTTAAGAGCTTTTCGAGCCCATCCGACATGGACCAGGGCTTGGCGCCCGGCAGGCTGTCTTTGGCCCTTCCAAAGGCCCTCAGCAGGCCGTTGACGTAGCTCTTGGCCCTCGGGCAGAGGCGCCCCGCGAGCCGCACCGCCTCATTGACGGCGGCAAAGTCCGGGACTCTATCGAGAAAGAGCATCTGATAGGCCGTCACGCGCAAAATGGCCCGCACCGGCGGGTCGAGCCGCTTTAAGGGTTTGCCCGCAAAGGGGGCAAGCCAGAAGTCGAGCTGCGGCTGGCGCTCCAAAGTGCCGTAGACGAGCTCGGTCGCAAGGGCTCTGTCCCTTTTGTCCATGTCCGGCGGCAGCATGCGGTCGAGCGCGGCGTCCGAGAGCTCGCCCTTTTCAACCGCTAAAAGCACTGAGAGCGCAACGGCTCTGGCGTCAGTCACGGCGGCGGCCGCCAAAAAGGATGAGCAGGCGCAGCAGGCTCATGAGCGAGGTCAGCATGGCCGCCACATAGGTGAGGGCCGCGGCAGCCAGCACTTTGCGGGTGCCCGCAAGCTCGCCCTCAGTCAAAATCCCGCCCGCCTCTATGGCGGCAAGGGCGCGGCTACTGGCGTTGAACTCGACCGGCAGCGTGACCAGCTGAAAGAGGAACATGAGGGAGTATAAAATGAGCCCGATGTCGATGAGGGGCTGGCGCTGCATGAAAAAGCCGATGAGAATGAGGGGCATTGAGAGGTTTGCGCCAAACTGGGTGACCGGCACCATGGTCATGCGCAGCCGCGCCGGAAGATAGTTTTCGGCGTATTGCAGCGCGTGCCCCGTCTCATGGGCGGCGACGCCGATGGCGGCAATCGAGGTGCTGTCGTACACGGTGTCCGAGAGGTTGACGACATTGGTGCGGGGGTCGTAGTGGTCGGTCAGCTTTCCACGCACATGGCCGATGAGCACATCCACCATGCCGTTTTCGCGCAGGATGCTGCCCGCCGCGCCCTGTCCCGTGACGGCGCTGCGCGCGTGCACTTTGGAATATTTCGCATAGGTGGACTGCACCCTCGCCTGCGCCCACAGCGAAAAGAGGATGGCCGGGACCACAAGGATGAAATAGGTGTAGTCAAAGTAGAAATATGGCATTTACAGTTTTAACTCCTTTACGGGCCTGCCGTTTAAGAATACGCCTGCGGACATGCGCTTGCCGCCCTCAAGCTGAATGTCGGTCAAAATGAGCAGCTCCCCGTCCCCGCAGGCGACGGACAGCCCCGCCGGCGTCCCGTTTGCGGTGCCGGGCGCAAGATTTGTAGGTCCGCCCTTGCGGGCGCCGTACACTTTCAGACGTTTGCCGAATAACATAGTTTCAGCGACGGGCCAGGGATTTTGCCCGCAGACCTGTTTTGAAAGGACCGCGGCGGGCTTTGTGAAGTCTAAAGGCGCCTCGGCCTTGTCAAGGGGCGGCGCGTAAGTGGCGAGCGCCTCGTCCTGCGGTGTGCGGGGGGCTGTGCCCGCTTCAACAAGCGCCAAGGTTTCAATGAGAAGCCCCGCCCCCACTGGCGCAAGCCGGGAAAAGAGCTCATCGGAGGTCTCGTACTCCCCAATCTCAACCGCTTTTGACAATATCATATCGCCGGTGTCCATTCCGGCGTCCATAACCATGGTCGTGACGCCGGTGAGGGCGTCGCCGTTTATGATGCTGCGCTGAATGGGGGCGGCCCCCCGGAGCTTCGGGAGCAGCGAGCCGTGGACGTTGATGCAGCCGCAGCGCGGCGCTTCCAGCACATAGCGGGGCAAAATCCGCCCGTAGGCCACAACCGCAACGGCGTCAAGGTCTGTTAAAAGCCCCTCAATGGCGCGGCCTTTCAGGGTCTCGGGCTGCCAGACCGGCAGGCCTTTTTCGAGCGCAAGCGCCTTGACAGGCGGCGGGGTCAGCACCTGCTTGCGGCCGACCGGCTTGTCCGGCTGGGTGACGACGCCCGTCACCTCGTGTCCGGCCGCAAGGAGGGCCGAAAGCGAGAGGGCGGCAAACTCGGGCGTCCCCATGAACAAAATGCGCATGCTCAATTCTCCTCGTCCTCGTCCGGCTCCGGCTCATAGACGGCGTACATGATGTCGGTAAAAAGAATACCGTCGAGATGGTCGATCTCGTGGCAGAGGGCTCTGGCTTTGAAGTCGGTCCCTTCGACTGAGACCTTTTCGCCGTTACGGTCAAAGGCCTCCACCCGCACCCATTTGGGCCGGATGACATAGCCGTTTGTGCCGGTCACCGACAGGCAGCCCTCCACGCCGTCGGCCTCGCCGCCCTTTTCCACCACGACGGGGTTGACGAGCTCTATGAGCCCGTCGCCGATGTCGACGACGGCCACCCGGCGCAGGACGCCGACCTGCGGCGCCGCAAGCCCCGCCCCGTCGGCGCAGTAGAGGGTGTCGCGCAGGTCGTCCAGGAGGTCGGCAAGTCTTTTGTCAAACTTCTCGACCGGGCGGGACTTGCGGCGAAGCGCGTTATTCTCTTTAGAGGCGTCGAGGATTTTTCTGATGGCCATTGTCCGCTCCATGCACTGCCCCGCCGAAAAAGTCTCTTTGGCGCGGGACATCCGCCTTTGCGGCAAGCGGTCGCCGTATTATGTGACGCTGTAGGGGTTGAGGTCGATGGCGCAGGTCACGCCGGTATAGGCCTTGTCGCCAAGCAGCCCCGCGTAGGCGTCCCCGAGAAGCTGCCGCAGGGCGGCGTTGTCCCGGCATTTGATGAGGGTGCGAAAGCGGTATTTTCCGCCGATTCGGCTCATGGGGGCAGGCAAGGCCTTAGTCATAATTATACTATGGCTTTGCTCCCTTTTGAAGATATTACTCAAATGGTTAACAAAAAATTCAGATGCGCCGCGGGTTTTTGTCTCATCCTCACCAGAAAAGACGATGTGGTATATGTCGCAGTAGGGCGGGTAGACCGCCGTGCGCCGAAAGGCGATTTCGCCCTCGAAAAAGCCTATGTAGTCCTGTCTGCGGGCCAGCTCAATGACGGCGTTTTCCGGCACGAAAGTCTCAATGACCGCAAGCCCCGGCGTGTCGGCCCTCCCCGCCCGGCCGACCACCTGGGTCAGCAGCGCGAAAGCGCGCTCGGAGGCCCGAAAGTCGTCCTGCAAGAGGAGCGAATCGGCAAAGAGCACGCCGACAAGCCGGACGTTTGGCAGGTCAAGCCCCTTGGTCACCATCTGTGTGCCGATGAGGATGTCGTACCTGCCGCCGGCAAACTCGAGCAGCATCTCCTCGTGGGACATTTTGTAGGAGGTCGTGTCGGTGTCCATGCGCAGGAGGCGGGCGTCCGGAAAGAGCCTTGAAATCTCCTCCTCCACCCGCTGAGTGCCAAATCCCCTGCGGAGCAGCTGCCCGTGGTGGCAGGTGGGGCAGACGGGCGGGACCTCCACCGTCTTGCCGCAGTAGTGGCACATGAGAAGCCCGTTTGCGGCGTGATAGGTCATGGAGACGCTGCAGTTGTCACAGGTGACGGCGGCCCCGCACTCCCGGCAGGACAAAAAGGTGTTGTAGCCCCGCCGGTTCAAAAACAAAATGGCCTGCTTGCCCTCGTCAAGCGTCTTTTGAAGCTCGCCCGCCAGTGTCGGCCCCGTGACTGAGGAGATGGCGGCCGAGAGTTCGTCTCTGAGATTGGTCACGATGACTTTTGGGAGTCCCGCGCCCGTGTAGCGATTGTCGAGTGTAAAGAGGTGATACTTGCCATCCTTTGCCGCCGCATAGCTCTCGACTGAGGGGGTGGCGCTGCAGAGCAGCAGCGTGCAATTTTCGTTTGCGGCCCGGAACTTCGCCACCGTGCGGGCGTGGTAGCGCGGCGTGCTCTCGGACTTATAGGCGCTGTCCTGCTCCTCATCCATGACGATGAGCCCGAGGTTTTCGACCGGCGCAAAGACGGCCGAGCGGGTGCCGACGACAATGCGGCACTCCCCTTTTCGAATGCGCTTCCACGCGTCCCGGCGCTCGCCGGCGGCTAAACCGCTGTGCAGCACCGCCACCTTGTCGCCGTACCGGCCGATGAAGCGGTCGGTCAGCTGCGGCGTGAGCACAATTTCGGGCACTAAGACAATGGCGCCCCGGCCCTGTTCGAGCATCCGGTCAATGAGGGAGAGATAGCACAGCGTCTTGCCCGAGCCTGTCACCCCGAAGAGCAGGGCGACGGCGGGCTCTTTTGCGTCCATAAGCCGCGCAATTCCGTCCGTGGCCTTGCGCTGCTCATCCGTGAGGTCAATGGGGCCCGCGGACACGCCGTTTACGAGTTTGCCGGCGTAGGGGTTTTTGACAACCTCCCGCTCGAAGAGTTCGACAAGGCCGCGCTTTGCGAGGGTTTGCAGCACGCTGCCCGTGACGCCGGCCAGATAGCAGACCTCATTTGCCGGTACCTCGTCCCCGGTCAGCAGCACGTCTAAGGCGCGCTCGTGCTTTTTCCCGGACGGCCCGAGTGACCGGATGTAGTCGGACGCCTCTTCGGAGGAGACTGCAAGGCGGGCCATTTTGCGCACCGTCCCCTCGGACAGGCCCGTGCGCACAGCCTTTTTGCGCAGGGCCCCGGCCGCTAAAAGCCGCGCGACGTCGCCCGCGACCGGCCGGCCAAGCTCGGCTGAAAGCCGCTCCACCGTCGGCGCGCGAAGCCTTGCAATTGTGCCAATAAGCTCCTCGTCGCCCGGGGAGGGGGCGACAACCTCCAAAATGTCGGCCGGCTCGTAGCGAATTCCGGCCGGCAGCATTGTGCGCAGCACGTCAAAAAAAGTGCAAAAGCACCGCTCCCTGACAAAGTGCAGCATCGCAAGCTGGGAGGGGGTTAAGAGCGGCTCATCGTCAAGAAGCTGCGCCACCTCTTTGACGCCTTTGTACTGCGTCGTCTCCTCAAGGGACAATATGAGCCCCTGCATGCGCCTGTTGCCGCTTCCAAAGGGCACAATGACCCGCATGCCGGGCTTTGCGACTTCGTCAAAAGCCGCCGGCAGCAGGTAGTCGTACGCCTTGTCAATGGAGAAAATGCGCAGGTCAACCGCGACTTTCGCAATCATCCGCCCGCCGCCTCCTTACGCCGCCGAAATTTTGGCGGATGGTCTATTTGCCGGATAATGCAATTTAGGAGTGAGGAAGCGAAAATCCGGGAGGATTTTTCATCCTGACTCCTAAGTGATGGCATATACTCAGTCTTTGTATTCCACAATGCGCACCCTGCCCGACGCGATCTCGTTAATTGCCGTCTTGACCGGCTTTTCGTCGAGCATGGCCCCGGAGTTGCGGGCGGAGGCCGCGAGCTGCCGGGCCCGCTTCGCCGTCGCAATCACCAGCGCATATCGGCATACGCCACCCTTCGTGAGCTCGGCAATCGTCGGGTACAACATGCCGGTCTTGGGTCTATCCATATTCTTATCGCTCCTTTATCCTGCTTAAAAGACCACGCCTTGACTCCACGCGGCAGCGCGCCGCCCTGATGATGGAGGCAATTTCATCCTTGGCCCGCACAACGTCGTCGTTGTCGTTAATGACAATGTAATCGTATTTTTCGGCCAGCCCGAGTTCCCTTTTGGCGGTCAGAAGCCGCTCGGCAATGGCCTCGTCCGACTCGGTGGCGCGCCCGCGCAGACGCGCCTCAAGCGCCGAGACGCTCGGCGGCGCCAGAAAAATCATGATGGCCTCGGGCCGCTGCGCCTTGACCTGAAGGGCGCCCTGCACTTCAATGACCAGCAGCACATCTCTGCCGCCCGCAAGCATTTCGTCGGTCGGCCTTTTGGGGGTACCGTAGAGATTGCCGCCGTACTGCGCGTGCTCCAGCATTTCCCCGTTTTTGACAAGCGCCTCAAAGCGCTCTCTTGTGATGAAGTGATAATGTTTGCCGTCGACTTCGCCGGGGCGCGGCTCGCGGGTCGTCGCCGAGACGGAATAGGTGAGGTTTTCGAGCTCCGCAAGGAGCGGACCGAGCACCGTGTCCTTGCCGGCCCCGGAGGGGCCTGAGAGCACGATGAGACTGCCCCTGTCGGTCATTCTTCGTCCTCCCCGTCGACCTCAAAGCGGCCGGCCACGGTCTCCGGCTGAATGGCCGAGAGCACGACATGGTCGCTGTCGGTGATGATGACGGCGCGCGTCCGCCTGCCGTAAGTCGCGTCAATGAGGCGGCCGGTGTCCCTGGCCTCTTGAATCGTGCGCTTGATGGGGGCCGACTCGGGGCTGACAATCGCGATGATGCGGGCCGAGGAGACCATATTTCCAAAACCGATGTTGATGAGCTGCACTTATTTTATCCCCCTACTCCAGATTCTGCACCTGCTCGCGGATTTTCTCAAGCTCGGCCTTGTTGTCGACCACGAGCATGGCAATCTCGCTGCGCTGGCACTTCGAGCCTATCGTATTCATTTCGCGGTTCATCTCCTGAAGCAGGAAATCCATCTTTCGGCCGGAGACCATGTCGCCGTAGAGCAGCTTGCGCATCTCCCCGATGTGGCTGGCGAGCCGCACAACCTCCTCAGTGACTGAAATGCGGTCGGCGTAGAGCGCGACCTCAGTCGCAATGCGCCCCGAGTCGACAGTGGCGGCGCCCAAAAGCTCCGCAAGCAGCGCCGTGACGCGCTCTCTTTGGTCGACGACCGAGCGGGCCGAAGCCGCGTCAATTTCGGGCAGCGTGGCCTCAATTGCGCAAAGCCGCTCGAGCAGGTCCTTTGAGAGCCGCTCGCCCTCGGCCGCCCGCATGTCGCGGTAGGCGGTCAGGGCCGCGACGGCGACGCCCTCGACGTCGCGCCAGACCTCTTCGGCGTCCTCGTCCTGCCGCACGACGTTGAAAATCTCGGTGTTTTTCGCCAAAGTCGAGACCGACAGGTCGTCCCTCACGCCGTATTCTTCAATTATCTGCCGAAGCGCAAAAAGATATCCCTCTAAGAGCTGCCGGTTGAGGCGCACTTCCGTAGGCTGGCCGTCAAGCCCCGTCACCGAGACATAGAGCTCCACCTTGCCCCGCGTCACATAGCCCTGGGTGAGGGTCTTGAGCCGCTCCTCCAAAAAGCCGTAAGCCCTTGGAACCCGGCAGTTGAAATCAAAATACCTGTGGTTTACCGAGCGTACCTCCACGACAATTTCGCGGTTGCCCACGATCGCCTGATGCCTGCCGTAGCCGGTCATGCTCTTGGCCATACAACATAAACCCCTTCACTGCTTTATCTGGAATATTATATCTCTTTTTGGTCACCCTTGTCAACCAAAAGCCGGACGATGTCGGCCGTCACGGCGGTAATCCCGGCGGGGGCGCCCGATATGGCCTCCTCAAGGGACTGTGGCCCCCGGCAGGCTGAAAAGACCGCCGTGACCCCTTCCCCATAGACCGCCTCGTACCCCGGTGCAAGTGCGCCGCAGAGGGCGACGACCGGAATTCTAAAAGATTTCGCCCTGCGGGCGACGCCGACCGGCACCTTGCCGCGCGCCGTCTGCCCGTCCATGCGGCCCTCGCCGGTCAAAATGAGGTCGGCGCCCTTCGCACTCTCCTCAAAGCGGGCGAGGTCGAGCATCGCGTCAATGCCGCTGCGCAGCGTCCCGCCGAGCAGGGCGGCTACGCCAAAGCCAAGCCCCCCGGCAGCTCCCGCGCCCGGAAGCTCGGCGTCTGCCGGAAGGAGTGACGCGAGATGGCGCAGGCCCTCGTCAAGGGCCGCAGGGTCCTTTGCCCCTTTTTGCGGCCCGTAGACGTGGGCCGCCCCCGCGGGGCCGCACAGGGGATTGTCGACATCGCACATGGCCTCGAGCGGAAGCGGAGGAGACAGCTCAATGCGGGCGATGTCTTTTAAAGTGTCGCCGGTCGGAATAAATGTTTGCCCTTCCTTATTATAGAAGCGGGCGCCTAAAGCCGCCGCCATGCCGCAGCCGCCGTCGTTTGTGCCGCTCCCGCCAAGCCCCAGCGTGACCCGCTTTGCGCCGCGGTGAAAAGCGTCGGCAATGAGTTGGCCGACGCCGTAGGTCGAGGCCTCCCCGACCCGCCCGCGGGCGAGCGCAAGTCCCGCAGCCTGCGCCACCTCAATGACGGCGGTGTCCCCCACGACGGCGTAAGACGCCGTGACAGGCTCGCCGAGTGGACTCTGTACCGCCGCCGTCACCCGCTTGCCGCCTGTGGCCGCAAGCACCGCATCCACGGTGCCCTCGCCGCCGTCGGCGACCGGAATTGCGATGACTTCGGCGTCCGGGCAAGCCGCAAGGACGCCCGACTTCATATAGCCGCAGACTTCGGATGAGGAGGCGCACCCCTTAAACGAGTCCGGGACGAGTACGACCTTCATGCAGCACCTCCTCGACCGCCTGCGCGGCGTATTGCCTCGTGTACATGGAATAATAGGCGCCCTTCTTGCGAATGAGCTCGCCGTGGGTGCCCTGCTCGGCGACTTTGCCGTCCTCAATGACCAGGATGAGGTCGGCCATGCGGATGGTCGAGAGCCTGTGGGCGATGATAAAGGAGGTGCGCCCCTTTAAAACCCGTGCAATTGCGCTTTGAATGAGCTGCTCGGTCTCGGTGTCGACCGAGCTTGTGGCCTCGTCGAGCACAAAGATGGCGGGGTGCGCGACAATGGCCCGCGCAAAGGAGATCAGCTGCTTTTCGCCGGTCGAAAGCCGGTCTCCCCCCTCGCCGACGTCAAAGTCGTAGCCCTCAGCCCGGCGCAGCGCCACATGGTCGGCGCAGGCGAGGCGCGCCGCCTCTTTGAGCTCCGCATCCGTGGCGTCGAGTTTGCCGTACCGGATGTTGTCGGCGATGGAGCCCGAGAAGAGATGCGGACTTTGCAGCACATAGCCGAGATTCCGGTGGAGCCAGAGCTGTGAGCGCTCGCGGTAGTCCCGTCCGTCAATGAGAATGCGCCCCTGCGTCGGCTCAAAAAAGCGGCAGAGCAAATTGACGAGGGTGCTTTTTCCCGCCCCCGTCTCCCCGACCAGGGCCACCATGGAGCCTGCGGGAACTGTCAAATTGAAGTCCTCAATGACCTCCCGCTCGGCCTCGCCGTAGCGGAAGAACACATGTTCAAAAGCGATGTCGCCTTGAATCGGCTCAAAATTCCCGGTCTTTGGGTTGAAGCAGTCGCCGTAGCGGGCGACGACCTCGGGCGAGTCCTCGACGTCGGGCTTTGCGTCAAGCAGTCCCGCGACCCGCTCAATGTTGGCCTGCATGCCGATAAAGTCGGCAAAGAGCTTGGCCAGCTGCTGCACCGGCTCGAAAATGCTGACCGAGTAGGTGATGAAGACAGACAGCACACCAAAGGCCATGAGCTGTGAGCGGACGAGTTCCCCGCCCCGCCACAGCACGACGGCGGTGGCCATCGAGCCGAAAAACATGACGATGGGGGTGAAAAGCGAAGTGTAGTGAAAGTTCTTGACCGAATCTCTATAGAGCGAAGCCGTCTGGGCCGCAAACCCCTCGTCGTTGAAAGCCTCCATGACGAGGGTCTTGGAGGTTCTGGCCCCCGTGATGCCCTCGTTGAAGGAGCCGGCAATTCGGGAGGCCCCCCGGCGCACAAGCCGGTTGGTGTCGAGAATGCGGCTCTGGAACCACCAGGTCAGGAGCGCGACGCAGGGCACGATGGCGATGATGGGCAGCGCGAGCCGGGGCGACAAAATGACCATCGAGACAAGGACGCCCGCGACGTAGACTGCCGACCACAAAAAGTCGAGAAGCCCCCAGGCCATCATCATACTGATTTTGTCGGCGTCGGAGAGCACGCGCGCCAGCATGTAGCCGACCGGCGTCTTGTTGTAATAGGAAAAAGAGAGCTTTTGAAGCTGCTCAAAAGTGCTGCGCTTGAGCTCTCTGCCAAACCCGATCTCCACTTTGAAGGCGATGCGGCAGTAAATGACGACCACGACGACCTGAAAGAGCACCACCGACGAGCCGACGGCAAAGAAAGTCCAGATGCCGTCCAGTGTGCCGGGGACGATGAAGTGGTCGATGGCGTAGGTCTGAAAGAGCGGAATGACGACGTCGACGCCGCCCGAAATGAGGGTGATGACGACAATCGTGATGAGGTGGCGCTTAAAGGGGCCAAGCAGCGACAGCATCCGCTTCCACATCCGGGCGTCTATTTTGCGCACATGCGCCTCTTCTTCGTAGTAGTTCATCTGGCCGTCACCTCCCCCGTGACATCCTCCTCCAGGCTGTTTTGGAGGGCCACCACGCGGCTGTACATGCCGCTCATTTTCATGAGCTCCGCGTGGGTGCCCCGCTCGACAATGCGCCCCCCGTCGAGCACGATGATATAGTCCGCCTGCATCAAGGTGGTTGCGCGGTGGGAAATTAATATGGTCGTCTTTTTTCCGAGCCGTGAGGACAGGGCTTCGCGGATTTTCGCGTCGGTGCCGGTGTCGACGGCCGAGAGCGAGTCGTCAAAAATCATGACGGCCGGCTCCTGCGCCAGCATGCGGGCAATGGCCACCCGCTGCTTTTGGCCGCCAGACAGCGTGACCCCGCGCTCCCCCACCACCGTGTCGTACCCCTTGTCAAAGCTCTGAATGGCCTCGTCGACGGCGGCGATTGCAGCGCAGTCCCGCACCTGCTCCGGCGTCAGGTCGCGGGCGGCCCGGATGTTCTCAAAAATGGAGCGGGAGAACAAAAAGGGCTCCTGCAGCACGAGGCCGACCTGCCGCCGCAGGCAGTCCCGCGCGATCTGGCGAATGTCGATGCCGTCGACCAGAATGACGCCGCTCCCCTCGGGGAGGTCATAGAGGCGGGCCAGCAGATGGGCGATGGAGGATTTGCCGCTCCCCGTCGTGCCGAGAATCGCAAGGGTCTGCCCCACCGGGACTTTAAAAGAGACGTCTCTCAGCACCGGCTCCCCGTCGCCGTAGGAAAAGGTTACATCTTTAAATTCAAGCTCCCCATTGAGCTCCGGGCGCAGGGCATCTATTGGGTCAGTCTCGGGCGGCTCTTCAAGAATGTCTCTGATGCGCGCAACCGAGACGCCCGCCCGGCTCATTTCTGACAAAATGCGCCCCAAAGCGCGGATGGGCCAGGTGATTTGGGCGTTGTAGGACATGAAGGCGATGAGGCCGCCCAAGGTCAGCCCGTTGCCGTTAACGACATAGGTCACGCCGAGCAGCAGGATGATGGCGTTTTGCATGCCGGTGACAAAGTCGCCAAAGCCCCAGAAAATCGAGAGGACGTCCCCGAGCTTAAGCCAGAGCTGCGAAAAGGCGTCGTTTGCCCGGTTGAACTTGTCAAACTCATAGGCCTCTCTGCCGAAGGCCCGTACGACCCGCACGCCGGTCAGGTTCTCCTGCACCGCCGTCATGAGCACACCCTCGGCCTCGTCGGCCTTTTTGAACCGCTCGCTGGCTTTGGCAAAGAAATAGACCGAATAACCCGTGATGACCGGAATGAAGACCAGCGTGATGAGGGTCAGCCTGACGTTGATGGTCAGCATCATGGCCGCGGCCGTGGCCACCATGATGACCACCCGCGCAAGCTCGACGAGCTGCATCGAGAGAAAGCCGCGAATGGTCTCTATGTCGGAGGTGCAGCGCTGGACGATGTCGCCGGTCTGGACTTTGATGTGCCAGGAAAAGGGCAGGCGCGAAATGCGGGCGTAGAGCGCGTCCCGCAGCTCCTTGACATACCCCTCCGCAAAGCGGCCGGCCTCATACCGGCGCAAATAGTTCATGACGCCCGACAGGACGGCGAGCGCCGCGGCAAAAATGGCCGGAATATAGAGGTGCCCCTGCAGGTACTCGCGGCTCCAGTGCGCGTCAAGAAAGCCGGCAAGGGCCGCCGGCAGGTCGTAGGGCTTGCTGTCGATGACCGAGTCGACCGTGACCCGGATCACCTGCGGCAGCAAAAATGAAAAGAGGGTGCCGAGCAGGGTCGCAAGAATGGAGATATATAGGAGCCATTTCCACTTCCCCGCCCGTTTTATGAGAAAAGAGAGCAAACTTTCTACCTCCCGGAACACGCAGATGAGTTGCTTTATTTGGTCTATTATACCACAAAGTGTCCGTTTGAGCAACAAGCAAGGGCCGCCCGTCCGGGCGGCCCTTGCGAGGGGAATCAAAAGAATTACTTTTTGGAGATGGCCTTGAACTTGCAGTTGTCGGCACAGACGCCGCACTTGATGCACTTGTCGGTGTCGATCTTATGGGGCTTCTTGACTTCGCCCGAGATGGCGCCGACCGGGCACTTCTTGGCGCACAGCGTGCAGCCTACGCACTTGGCCGGGTCGATTTCGTAGTGCAGCAGGGCCTTGCAGACGCCGGCCGGGCAGCGCTTGTCGACGACGTGGGCGAGATACTCGTCCCGGAAATACCGCATGGTCGAGAGCACCGGGTTCGGGGCCGTCTGGCCGAGGGCGCACAGCGAGTTGTTCTTGACGTTCTGGCAGAGCTCCTCGAGCTTGTCGAGGTCCTCAAGCGTGGCCTTGCCCTCAGTGATTTTGGTCACCATCTCGTAAATGCGCTTGGTGCCGATGCGGCAGGGCGTGCACTTACCGCAGCTCTCGTCGACCGTGAAGTCGAGGAAGAAGCGGGCGATGTCGACCATGCAGTTGTCCTCGTCCATGATGATGAGTCCGCCGGAGCCCATCATGGAGCCGATGGCGACCAGGTTGTCATAGTCGATGGGGGTGTCGAGGTGCTGGGTCGGAATGCAGCCGCCGGAGGGGCCGCCGGTCTGCGCGGCTTTGAACTTCTTGCCGTTCGGAACGCCGCCGCCGATCTCCTCGACGATTTCGCGAAGGGTGGTGCCCATCGGGATTTCGACAAGACCGGTGTTGGTGATTTTGCCGCCCAGGGCGAAGACCTTGGTGCCCTTGGACTTCTCGGTGCCCATTGCGGCGAACCACTCGGCGCCGTTTAAGATAATCTGAGTGATGTTGGCGTAGGTCTCGACGTTGTTGAGCAGCGTGGGCTTGCCAAACAGGCCCTTGTTGGCCGGGAAAGGCGGACGGGGTCTCGGCTCGCCGCGGAAGCCCTCAATGGAGGTCATGAGCGCGGTCTCTTCGCCGCATACGAAAGCGCCTGCGCCAAGCCGGATGTCGAGGTCGAAGTTAAAGCCGGTGCCCATGATGTTCTCGCCTAAGAGCCCGTATTCCTTGGCCTGCGCGATGGCGATTTTCAGGCGTTTGACGGCAATCGGGTACTCGGCGCGGACATATATGTAGCCCTGGTCGGAGCCGATTGCGTAGGCGGCGATGGCCATGGCCTCAAGCACCGCATGCGGGTCGCCCTCGAGCACCGAGCGGTCCATGAAGGCGCCCGGGTCGCCCTCGTCGGCGTTGCAGCAGGTGTACTTCTTGTCGCCGACGGCGTTCTTCGTGAACTGCCACTTCATGCCGGTCGAGAATCCCGCGCCGCCGCGGCCGCGCAGGCCCGAAGCCTTGACGATGTCAATGACCTCCTGCGGCTGAAGCCCCGTCAGGCACTTCTCAAGCGCGAGATAGCCGTCGCGGGCGATGTACTCGTCAATGTTCTCGGGGTTGATGACGCCGCAGTTGCGCAGGGCAACGCGCTTTTGCTTGGCGTAGAACGTCGTGTGGTTCAGGTTCTTAATGGTGTCGCCGACAACGGTCTCCTGATAGAGCAGGCGGGTGACGATGCGGCCCTTGAGCAGGTGCTCGTCCACGATCTCCTTGATGTCCTCGGGCTGTACGCGGCTGTAGAAGCAGCCCTCGGGATAGACGATCATGATGGGGCCTAAGGCGCAAAGTCCAAAGCAGCCGGTCATGACGACCTTGACTTCGTCCTTGAGGCCGACGGCCTCGATTTCCTTATTCAACTCATCGACAATTTTCGGAGAGTTGGAGGAAGTGCAGCCGGTGCCGCCGCAAACCAGAACATGGGATCTGTACATACACTTATACCTCCTTACTTATTTCTCCGATGCGCCGATGGTATACTCGGTCACAACGTTTTTATTGATGATGTGGTCAACGACGACTTTGCGGGCCATTTCGGGGGTCATTTTGACATAAGTGACCTTCTCTTCACCCGGCTCCAGCACCTCGACGATGGGCTCGAGGCGGCACATGCCGATGCAGCCCGTCTGAGTGACGACGACATTTTTAATTTGGCGCTTATTGATCTCCTCAACCAGTGCATTCATCACGGGGCGGGCGCCGGCGGCAATGCCACAGGTGGCCATGCCCACGATGATACGCGTGTCTCCCGCATGGTCGGCGCGGGTGGCGACGGTGTCCTTCATGCCAGCCCTGATTGCGGCGAGTTCAGCAAGGGTTTTCATTAATAGCTCCTCCTATTCTAAGTGCTTTCGTTTGCTCATGGATGTACTCCTTGGCCCATTGCAGCACTTCGGGCTCCGCCAGAGAGACGCCCCCTAACATTTCACGCATCTCTTTGGTTGAAAGCCCGAACGACTTCTCATCCACCGACCTCGTAAAAACAAAATCGGTGTCCGGGTGCCCCATGAGCAGGACGGAAAAAGTCTCCCCCATATCCCCGACCGGCGTAAAGTCGAGATGGTCTGTGTGGAAAGTGGCCCGCACTTTGGTGCCGAATCCGACGGTTGACTCGATTACGAGTCCTCCACCTGTCTGCTCGGCGGCCAACTTGAATAGCGGCAGTCCGAGCCCCACTTTGCGCGTGGTGCGGGTGGTTGTAAACGGGTCGGTCACGCGGGCGAGGAGTTCCGGCGACATTCCGCTTCCGTTGTCACAAATCTCAATGACAAGCGTTTTGGCGGCCGTGTCCTCCGCAAGGCTGATTTCCACAAGCGACGCATTTGCTTTCGTCGAATTCTCCACGATGTCGAGGATGTTCAGGGAAAGCTCTTTCATGTTTTATTTATCGGCGAACTGAGCAAAGATCCCGGGGACATTCTCGGGGGTGAGGCGGCCGAAAACCTCGTCGTTGATCATCATGACGGGGGCCAGACCGCAGCATCCGAGGCAGCGGGTCGCATCGAGGGAAAATTTGGCATCGGGCGTGATCCCGCCGTTGTCAATGCCGAGGACTTCCTTGATCTTGTCAAATACGCCGGAAGCGTTCTTGACGTAGCATGCGGTTCCGAGACAGACGCTGACCTGGTATTTGCCCTTGGGGTTCAGATTGAACTGAGAATAGAATGTCGCGACGCCATAGATGTGCGAAAGCGGAACTCCAAGTCCCTTGGCGATGATGGTCTGGACCTCTTCCGGCAGGTAGCCGTAAATGTCCTGGGCCTCCTGCATGACAGGCATGACCGCGCCCTCAACGCCCTTGTAACGGTCAATGACCGCAAGGAGTTTTGACTCCTGCTCCTTTGTTCCGGTAAACGGGACGTTGGAGACTACTTTTGCGCTCATTTCTTACTCCTCCTTTAGATGATTGGTCGCTCGTATCTTTGTCTCTTTTTTTTGATGTGTGGTGTCTGAAGTCACACATCGGCGCCGTTTTTACGGCAATATTGCGTACTCTGCCATTATAACAGGTTATATTCAATAAAGAAATAGGGTTATCGATGGAGATGTTTCTTTTTGTGAAAGTTTTTGCAATGTCACCAAAATACATGAAAAATGTTAGTTAAAATCACAACAATGCTTTACGACTGCACGGTAATTTGGCCAAAACGGATGGCGTTAAGCACGTCTTTTCTGGTAAGATTTTGTAATTCCATGTGAATGAGGGGTTCCGGGATGGACTCCATATAATGCGCATCGGAGTTTTCAAGGATGCCGTATCTTGCGGAAAGCTCCGGGGCAAGGGCGGCAAGCTTATCCCTGCCGCCGATTCTCGTCACCTCAATGGTTTTGAAGTCGAGTTCCGGGGGCAAGGCGCCCAGCACCGAGAGGATGGAATAGGCGTCTCTATCGACGTGGGCCGGCACCGCCACCCCGCCGTACCCTGCCACAAGGGCCGGCACCTCCTCAATGCGGATGTCGGTCGCCATGGTTAAGAGCCACGGGTATTCGGCGACCGCGTTGTCGTCCTCGTCCATGACGGTCTGATTGCCGAAGACTTCAACGTCGTTTTTGACTTTCACAAGCCGGGTTTCGACATAGGCGTCAAAGGCCATGGCGTTTTCGAGCGCTTCAAAGAGGCAGAGGACGTGAATTTCCTCCGCCGTGTTCAGCTCCATGCCCGGAAGCACCAAAATGCCGAAATGGTCGCCGACCGCCACAGCCGCCGGCGTATTTTTGCAGGTGTTATGGTCAGTCAGCGCAATGACGTCGAGCCCCGCGAGCTTTGCGAGGCCGACGAGGTTGTTCGGGGTCATCTGCCCGTCGCCGCAGGGGGACAGGCAGGAGTGCATATGGAGGTCGTAGGCGTACTTCACAGCAGTTTCCCGAGGGCCGATGCCGCCGCAAAAGTGGAGAGGCCGGTTGAGAGCAGCGTGACGCCGTTTTTCGTCGCGCTCTCGAGCACCTCGGCCTCAGGCTGAGCCCCCTCGGTGATGACGATGCAGGAGATTTCGGCCATGACGGCAACCGCCACGACGTTTTGGTTTGTCATGACCGTGAGCCAGGCCGAGTGGCTCCCGGCCCGGCCGATGACCCAGCTGAGCAGGTCGCAGCAGTAGCCTGCGGCCACCTCTTTTTCAAGCCCCTCGGGGCAGGTCAGCACCGTGCAGCCAAGGGGTTCGAGCAGCTCTTTGACGCGCAAAATTCACTCCCCCACTTTCTTTCCGGTCTCCCCCGCCAGAATGTTCGGCGGGAGTTCAAGCTGGGAGAACATCCCGGCAATTTGCTTTCGCAGGACAAAGGTGCAGTCGCTCTCGCGGCCGTACCCCCGCACGACGTCCTCGGCAAAGGTCTTGCAGCTGGGCGCGCCGCAGGCGCCGCAGTCAATTCCGGGGAATTTCTCCACAAGGTCGTTGATCTGTTTGACCATGCGCAGAGCCTCCTCCCGGTCGGAGCTGAGCCCCCGGGCCGGCGACGCCAGCGCGTTGTCGGCGTAGATGATGTCGAGGTCCGCCCCGTCCTCCTTGAACTTGTTCATAGAGACCGGCAGGTACTTGCGCAGCATGTGAATTCGGGCCTTGGCCACAAAGGGGTTTTCGACTGTCAGCACCCCGCCGACGCAGCCGCCGGTGCAGGCGTTCAGTTCAATGAAGTCGACGTCGTTGAGGCGGTAGTTCTCGACCTCCTCAAGCACCTGAATGCAGTTGTCAATGCCGTCGGCCGCCACATAGATGTCCTTGAGCAGCGCCGTCGCCTCGCCGCCCGAGGCGGCCCAGCCGATGCCGATGATGCCGGAGTGGGAGAGGCGCTCGGGCTCGTCGATTTTCTTGATTTCGCTGCCGATTCGGATGTAGAGGTCGCTCATGGACAGGATGCCGTCGACCTTGCCGTAGTTGCCGGCAATGGGGGCGAGGCAGGCCGTCATTTTGGCGGGACAGGGCGAAATGAAGAAAATGCCGATTTCGTCCTCCCGCAGCCCCGTCTGCCGGACGGCCCTGCGCCTGGCGATGTTGGCCGCGACCTCAATGGGCGGGCGCACCGGCATCAGATGATTCGAGAGGTCGGGAAACCGGACGTTGACGAGCCGCACGACGGCGGGACAGGCCGTGCTGATGACGGGCTTAGGCACCTTGCCCCCGGCGATGATTTTGCGCGAGTAGTCCGAGACGATCTCGGCGGCGCGGGAGACCTCAAACACGTCGTTGAAGCCGATGCGCTTGAGGGCGGTCAGCACATAGTCGATGTCCTCGACGCCGGGGAACTGCCCGTAGAGCGAGGGGGCGGGAATGGCCACCGTCCACTTGAACTTGCCCTCGAAGTCCTCGAGCTTGTGAATGATGGCCCTTTTCGCGTGGTGCGGACAGACCCGAATGCAGTTTCCGCAGTCAATGCAGCGGTCGCTGATAATTTTGGCCTTGCCGCCGCGCACGCGAATAGCCTCGGTCGGACAGTGGCGGATGCAGACCGTGCACCCCTGACACTTATCCTCGTCGAGGGAAACCGAGTGGAACCCAAAAGGCTTATATTCCTGTGAAGTCATCATAATTTAAGTATAGAAGTCCATCGTCACCGTAGTTCCGACTCCGACGGTGGATTCAATCAAAAGGCTGTCGGAATACCTTTTCATGTTGGGCAGGCCCATGCCGGCGCCAAACCCGAGCGACCGGACGCTGTCCGGCGCCGTCGTGTAGCCCTCTTTCATCGCGAGCTCCACATCGGGAATGCCGGGGCCGCTGTCCGTGAGTACGACTTTCACGTGGGTCGGTTCGACCGTGACCGCGGCCTTGCCGCCGTGGGCGTGAATGACGATGTTGATCTCCCCTTCATACATGGCGACCGACACCCTTCGCACGAAATCCGGCGACATGCCGACCTGCCGCAGCATGCGCTTGACGTCGCTCGAAGCCTCACCGGCCGTCGTGAAGTCGTCGCCGCTGATTTCGTACTCAATGAACAGTGATTCGCTCAAACTTTAAACCTCCCCGCCGAGTCCCGCCGAATAGAGTGTGCCGCTGACCTGATACATGGGGGAATCGGTGCTCATGAGCACGATTTCCCGGTCTTTCGCAAGGCGTACGATGGTGCTGTCGGGCTGCTTGTTGCGGACAAAGACGATGCAGATCATGTCCATCATCTCGGCCGTGCGCACGACCTGGGGATTCAGAAGGCCTGTGATAAGTACGGATTTGCTCTTGCCCAGAGCCAGCACGTCGCTCATCATATCGCTTGCGCAAGCGCCGACCGCTTCCCGGCCGAGCTGGTCCTCACAGCAGATGACCTGCGCCGCAAGCAGGTCCCTGACCTCGCTCAGTTTCATTGCCGTCCTCCCTATTTAAAGTTTTTCAAGCGTTTCTTAAAATGCCCTTTTTCACATGCTATGCCGGCAGCAGTTTTCGGGGGTTAAAATTCTTCTGAAAAACATACGGTACATCGTAGAATCGTTAACAATAGCCGTTTATACTATACCATGTTTGGCTGACAAGAGCAACTTTGACGGCAAAATTCCCAAAAATTATTTTAATTTTTTCCCAAATGACGTATACTAATGTATGTGCTCGTAACTCGAAAAGAATGTGAGGCCAAGTATGACTGAAATGACGGACTTTTCAGGCTTTAAATCGATACATTTCGTAGGAATCGGCGGCGTCAGCATGTCCGCCCTCGCCTGCATCGCCAAGCTGCGCGGCTGCGCCGTCACCGGCTCCGACATGCAGGACAGCGACGCCGTGGAGGAACTGCGCCAAGACGGCATAGCTGTGCATGTGGGCCACGCGGCCGAAAACATCAAAGGGGCCGAGCTTGTCGTCTACACCGCGGCCGTCAAGCAGGACAATCCGGAGCTTGCGGCGGCCCGCGCCGCCGGCATTCCGACCGTCGAGCGGTCGGCATTCCTCGGCTACATCCTCTCGGGGTACGCCTTCCCCATCGGGGTCTCGGGCACCCACGGCAAGACGACCTGCACTTCCATGATTGCGCAGGCCCTCATCGCCGCAGACGTCGACCCCACCGTGCTCATCGGCGGCACGCTGCCCCTCATCGGGCACAACTTCCGCATCGGCCGGTCGGACAAAATCGTCTATGAGGCCTGCGAATATGTCGACTCCTTTTTGCACTTTCGCTCGGCAGTCACCGTCATTCTCAACATTGAGGAGGATCACCTCGACTACTTCAAGGACCTCGCCGACATTGAAAAGTCCTTTGCCGCCTACGCCGACCTGACGCTGCCGGGCGGGGCCGTCGTCGCAAACGGCGACAGCGAGGCCGTGCGCCGGGCATTAAAAAACCACAAGGGCGGCATCATTTGGTTTTCGCTAAAAGACCCCTCGTGTGACTACTACGCGGTGCCCTTCAAGGGACCGGGCTGCCCCCGGTTTGAAGTCTATGAGGGCGGAAAGATGCAGGGGGTCTGCCAGCTCTCGATTCCGGGCCTGCACAACGTCGCAAACGCCCTGGCCGCCATCGCCGCCTGCCGCAGGCTTGACATCCCCTACGGCGTTTTGCTGCCCGCCCTCGCCTCCTTTGGCGGGGCCTGCCGCCGCTTTGAGTACAAGGGGCGCATCGGGGACGTGACCGTCATTGACGACTACGCCCACCACCCGTCCGAAATCAAAGCCACCCTGACCGCGGCCCGCACCGTCTACCCCGGCGACATCTGGTGCGTCTTCCAGCCCCACACCTACTCCCGCACAAAGGCACTGTGGAACGACTTCGCCGGGGCCCTGACACTCTGCGACCACGCGGTGCTGCTCGACATCTACGCAGCCCGCGAGAAGCCGGACCCCGCCGTCACGTCCGCGGGGCTTGCCGCGGACATTCCGGGGGCCGTCTACTGCGCCTCCTTTGACGACGCCAAGGCGCTGCTCTTATCGAAATTAAAGCCCGGCGACCTGCTCATCACAATGGGGGCCGGCAACGTCTACAGGCTTGGCGAAGACATGGTCGAGGGCTGAGTAAAGCCTGATATAAAAAATGCGCCCTGATAAAGGGCGCATTTTTTGTCCGGGAAATCAGATATCCCCTTCTGATTCTGAAGATAACTGCTCCATCTGCGGGGGCGCATTTTCCGATTCTTCAAGCGCTTTGAGCCGTCCCAGCACCTTAATTCCAAGCGGCAGCGCGAGGCAAAAGGTTGCGAGGTCGGCCGCCGGCTGAGTGATCTGGACCCCGAACAGCCCGAAGAAATGCGGCAGGGTCAAAATGGCCGGAATGAAGAAGAGCCCCTGTCTTGCAAGCGACAGGATGGAGGCGGTTCTCACTTCGCCGATGTTCTGCATGAACATGTTGCAGACGACAACCCAGGCCTGAAGCGGGAAAACCGCAAGGTTGAGCCGCAGGGCAAGGGCTCCGATGCGAATGACCTCGGGGTCGCCCCGCCGGAAAATTGTGATGATCTGTTCGGAGAAGGGAAAGGCGATGAGGCACAGGACGGCAAGCCCGATGGCGCCGGTCCTGACGCAAAACCAAAAGCCCTCCCGCACGCGGTCGTACTTCTTTGCGCCGTAGTTGAAGCCGCAGGCCGGCTGAAAGCCCTGCCCGAAGCCTAAGAGCGCCGAGAAGGCCAGCATCAGCACTTTGCTGACGACCGACATCGCCGCAATGGCCGCGTCGCCGTAGCCTCCCGCCGCAAAGTTGAGCAGCACCGTCGCAATGGAGGCGATGCCCTGCCGGTAAAACGAGGGCAGGCCGATTTTGAGAATCTCCTTATACATCTCCCACTTGGGCGAGAAGTTTTTAATGGTCAGCCTCAGGTTGCCGTTTTTGCCCTGATTGAAAAGCAATATGCAAAAACTGATGAACTGGCTCAAAATGGTGGCCATGGCGGCGCCGGCGGTCCCAAAGCCAAACGTGAACATGAAGAGCGGGTCGAGCCCGATGTTGAGAATGCCTCCGGTCGCAATGCCGAGCATGGCGTAAAAGGCGCTGCCCTGATACCGCAGGACGTTGTTGAGCACAAAGGAGGAGGCCATGAAGGGCGTGCCGATGAGAATATATTGAATATAGTCCTTGGCGTAGGGCGCGATGGTCTCGGTCGCGCCGAGCAGCTCTACAAGCGGGTCAAGGAAAATTAACCCGATGACCGCGAGCACACAGCCGAGAAAAAAGGTCGTGAAAAACCCCGTGGAGGCGACTTTGGCGGCCTCATCCTCCTCTTTTTGGCCGAGTAGCCGCGAGATGCGGTTGCCACTGCCCATTCCGAACGTGAAGCCGATGGCCTGAATGATCATCATGAGCGGAAAGGCCACGCCGACGCCGCCCGTCGCGCTGGTGCCGATTTTGCCGACAAAATAGGTGTCGGCCATGTTGTACACCGAAGTGACCAACATGCTGATCATGGTCGGAATGGCGAGCTGGCATATGAGCCGCCGAATGGGGGTGTTGAGCATCTGTTCGTATTTTTCTTCGCTGGTTCTTGGTCTGGCCATATGAAAATCATGCCTTCCACATAAAATTGAGACCGCCCCGCAAAGGACAGCCACTTGGGGCCGGAAGGCGTAAAATGCGCCCAAAGCTTTGGTCCTGCAAAAACCAAAGCGCCGGTCATACACGACATTATAGCTCTTTTTTCAGCTAAAAGCAAGAAGCGGCGCAAATGCGCCGCTTCTCAGATTTAACTAAATTCGTTTTTAGAAGATGGAGAACTTGATAAAGACTGTGGCGAAGACGATGGAGACGACCGACAGCAGCTTGATGAGGATGTTGATGGAGGGGCCGGAAGTGTCCTTGAAGGGGTCGCCGACCGTGTCGCCGACGACGGCGGCCTTGTGGTTGGAGCTGCCCTTGCCGCCGTATGCGCCCGCCTCAATATACTTCTTGGCGTTGTCCCAGGCGCCGCCGGCGTTGCTCATCATGACCGCAATGACAAAGCCCGTGACGGTGGAGCCCGCCAGCATGCCGGCAATGCCGTTGACGCCGAGAATGAGGCCCACGACGACGGGGCTGACGACGCCGAGCAGGGCCGGCATGACCATCTCTTTTTGGGCGGAGCGGGTGCACAGGTCGACACAGCTCTTGTAGTCGGGCTCGGCGGTGCCTTCCATGAGGCCCGCAATCTCCTTGAACTGGCGGCGGACTTCAAGCACGATGGACTGGGCGGCGCGGCCGACGGCCTCCATGGTCATGGCCGAGAAGAGGAAGGGCAGCATACCGCCGATGAAGAGGCCGATGAGAACCGGCGGATAGGTGATGTTGAGGTTGAGAATGTCGGGTGCGATGGTCTGGACCTGGTCGACAAAGGAGATGATGAGGGCGAGGGCCGTGAGAGCCGCCGAGCCGATGGCAAAGCCCTTGCCGGTCGCGGCCGTCGTGTTGCCAAGCGAGTCGAGGGCGTCGGTGCGCTCGCGCACCTCTTCACCGAGGCCGCACATCTCGGCAATGCCGCCGGCGTTGTCGGCCACGGGGCCGTAAGCGTCGGTCGCAAGCGTGATGGCAAGCGTCGAGAGCATTCCGACAGCCGACATGCCGACACCGTAGAGGCCGGCGTTGAAGTTGGCGCCGCCGCCCGACAGGTAGAAGGAGGCGAGGACCGAGACGCTGACGATGACAACCGGAATGCCGGTGGAGCGCATGCCGAGGGCAAGGCCCGAAATCATGATGGTGGCGGGGCCGGTCTCGGAGGCCCCTGCGAGGGTCTGGGTCGGCTTATAGGAGGCCGAGGTATAGACTTCCGTGAAGTAGCCGATGAGAATACCGGCCAGAAGACCCGATATGATGGCAAAGTAGATGCCGGTGGAGCCGGGTCCGAGAATCACCTTGACAAGGAAGTAGGCCAAGACCGCCGTCAGAATGGAGGCGAGGTTGGTGCCCTTGCGCAAGGCGCCCAGCAGCTCCTTCTGGCTTGCGCCCTCCTTTGTCTTGACAAAGAAAGAGCCGACAAAAGACGCCAGCACGCCAAGGCCGGCCAAAGCCATGGGCAGCGCAAAGCCGCCTACGCCGTAGCCTGCCGCAACGCCCAAGGCCGCCGCAGAGACGCGGGCGCCCACATAGGACTCGTAGAGGTCGGCGCCCATGCCGGCCACGTCGCCGACGTTGTCGCCGACGTTGTCCGCAATGACGGCCGGGTTGCGGGGGTCGTCTTCCGGAATGCCGGCCTCAACCTTGCCGACGAGGTCGGCGCCGACGTCGGCTGCCTTTGTGAAAATGCCGCCGCCGACACGCGCGAAGAGGGCCATTGAGGAGGCGCCCATGCCGAAAGTCAGCATCAGGGGGCCGATGGTGGCGATGCGGGCCGCGGGCTCAAGGGCGCGATACCAGAAGTCGAGGAAGTAGTACCAGAGCGACAGGTCGAGAAGGCCGAGGCCCACGACGACGAAGCCCATGACAGAGCCCGCCGAAAAAGCGGTGCGAAGTCCGTCGTTGAGGCTGTTCTTGGCAGCCCACGCCGTGCGGGCGTTTGCCCTCGTCGCGATTTTCATTCCGAAAAAGCCGGAGAGCCCCGAGAAAAATCCGCCGGTCACAAATGAGATCGGCACAAAAATATTCATGAAGCCCAGCAGTGAAAGCACGAGCAGAACGGCAAATGCAACGACAAAGAATTTGCCCACCCCGAGATACTGTCTGCGCAGATAGGCGTCCGCGCCCGACCGGATGGAGCCGGCAATTTTGACCATGTCGTCAGTGCCCTCCGAATAGGAGGTTACTTTCTTGGCAAGATAGTAGGCATACACGAGTGCCACTAACGCACCGATTGGCGACAAGATGATAAAGTCCAATTTTCACACCTCTTTAATAGTTTAACTTCGCTAACGAAATAGCAGAATTATTGTATACTTATAACAGTGCGATGTCAACATTTTACTCAGTTAAAATAAAAAAACACAGTTCGGTTACAAAATAATTCTACAAATGCACCGACTCATGTCGAAAACAACGTCTTTACAGGACGAATTAAAATTTGTATAATTGAATGTGCGATTTTCAGAGATATCATCTGGAGGTATACAAATTGAATGTAGTCATCATCGGCGGCGTGGCCGGCGGCGTGTCCGTCGCCACCCGCCTTCGCAGGCTCTCGGGCGACGCGAAAATCACGGTCTACGAAAAAGGCGGCTTCATCTCCTTTGCAAACTGCGGAATGCCCTATCACCTCTCCGGCACCATCGCAAAGCGTGAGGCGCTGCTGCTTCAGACCCCCGAGCGCATGAAGGGCATGTACGACGTCGACGTCCTGTGCATGCACGAGGTCACGGCCATCAACCGCGGCAAAAAGACCGTGACGGTCGCGGGCCCCGCCGGCCCCTTTGAGGCCCCCTACGACAAACTGGTCATCGCCACAGGCGCAGCGGGGCGCCCCTCCGGCATCGCCGGAATTGAGCACTGCAAAAACGTGACCAACCTCAGGGACATGGCCGACCTCGACAACCTCATGGCCTATATTAAGGACGCCAAAAAAGGCCTTGTCATCGGCTCCGGCTTCATCGGGCTTGAAGTGGTCGAAAACCTGTGCATGAAAGGCATTGACCTCACGTTAGTTGAGCTGGCGCCCGCCTGCCTCCCCGTGATGGACAGCGAATACAGCAAGGCCATTGAGCGCATTTTGAAAGAACACGGCGTCACGGTCTACACCGACACCAAGGTCGACGCCTACGATAAGGAGACAGGTCTTTTCACGCTGTCAAACGGCGTCAAGGACGGCTTTGACTTTGTCGTGACGGCGGCAGGCATTGTCCCGAACAGCAAAATTGCCAAGGACGCCGGCCTCCTGCTCGACCCCCGCGGCTATATCAAGGTCTCCCGAGACACGATGCAGACCAGTGACCCCGACATTTACGCGGCGGGGGACGTTACGGTCATTTACAACCGCATCACGGGGCAGGACATGACGCTGGCCCTCGCCTGGCACGCCAAAAGGCAGGCCCGCATCATCGCCGACCACATCGCCTCGGGCCGCGAGGCCCCCGCCCTCACGCAACAGACTTTCGGCGGCGCCGTCGGCACCGGCATCACAAAGCTCTTTGAGCACGTCATCGCAAAGACGGGGTTCACTTTAGCCGCAGCCAAAGCCGCGGGCTACGACGCCGCAGCCATCGTGATGCACGCCCCCGACCACGCCTCCTACTACCCCGGCGTCACGAGGATGGCGCTCAAAGTCGTCTACGACAAGGCGACGGGGCAGCTCTTAGGCGCGCAGGGGTTAGGACAGGCCGGCGTCGACAAGCGCATTGACGCCGTCGCCACCGCCATCAAGTCGGGCTGGACGGTCTACGACCTCGCCGACATGGAGTACGCCTACGCCCCGCCCTTCAACGGCCCCAAGGACCCTCTGAACATGATTGGCTACGTCGCCGCCAACCTCGACGACGGGCTGCTCTCGCTGACCACTTTTGAGGAGCTGCCGGCCCTCGTCGCCCACGGTGCGGCCATTGTCGACGTGCGGTATCGTCCCGAATTTGCGCAGGGCGCCATTCCCGGCTCCATCAACATTCCGCTCGACGAGATCGTCGCCCGGCATGGAGAAATCCCCAAGGGCGTGCCGGTCGTCGTCGTCTGCGTCGTCGGACAAAGGGCCTACTCCGGCCAGCGCATGCTCCAGCACTTCGGCTTTGAGGAGGTCTACACCCTTGAGGGCGGCGTGTCGAGCTACAACATGTTCTACCCTGAGCTGTTTGCGGGGGAGGTTAAAGCATGACCGAATCCGCCTTTACGGACTGGCTGGGTCGCCTTGCGGCCGCCTTGCCGGGCAAATCGGCCGTCGCCGCCGTCAACCTTGAAACCGGGGAACGCATCGCCTTGAACGAGGAGGAGGTCCTCCCCTGCGCCAGCATCATAAAGCTCCCCATCCTCTGCACGGCTTACGCCATGGAAGAGGCCGGAGAGCTGGCGCTTTCGGAGCGTATCGCGGTGACAAAGGCCGCCACAACCCTTGGTGACGGCGTGCTGCGCTTCATGCAGGAGGGGCTCTCCCCCACTTTGCACGACCTCGCGACCCTCATGATCATTTTAAGTGACAACATGGCCACCAACATGGTGGTCGACGCCGTCACCCCGCAGCGCATTCATGAATTTCTGAGCAGCTGCGGGCTTGACCGCATTCATTGGCGGCGCAAAATGATGGACACCGCAGCAATGGCCGCCGGCATTGAAAACGAGGCCGCGGCCGGCGATGTGAATGAATTGATGAAGGGGCTTGCCAAGGGGACGCTGCTGTCGCCCGACCACTGCAAGGACGCCCTTGACATCCTCCTCAGGCAGCAGGTCAACCACAAATTCCCCCGCCTGCTCTGGAGGCCCTACGACCACGACTTTGAGCGCGAGGAGGTCAAAATCGCGCACAAAACAGGCGACATGCCGGGGTTAGAGCATGACGCCGGTGTCTTTTACGGAGACGGGTTCTCCTTTGCGCTGACCGTCATGACCGCGGGGCCCCGCACCCCTGAGCAGTCGGTCAGACAGTGGGAGTTCATCGGGGAAGTCGCCGGGGCGTTTGTCAGGTACTGGGACCCGCAATCCCGCTCATAAAGCCGTTCAGCTCGGTGCTCGACAGGTCGCAGGCAATGAGTCTGTTGTCGCTGATGAGCAGGTTGACCCGCACTTCGGCCTCCTGGTCCGGGTAGTTCAAAACCGCATAGCTCCACCGCTTTGCCCGCTTGCCGGCGTACTTTTGAAGGTCGAGCCCCTGCGACTTCTGAAGCTCGGAATAGGCGCTGTACACCGCGTCGAACTCCTTGGGAATTGCGACCTCCATGACCTCGACGGCCGACTCATTGACCTCCCACCCAAAGCTCCTGATAAACGCGATTCTGTCCTCATTTGTTTTGAGCTTAATCGAGCCGATGTCGCCGGTGGCAGCCGTCTGGGCGTCATCCCCCGGCCGCGCGATGTTCCAGACCACGAGTCCGACCACTATGGCGAGAATGACGACCGCCGCAATGCGCAGCCAGGTTTGATTCAGTTTCATCGACATGATGATCACTTTGCACCCCTCCATTCGATAGTAGAGGATATGCAAAGGGGCGGCCGGCTATGCTGCCGGCCGCCC
>DATMZG010000112.1:0-5888 GCA_035560415.1 Candidatus Acidiferrum sp. | reverse complement strand
AGTTTTAAACAGAATTTAAATAAAGGAGAATTCACATGTCGCTCTTTAACGAACTCGGCAAAAAGCTCGGCGGGGCGGCCGAAGTGGCCGCCGACAAGGCGAAGGACCTCGCCGAAATCACGAAACTGACCTACGAGATCTCAGCCGCCGAAAAGCGCATTGAGGACGACTACGCCGAAATCGGCAAAATCGTCTTCCCGCTCGAAAAAGACAACCCGGACAGCCCGGTGGCGGCCCTCTGCCAGAAAATCGTGCTCACGATGCAGGCGGTCGACAGCCTCAACGCCCGCATCGCCCAAATCAAGTCGGAGGGCCCGCAGACCACCTCGCCCAACCCGGCCCCCAACCCCGTCACCGGCAAGCGGTACTGCCCCGCCTGCGGGCAGGAGGTGACGGGCGACGGCAAGTTTTGCCAAAACTGCGGCACGCCCTTAAATTAAACGGGCGTCCCCCTCTTTTTTCCTTGCGTACCGTCCGGTGCAAGGCGTGTGCTTTGCGCCGGACTTTCGCATTTGAAAGCGTGTATGACGACAGTTGACTTTGCGATATTGGACTTCATCGCGGCGCACCTCCACAGCGAAGTGCCGGACTTTGTCATGCCGTTTATCTCGGCCCTCGGCAGCGGCTGCCTTGTCTGGTTCGCTTTGGCCGCCGTCCTTCTGATGATGCGCGAGACGAGGCCGGCGGGCGCTGCGCTGCTGCTGGCACTCGTCTTCAGCCTCGCCGCCTGCGACCTCATTCTAAAGCCGCTCGTCGCCCGCCCCCGCCCCTTTGAAGTGAACACCGCGGTGAGGCTCCTCATCCCGCCGCCCGGCGGCTACGCCTTCCCGTCCGGCCACACGTCGGCGGCCTTCGCCGCGACGGCGGCGCTCTACAAGAGCCGCCGCCCTCTGCTCTGGCGCGCGGCCTTCGTCCTCGCCGTCCTCATCGCCTTTTCAAGGCTCTACCTCTACGTCCACTACCCGTCGGACGTCCTCGCCGGCGCCCTGCTCGGCGCCGCCATGGGCCACGCGGGCCACCTGTGCGCAATGCGCCTCGAAAAGCTGCGGCGCGGCAGAGTGCGGTAGGGGTAAAATTTGCATCCTTTCCGAAATTGTGGTACAGTAAATGTCGAAAGGCGGGCGGTGAAATGGAAATTCACAGGTCGGCCGAGGACTACCTCGAAATGATGCTGATGCTCGGTGAAAAGCACGGCTACATCCGCTCAGTCGACATCGCGGAGGAGCTTGGCGTCAAAAAGCCGAGCGTCTCGTTTGCGACAAAACGGCTGCGGGAAAACGGTTACATCACGATGGACGAGGGCAACCTGATCACCCTGACCCCCAAGGGCAGGGAAATTGCGGTGCGCATGTACACCCGCCACAAGCTGCTGACCGATTACCTCGTGGCGCTCGGCGTCGAGGCCGACACCGCCCGCGCCGACGCCTGCAAAATTGAGCACGACATAAGCGACGCGAGCTTTGAGGCCATCCGGCGGCAGTACGAAAGCCTGTGACCCGTCCACGGACTCCCTCTACAAACCCCACCAAAACAAAATAACGGGTATCGGGGGCGCGCCCCCGATACCCGTTATTTTGTTGGAGCCCCGCGCGCCCTTGCCGCCGGACCTGCCGCCGGGCCGCCCCCTTATCGGGCGTGACTTTTTGCCCTCGCCTCATCTCTGAAGGCCGCGTATTTTTGCATCGCCTCGGCGCTCTGGGTAAAAAAATCGCTCAAAACCCCGAGCGCCGCGACCGTGGAGGCGCTCAGCGTGTGCTCGACAAGCTCGGCCTCCTCAAGCGGGTTTTCACTTCCGAGCAGCCGTAAAAAGCGTTCGACCGTCTCATGGCGGGCCAAAAGACAGGCCCCCGCCTCCCGGCCGCTCCCGGTCAGCTGAATGATCTCGTAGCGGTCGTATTTGAGATACCCGAGCCGCGCGAGTTTTGATATCATCTTGGAGGCCGACGACGGCTTCACATGCAGCAGCTCGGAGAGCCGGCCGACGCGGGCGTAGTCGTTTTCGAGGCAGAGCCGGTAGGCCATCTCCAGATAGTCCTCGAGGGCCGGGGTGAGCCGGCCCTGCTGCTGGCTCGCGAGCTGATAGCCCCGCACCGTGCGAAAGTCCGCGTCCGGGTGGTCGTTCATGTCATCAGGCCCTTTTCAAAAAAATAACCGTCATTTTTCAGTATATTCGGAACACACCCGCTTTAGGAGCCATATATTGGCGTGGGGAAAGACTCTTTCCCCACGCTGACTATTTTACAGGGGGATATGATGATGAGTTACGGCCAAATCGCGCTCAGCGAGCTGCCGCTCGGAAAAAGGGCGAGCGTCTCGACCCTGACGGCCGACGGCACGGCGAGACGGCGCATGCTCGACCTCGGGGTCGTCGACGGCACCCAAATCGAGCCGCTCTATAAAAGTCCGTCCGGCAATCCGGTGGCCTATCTGATTCGGGGCGCCGTCATTGCGCTGCGCTCCGACGTGTCGGAGAAAATTCTGGTGTCGGCGCCCTGACCGCCGCGCCTTGCGGCAAACACATTGAGGAGGCTTTCCATGGGGTTAACAGGCACATCAACGGGGGCGGGGCTGCTCCACTGCGGGCTGCAGCTCGAAAAAGAGACGCCGCAGGACAAAGTTGTGGCGCTGGCCGGCAACCCGAACGTCGGCAAGAGCACGGTTTTCAACAGCCTGACCGGCTTGAACCAGCACACCGGCAACTGGCCGGGCAAGACCGTGGTCAGCGCGCAGGGAAAATACCGGCACAAGGACAAAAACTTCATCCTGGCGGACATTCCCGGCACCTATTCGCTTTCGGCGAATTCCGCCGAGGAGGAGCTCGCGCGGGACTTCATCTGCTTTGGCGGGCCCGACGCCGTCGTGGTCGTGGCCGACGCCACCTGCCTCGAGCGCAACCTCAACCTCGTGCTCCAGACCATGGAGATCACGGATAAGGCCGTGCTCTGCGTCAATCTGATGGACGAGGCGAAAAAGAAAAAAATCGCGGTCGACCTGCCCCTGCTGGAGGCGCGGCTTGGCATTCCGGTCGTGGGGGCCAGCGCGCGGTCGGGGCAGGGCCTCGCGGAGCTCATGGAGCGGGTCGCCGCGGTCACGGATGGCTCTTTTGCGGCAAAGCCGCTGCGGGTCGCTTATTCCGACGAAATCGAGCGCGCCGTCTCCACCCTGGAGCCGGCGGTCTCGGCCGCTTTGGAGGGCCGCGTCAACGCCCGGTGGGTCGCCCTCAAGCTGCTCGACGGGGACGGCAGCCTGCTGCGTTCGCTCGAAAACCACCTCGGCTACGACCTTTCGCAGGACGGAGCCGTCGCGCAGGCGCTCGACGCGGCCCGCGGCCTTTTGGCGGCGGCCGAAATCCCGCCGGAGCGGCTCCGGGACCTTGTCGTCACCAAAATCGTACTGACCTGCGAGGCGCTCGGGCGGGAGACCGTCACCTTCGGGGAAAAGGAGTACGCGCAGCGCGACCGCAAAATCGACAAAATACTGACCTCGAAGCTGACCGGCATTCCCATCATGCTGGCGCTGCTGTTCGGGGTGTTCTGGCTCACCATCACCGGCGCAAACGTCCCTTCGGGCCTGCTGGCCCGGGGGCTCTTCTCGCTCGAGGACAACATTGCGGGCCTCCTCCTGCGGGCCGGCGCCCCCGTATGGCTGCGGGGCATTCTGGTCGACGGCGTCTACAAGACGCTGGCCTGGGTCGTGTCGGTCATGCTGCCGCCCATGGCCATCTTCTTTCCGCTCTTCACGCTGCTCGAGGACCTCGGCTACCTCCCCCGCGTCGCCTTCAACCTCGACAACTTCTTTCGCAAGGCCTGCGCGCACGGCAAGCAGGCCCTGACCATGTGCATGGGATTCGGCTGCAACGCCGCCGGAATCATCGGCTGCCGCATCATCGATTCGCCGCGCGAGCGCCTCATCGCCATCATCACGAACAACTTCGTGCCCTGCAACGGCCGGTTTCCGACCCTCATCGCCATCATCACGATGTTCTTCGCCGGGACCGCCGGCGGCGGGCTCGCCTCCGCCCTCTCGACCCTGATGCTGACCGGCGTCATCGTGCTCGGCGTCGTCATGACCCTGCTCATCTCGAAGCTGCTGTCCAAAACCATCCTGAAGGGGCTCCCCTCCTCCTTCAATCTGGAGCTGCCGCCCTACCGGCGCCCCCAGATCGGCCGGGTCATCCTGCGCTCCATTTTGGACCGCACGCTCTTCGTGCTCGGCCGGGCGGTCGTCATCGCCGCCCCGGCGGGACTGCTCATCTGGATTCTCGCCAACACCGACGCCGGGGGCGCGAGCCTTCTGGCCCGGTGCGCGGCGTTTTTAGACCCCTTCGCGGCGCTGCTCGGCATGGACGGATTTATTCTCATGGCCTTCATTTTAGGCTTTCCGGCCAATGAAATCGTCGTGCCGATCATCATCATGAGCTATCTCGCGACGGGCTCCCTGACCGAGCTTGAAAGCCTGTCCGAGCTGCACGCGCTCTTTGTGAGCCACGGGTGGACCTGGCTCACGGCGGTCTGCACCATGCTCTTCTCCCTGCTGCACTGGCCCTGCGGCACCACCTGTCTCACGGTCAAAAAGGAGACCGGCAGCCTCAAGTGGACCCTCGTGTCCTTTGCCGTCCCGACTGTGACCGGAATCGCCGTCTGCTTTGCCGTCGCAAGCGCCGCCCGCCTGCTCGGGCTCGCGTGACCCCCCCGCCACGAAAAAGGCCGCCCCGCGGGGCGGCCTTTAAGCATGTCGACATAACTTGACAAACGGCCTTGCCCCGTGCTATCATGGCATGAGTTAGATTTGTCTAACTAAACGCTCCGTACATTGTCACCCCGCAGTCCGGCCAGCGCTCGCCGGACAGGCGGCGCCGGCACGGCCTCCTTTTGTCATTCCCTCTTGACAAACCGGCCCGGAGAATTTATAACGATAGTCAATGACCGTTATTTTCAACCCCGGACGCCGGCAAAGGAGGCAGACCATATGAATACAAACGCATTTTTCGGAATTATGATCCCCTTCCTCGGGACGGCCATGGGGGCCGGCTGCGTCTTTTTCATGAAGCAGGCCATGAGCATCCCCTTGCGCCGCGCCCTGACCGGCTTTGCGGCCGGGGTCATGGTGGCGGCCTCAGTCTGGAGCCTCCTGATTCCCGCCCTCGACCAGGCGGAGACCACAATGGGCACATGGTCCTTTGTCCCGGCCGCCGTCGGCTTTTGGGGCGGGATTTTATTTTTGCTGCTCTTAGACCACGTCATCCCCCACCTCCACCGGGGCACACTGAGCGCCGAGGGCCCCAAGAGCAAGCTTCAGCGCACAACCATGCTGGTGCTGGCAGTCACGCTGCACAACATCCCGGAGGGCATGGCGGTCGGCGTCGTCTACGCCGGATATCTGACCGGCAGCGCCGGAATCACGGCCGCGGGGGCCTTTGCCCTCTCGCTTGGCATCGCCATTCAGAACTTCCCGGAGGGGGCCATCATCTCGATGCCGCTGCGGGCCGAGGGCGCAGGCAAGCCCCGCGCCTTTGCGATGGGCCTGCTCTCGGCCGTCGTCGAGCCCGTCGGCTCCCTCCTGACCATCGCGGCCGCCGCCCTCATCGTGCCGGTGCTGCCCTACACGCTTAGCTTTGCGGCCGGCGCCATGCTCTACGTCGTCGTGGAGGAGCTCATCCCCGAGATGTCGGAGGGGGCCCACTCCAACATCGGCACCGTCTTTTTCGCCGTCGGCTTTTCGGTCATGATGGTGCTCGACGTCGCGCTCGGCTAAAATCCAGACACAGCAAAAGGCCGCCGGACATGCGCCCGGCGGCCTCAGAGTGTCGAAAAACCTGCGGGTTTTCCGCCAAGCAATCGGTGCCCTTCCCGCGCGAAATGAATTCGCGCTCGCGGGCAGCATATGAT
>DATMZG010000111.1:0-11119 GCA_035560415.1 Candidatus Acidiferrum sp. | reverse complement strand
GTATATTTTTGATGGGAGGAGATATGTATGAGACAGAGCGGAAGCGTCAGGAAGCTTGACTGTCTGGGAAGAATTGTCGTGCCGGTCGGGATGAGGCGGGTGCTGGGCTGGACGAGCGGCACAGAAATCGAAATCAGCCGGTTCGGCCGGTACATTTTATTGCATGAATGGGAAGACGAAAACGCCGCACCGGTTGAACTCGGACACGGCAATCCTGTCGCAGCAGAGCTGACGGAAATTTTGGGCGGACTGTCGGACCGGGACATGTTTTTGGCGCTGGATCTCCTGCGCCGTCTGTCGGCGGCCGACGGCGCCTTTGCGCATGGCGGAGGTCCACAGTGCGCCTTTTAGCGAAAAAAGCTCCGCAACCAAAGGTTGCGGAGCTTTTCATTCTGGCGCGCCCAACAGGACTCGAACCTGTGACCTTTTGGTTCGTAGCCAAACACTCTATCCGGCTGAGCTATGGGCGCCCGTCGCGGAACAAGAAACATAATACCATGGACCTGTCCAAAAAGCAACCCTTTTCGTGAAAAAATTGTGGCATTGCTGGCCTGCGTATGGTATGATTATGAGCGGAGGTGCATTTTATTGAAAATACGGGATTTTGGCGTTGAGATGTGGATGAACGCCTATGAGACCTGGGCAACCTGCAATCTGGCCGAGACCTGCGTGGAGTCGCTGACCGTGAAACAGCTGCTCGAGCTGACGGGCGCGGGAGACAAAGCCATTCAGGACATTCTGGCCATGAAGCTGACTTACGGCGCAATTGACGGCTCACAGCGGCTGCGGGAGGCCATTTCCTCCCTATACAAAACCGTACCCCCCGAGCGGATTTCGGTCATGCACGGCGCCATCGGCGCAAACGCCCTGACTCTTACGGGGATCATTGAGCCCGGCGACCACGTCGTCACAGTTGTGCCGACCTACCAGCAGCACTACTCCATTCCGGAGTCAATCGGCGCCAAAGTGTCGCTCTGCCGGCTCAAAGAGGAACTCGGGTGGCAGCCCGACCTCGACGAGCTGCGCCGGCTTGCGGCGCCCGGCACAAAAATGATTTGCATAAATAACCCAAACAACCCCACGGGCGCCCTGATCGACGAGGACACACTTTCGGCAATTGTCGAGATCGCCCGCGCCTGCGGCGCGTGGCTGCTCTGTGACGAGGCCTACCGCGGGCTTTCCCACGAGGGCGACCCGTTTTCGCCCTCGGTCGCCGACCTCTACGAGAAGGGCATTTCGACCGGCACCATGTCCAAGCCCTTTTCGCTCGCGGGGCTGCGGGTCGGCTGGGTGGCGGCACCGGCCGAGGTCATCGAAATGCTGGCCCATATGCGGGATTACCACGTCATCAGTGTCGGAATGATTGACGACTACTTAGCCGCCCTCGCGCTTGAAAACAAGGAGAAAATTCTCGCGCGCTCGCTCTCCATCTGCCGGGAGCACCTTGCAATTCTCGACGACTGGGTGGCTCGTGAGCCCCACATCCACTACACAAAGCCGAAGGCCGGCACCGTGACGCTGCTGCACTACGACCTCGACATGCCCTCGCCCGTGCTCTGCCGGCGCCTCCAGGAGGACACCGGCGTCATGCTGCTGCCGGGCAGCTGCTTTGACATGGAGAAATGCCTGCGCATCGGCTTTGCCAACAACCGGCAGGACCTTGAGCGGGGACTTTCCATTTTCTCGCAGTGGCTTGCCGCCCTGTGAGGCCGAATGAGAGCGCCTTTGGGCGCAATAATATTGCGGTTCCAAAAATGATATAAAGGGGTGTCTTATGGACGTAAAGAAACTGATCGAAGGGCAAAAGGACTACATAGTGGAGGTGCGCCGGCACCTGCACGAGCATCCCGAGGTGGGCCTCAAGGAGTTTGAGACCATCAAGTACATCGAAGGGCAGCTCGACGCCATCGGGATTCCACACAAGTATGTCAAAGACGGCGGCATCATCGCCGAAATCACCTGCGGCAAGCCCGGCAAGACGCTGCTCATCCGGGCCGATATCGACGCCCTGCCCATGCAGGAGACAGACGACAACCTCAAGGGGCCCCGCGCCTGCAAGTCGAAGAACCCGGGCGCCATGCACGCTTGCGGACACGACGGGCACGTCGCCATGCTGCTTGCGGCGGCCAAGGTCATTGTGGCCAATAAGGCCGACATGAAGGGCAAGTATATCCTGGTCTTCGAGCAGGCCGAAGAGCTGTTCGGCGGCATCATGGCGCTCGCAAAAGAGCTCGACGCGAACTACCACTACGACGGCGCGTGGGTCATCCACCTCAAAGCTTCGATGAAGACCGGGACGGTCTCGGTCGACGCGGGCCCCCGCATGTCGGGCCCCTTCTCCTACGACGTCACGATCAAGGGGCAGGGCGGACACGGCAGCCGGCCCGACCTCGCCAACAACCCGCTTGACACTTTCTGCGACATCTATGCCACTTTGAAGGAGAAGCTCGCGGTGCGGGCCAACCCCTTCTACCCCGTGACCCTGTGCATCGGCGCCACCCAGTTTGGCACCGTCGGCAACATCATTCCCGACGAGCTCACTTTCAAGGGCAACCTGCGCATTCTCGACTGGGACAAGGTCGGCGAGTACTGGACAAAAGAGCTCATGAAGACCTTTGAGGACTGCTGCAAAAAGCACGGCACCACCTTTAAAGTCAACATGTACGCGCCCCGCGATATGGCGGTCGTCAACAACCCCGTCGCCTCCCGCATTGCTGAGGGCGCCATTCGCAAGATTTTGGGCGACGGCGGCGTCGCCTCCTGCGAGCCCTGGATGGCCTCCGAGTGCATGGCGCTCTACAACAAGCGGGCCCCGGGACTGCTCGTCTTCCTCGGCATCGCAAACGAGGCGGCAGGCTCCGGCGCCGACCACCACAACGTCTATTTCGACATCGACGAAGAGGCGCTGTTCGGGGGAGCCGCCGTCACGCTGCAATACGCGCTCGACTTCATGGACTTTGAGGGCAGCTTTGAGTTTACGCCCGACTTGACCCCCATTGAAGAGCTCATGGGCGGCAAGAAGTGGCTGAAACTGGCGGGACTGGCGGAGTAATCATACCGCAAGCAATCATTCCATAAGTCAAAAAAGGCCCCCCGTCGGGGGCCTTTTTTCATCAATAATCAATCCTCGTCCCAGTTGTGCCAGACGTTTTGCACGTCGTCGTGCTCATCGAGAAGTTCGAGCAGCTTCTCCATCTTTGCCGCAAGCTCTTCATCCGTGATTTTGGTCCAGGTCGTCGGCGACATGACGACGTCGGCCTCGAGGAACTCGTAGCCGGCCTTCTCCATCGCGTCCCGCACCGCCCCGAAGTCGTCCTCGGAGGTGACGACGGTGAAGACTTCGCCGTCGTCCTCAAAGTCCTCGGCTCCGCACTCGAGCGCCGCCTCCATGACGGTGTCGGCGTCCTTGTCCTCGGCCTCAATGACGAGTTCGCCCCGCCGCTTGAACATCCAGCCGACAGAGCCGGACTGCCCGAGATTTCCGCCGTATTTATCGAAATAATGCCGCATGTCGCCGGCCGTGCGGTTGCGGTTGTCGGTCAGCGCCTCGACGATGATGGCGACGCCGCAGGGGCCGTAGCCCTCGTATGTGATGTCCTCGTAGTTGTCGGCGGCGCCGTCGCCCGACGCCTTCTTGATGAGGCGGTCGATGTTGTCCATCGGCACGTTGTTGCCGCGGGCTTTGACGATGAGGTCCCGCAGCTTGGAGTTGGCGGCCGGGTCCGGCCCCCCCTGTTTGACGCAGACCGAGATTTCGCGGCCGATCTTCGTGAAGATCTTGGCCCGCTGGGAGTCGGCCTTCTCCTTTTTATGCATGATGTTCTTCCATTTGGAATGACCGGACATATAACTGCTCCTTAGTTCTAAATTGAGACAATTTTATCATACGGGAAAAATCATTTCAATAAAAAACGTAAATTTGGAATATTTAAGGCTGCGCAGGCAAATCATAAGGCAAAGGAAAGCCCTGTCATTGTGCCCCTCGGCTTTCGCGGCGGGGCTGTTCTCAACATAGCAGCAGGGAGGTGAAAAAGTATGAGCGATAAGGATAAGAAGTTTTCTTCGAACAAGGGTTCCAAAGGCGGCGGCTACGATCCCTCGAATCCCTCCGGCAACGCGGGCAACACGACCAACACGACCAACGCGAACAACCCGAACAGCGCCGGAAACATGAACAACACTACAAACACACAGAGCAACAAGGGCGGCACATCCAAGGACTGCAAGTAGTTACTGACAATACGAACAAAAGACCGGCGCGCAATGGCGCCGGCCTTTTTGTCGTGCGCAAAAACCCCAAGTCACTCAAGTTCAAGCTGGCGCTCGGGCTCCGGCAGGGCGCCCGCCGCCGGCAGGTTCTTGGCGCGGTGCCGGTCGGGGGCGGCAAGCGACCCCGGCAGGTAGGGCGTGGCCAAGGCGAGCTTGTGGCGGGCTGTAAAGCGCATGACCTGTACGCCCCCCGTGTCCCTCGCCGACTTCGAAGGAACGGCGGCGGGGCAGAGCAGCAGCACTTTGCCGGAGGTGGCGGTCAAGATGACATCCCCGTCGCCTGACGTGATGCCGATGAGCGGGGACTTGGTGGAATAGGCGCCCGTCAGCTTGCGGCGGTTGGTCTTTGTGGCGTAGGAGGGCAGCGGGACCCTGGCCGCCTTTCCGTTTTCAAAGAAGAAGTTGACACAGCCCTCGTAGTCGGCCGTGACGACGGCGCCCACGACGCTCTCGCCCTCGTCAAAGCCGAGCTTGGAGGGCAGGTAGACCCCCATGACAGAGGTCTTCCCGTCCTCAAAGTCGGCAAGTTTCGCCTTGTAGGCAAAGCCGCCCGATGAGAAGACGATGAGCTCGGCCCGGTTGGTGGTCTCGACGGCCTGGACAATCTCGTCCCCCTCCTTGAGCCGGTGCTCGCCGCTCATGCGGAGGGACTGCGGCGTGATTTTTTTGAAATAGCCCTCGCGGGTGATAAAAGCCGTGACGGCGTAGTCGGCGACTTCCTCCACAAGCTCGGTGGCCGGCTGCGCGTCGTAGAGAATTTCGGTTTTACGCGGGGCTCCGTATTTCTTTTTGATTTCCTTCAGTTCTCTGACGATGCGGGCCACAAGCCGCGCCTCGCTGGCGAGCTCCGCCCGCAGCGCCGCAAGGTCTGCGGCGAGCTTATCCACCTCTTTGAGGCGGGTGAGGACGTGCTCGCGGTTTAAGGCCCGCAGCTTGATTTCGGCGATATACTCGGCCTGCTCCTCGTCCACGCCAAATCCGATCATGAGGTTGGGGACGACCTCGCCCTCCTCCTCAGTCTCCCGAATGATGCGCACCGCACGGTCGATGTCGAGCAAAATGACCTTTAGCCCCTCGAGCAGGTGCAGCTTTTTGGCCATGGACTCGGCGTCGAATGTCAATGTGCGGCGCAGGCAGGCCAGCCGGAAGGAGGTCCACTCGTTTAAGAGCTCTCTGACCCCCATCACTTTGGGCACGCCGTCAACGAGCACGTTGAAGTTGCAGGAGAAGGTGTCCTCCAGCGTCGTCAGTTTAAAGAGCTTTTGCATGACCTTGTCGGGGTCGGCGCCCCGGCGCAGCTCAACCGCGATTTTGAGGCCGGTGCGGTCAACCTCGTCCCGGATGTCGGCGACCTCCCGCAGCTTGCCCGTTTTGGAGAGCTCCACCACCTTGTCGACAACGGCCTCCACCGTCGTCGTGTAGGGAATTTCGGTGATGACAATCATGCCGTCCTGTACTTCGTACTTGGCCCGCAGCCGGAAGGAGCCCCGCCCCGTCTCGTAGATGGCCGCAAGCTCGTCCGGGTTGTAGACAAGCGCCGCCCCCTGCGAGAAGTCGGGGGCGAGCAGGGTTGCGAGCAGGTTGTGCTCGGGGTTTTCAATGACGGCCACCGCCGTGTCGCAGACTTCGGCCAGGTTGAAGGAGCAGATGTTGGAGGCCATGCCGACCGCGATGCCCTGGTTGGCGTTGACCAGGATGTTGGGATAGGTGGTCGGCAGCAGCACCGGCTCCTTCATGGAGCCGTCGTAGTTGTCGACCATGTCGACGGCGTTTTTGTCAATGCCGGCAAAGAGCTGGGTGCAAAAGGCGTCGAGCTTGACCTCGGTGTACCGGGCGGCGGCCCAGGCCATGTCGCGGGAGAAGACCTTGCCGAAGTTGCCCTTGGAGTCGACATAGGGGGTCAGCAGCGCGTCGTAGTCGCGGGTCAGGCGCACCATCGTGTCGTAAATGGCGGCGTCACCGTGCGGATTCAGTTTCATGGTGGAGCCGACGACGTTGGCCGACTTGGTGCGGTCGCCCGTCAAAAGGCCCATTTTGAACATGGTGTATAAGAGCTTTCTGTGGGAGGGCTTGAAGCCGTCGACCTCGGGGATGGCGCGGGAGACGATGACCGACATGGCGTAGGGCATGTAGTTATTTTCAAGCGCCCGCGTGATGGGCTGGTCGGTGTAGTTCTCCTCGTAGTGCGTGGGCTTCTGTTTTGTCTTGGCCATGTTATGCGCCCCCCTCACGAAATGTCGGCCGCGTCGAGATACAGATGCCCGAACTCGGCAATGAAGTCCTTGCGGCCCTGCAGGTTGTCCCCCAGCAGCAGCTCAAAGACCTCGGCTGTGCGCTCTGCGTCCTCCGGCGTCACGCGCACGAGCCGCCGGGAGGCGGGGCACATCGTGGTCTCCCACATCATGTCGGGCTTGTTTTCACCGAGCCCCTTGGAGCGCTGAATTTTATACCGCTTGCCGGAGAGCTTTTTCACGGCCTCGTCCCGCTCCCTGTCGCTGTAGGCGAAAATGCTCTTGTCGCCGACCGCGATTTCATAGAGGGGCGACTCGGCGATATAGACCCTGCCCTCCCGCAGCAGCGTCGGGGTCAGCCGGTAGAGCATGGTCAAAATGAGGGTGCGAATCTGAAACCCGTCGACGTCGGCGTCGGTGCAGATGATGACCTTGTTCCACCGCAGCGCCGCAAGGTCGAAAGTGTCGAGCTTTTTGGCGGCCGCCCCCTTGACCTCGACGCCGCAGCCCAGCACCTTTAAGAGGTCGGTGATGATGTCGTTTTTAAAAATGCGGGTGTAGTCGGATTTGAGGCAGTTCAAAATTTTGCCCCGTACCGGGATGATGGCCTGAAACTCGGCGTCCCGCCCCAGCTTGCAGGAGCCTAAGGCCGAGTCGCCCTCCACGATGTAGAGCTCACGGCGGGAGAGGTCCTTCGTGCGGCAGTCAATGAACTTCTGCACTCTGTTTGTCATGTCGGTGCCGCCCGACAGCGTCTTCTTGATGTCGATGCGGGCCCGCTCAGCCTGCTCACGCGAGCGCTTGTTGATGAGCACCTGGTCCATGATTTTTGCGAGGTCCGCGGGGTTTTCAAGGAAGTAGACTTCAAGCTGCTCTTTTAGAAAGGCCGTCATGGCCTCAGTGATGAAGGCGTTGTTGATGGCCTTTTTGGTCTGGTTCTCGTAGGAGGTCTGGGTCGAAAAGGAGGAGGAGATGAGGATGAGGCAGTCGGCGACATCGCCGAAAGTGATTTTGCTCTCCCCCTTGTTGTATTTGCCGGCCGCCTTCAGATGGGCGTCAATGGCCGAGACAAAGGCGCTCTTGACCGCCTTGTCGGGCGAGCCGCCGTGCTCAAGAAAGCTCGAGTTGTGGTAGTATTCGAGCAGCTGTACCGTGGGGGAGAAAGTGAAGGCCACTTCGAGCTTGACCTTGTACTCGGGCTTGTCCTCCCGGTCGCGCCCGCGGCGTTCGCCCGTGACATGCACAACCGAGGTGACGGCGGCTTCCCCCGCCACCTCGCCGAGGTAGTCGGTGATGCCGTCTTTATAGAGAAACTGCGTCTCCTCGAATTTGCCGCGGGCAGTCTCGTCTTTCAGCACAAACAGCACCCCCGAGTTGACGACGGCCTGCCGGCGGATGGTATCTTTAAGGTACTCTATGGGAATCGCGATGTCGGTGAAGACCTCCCGGTCGGGCCGCCACCGCACGAGGGTGCCGGTGCGCTTGCCGCCCCAGGGCTCGCTCGACAGTCCCCCCACATTTTCGCCCCGCTCAAAGTGCAGGGAATACCGCTTGCCGTCCCGGTAGACGACAACGTCCATGAATTCGGAGGAATATTGGGTGGCGCAGGCGCCAAGGCCGTTGAGCCCCAGCGAATACTCGTAAATTTCGCCCTCGTCGTTGTTGTATTTGCCGCCGGCATAGAGCTCGCAGTAGACCAGCTCCCAGTTGAAGCGGCCCTCCTTCTCGTTCCAGTCGACCGGCACCCCGCGGCCAAAGTCCTCGACCTCCAAGGTGCCGTCGACATACCGGGTCACGATGATTTTTCGGCCGTGGCCCTCGCGGGCCTCGTCGATGGCGTTGGCCAGAATTTCAAAAAAGGAGTGCTGGCACCCCTCGAGTCCGTCGGAGCCGAAAATGACGGCAGGGCGCAACCTCACCCGGTCCGCGCCCTTTAAGGCCGATATGCTCTCGTTGTCGTAAGTTTTTGCCCCTTTTGCCATTGCCGCCTCCAAATTGTGTTGATTCGGTGATACACAGCCAGTATATCACAAAATATGGAATGTTTGCAACAACAAAGGGCCTTTCGCTTCACAGGCGAAAGGCCCTTTGTTGAGCGCGCTATATTTTGCCGTACTGGTGGATGATGCGGGAGATCGGCTTGTAAATGACAATTGTGATGATGGAAATGAGGGCGTACTTGAGGATGTTGAAGGGGATGACCCCGTACAGGATGTATGTGTTCAGGTCGACGATGACCGGGTTGACGGCGGCGCAGGCCGCCCAAATCTGCTCGAGCGGCATGAGCATGACAGTCGAGTAGAAGGGAATCAGGATGTAGATGTTGGTCAAGGCGCCCGCGACGGTGGCGCAGAGTGTCCCCAGCATGCAGCCGATGAGGGCCCCCTTCTTGGTGTGCATGACCCGATAGACAATGCCGGCCGGCATTCCGTAAGCGCAGGACAGGAGGAAGTTGGCGAGCTGTCCGGCGCCGCCCGAGGTCGAGGAGAAAAAGTGGAAGAGATTTGGGATGAGGGCGATGGGCAGGACGGCCCAGGGGCCGAACAAAAAGGCGCCCACGATGACGGCGAGGTTGGAGACGTCGAGCTTCAAAAAGGGCGGGAAAAAGGGGAGCGGGGTCTCAAAATACATGAGGATGGTCGTGACGGCGGCAAGCAGCGCAATGGCTACGAGCTTGCGGGTTCTCTGGTTGACGTTTGCTTCAGACATTGTCACGCCACCTCCTTCGGAAGTGCCGGGCCTGCCGGCTGGGTGGGCCCCGTCAGGCGGCGGGTGGGAATGCGGGTTACTGTGGTCAACATGTGCGGTTCCTCCAAACAAATACTTGCTTCGGAGAAGTTGAGAAATAAAAATACCCCGGGCATAAACCCAGGGCAAACCAAAGAGGCGCCTTGCGGCGCCAACTTCTCTCATCCGGACTATACCGTCGGCCACGGAATCTCACCGTAGTCAGCAGGGGACTCCCCCCGCTTGCGGGCTCTACCGCCGGTGGGGACTTTCACCCCGCCCCGAAGTTGCAAGCTCATTATACACCCCTGTGAAAAGAAAAACAATAGGCTTTTTCAAAAAACCTCTATAGACAGACAAACGCGCATGCGGAGGGCCGCATGCGCGTGATAAACGGATGATTTATTCCATTGCCGCCAGTTCTTCAACCGGGTTTAAGGGCTGCAGCCGGTACCGGACCATGGTGGCAAGCCTCGGATTTTCACGGCGGAAGGAGCGGATGATGCGGCCGACCGCCGTCTCCGCGTTTTCGACCGTTGCGCCCGGCAGCATGACGAGGTACTGGGAGATGCTAAAGCGCGTGAAGATGTCGTTTTGCCGCAGTGTGCGCACGGTGGCCTGATACAGCTTGTCCATGGAGGCCGCCAGCTGCTTTTGGGAGGGCCGCGAGCCGTCGGCCGCAGCGACTGTCAGAAGGCCCAGGCAGACGATCTGGCCGGTTCTGGCCTGCGCCCGCAGCTCCAGCCGGTAGACGTCTTTAAAGACCTCGAATTCGCAGTAGAAGGGGCCGCCTCTGGAGCCCTTTTCCTGCATGCGGCCTTTGATGACCCCGATGTCCTGCTCAACCGAGTGGGTGGTCTTTGTGATTTCTTTATAGAGCGCCACGAATTCCGGCGAGGGGTTGACCCCGAAATGGGTGAAAAACAGGTCGGTGGCGTACTCGTAATGCGCAAGGGCCGCCTGGGCCTGTCCGCTGCCGTAGAGGCCGCGAATGAGGGCCATGTGCAGGCTCTCGTCATAGGGGTCGATGACCGACGCACGGCGGCAGAGCTCGACCACTTCGGAGAAGCGCCCGACTTCGGCCAACAGGTCGACCGCCCGCTTGGCGGCCGCAATAAACTTCGTATGGTAATAGGCGCTGATGGGAACCGCCCACCGCTCCAGCGCCGTCTGGGGCAGAAAGCTGCCCTTGTAGAGCGCCAGGGCGTCAAGCAGGTATTTGAGCCGGATTTCGTCGTCTTCCGCAAGTTCTGCCTTGCCCAGAAGCTTTTCGAACTCCTCCACGTCGATGACGACCGAGAGCCCCTCCGGCGTCCAGGAGTAGGTGCCCCGGTGGTATGTAATCAGCTTTTTCCCGTCAAGCCCCAGTTTGCCGATCAGGTCGCGGGTGCGGTGCACGATGGCTTTGAGTGCGTTTGCCGGGTCGCCGCCCTCCTCGTCGCTCCAGAGCAGGTCAATGAGCTCAGCCTGTGAGACGCCGTTACCCCGGAAGGTGACCAGATACTCCAGCAGCATCCAGAGCTTCTTAGAGCGGCTTGCGTTGTCGTTGATAATGGCGTTGCGATACTCCATTGAGAACTCGCCCAGCATATTGATTTTCAGTAAATTATTGGCTTCCATGCAGCACCGCCCTCCCCCGTAGAATTGCGAAGACACTGTCAACTAAGTGTATTTGGTGTATATTATATAGCTTCTTATCACTGTTCGCAACAGTTTTTTATTCACTTTTGCTGCCGTAATATAGACAAAGAGGGGAAAATCCCGAAGTTTTTTTACGGCAAGGCGAAAACGCGCTTTAAAACGGGCCTGTAATGCTGCGAAACTTCACGCAAAAATATGTAATATTCTTGTAAAAAGTCTTTACCTTTTTTTATTGATGTGCTATAGTTTCA
>DATMZG010000110.1:0-1725 GCA_035560415.1 Candidatus Acidiferrum sp. | reverse complement strand
TGATATGACAGGGCAAAAGGTAAGGCTCTCCGCTTTGTTTGCGGTCCTTGAAACGCATAACCCCTTAGCCAGGGCCGCCGGGTGGAGTTTTCTTATCGTCATATCGCCGGCAACCAAAACGAAATCATAAGGGGGAAAAATCTGTATGACAGCTCTGGACTTTGCCAACAGCCTAAGCGGCATACTCTGGGGAACTCCGCTGCTCGTCACCGTTTTGTTCGGTGGCGTGTTCTACACCGTAATCTCCGGGCTCTTCACTTTCCGGTACTTCGGCCACATGCTGAAGCACACTTTCGGCTCACTGATGAAAAAGGATGAGTCCAAGGAAAAGAGCGCCGGCAAACTTTCGCCTTACGAGGTTGTTGCCATCGCGGTCGGCGGCACCGTCGGCGTCGGCAACATCGCCGGTGTCTCGACAGCCATCGCGACCGGCGGCCCCGGCGCCGTGTTCTGGATTTGGGTCTGGGCACTGCTGGGCATGACCATCAAACAGGTTGAGGTTGCAATGGCCGTCTACTACCGCTACAAGGACGAGCAGGGCAACTACTACGGCGGACCTACATACTACATGGAAAAAGGCATGGGTAAAGAGCGCGGCTGGAGCTGGTGGGTCATCTGCGCCTACATCTTCGGCATCGGCATTTTCGCCGGCTGCGTCTCCGGCGCCCAGACCTACACGATTGCCGAGTCCCTGAACACCTCTTTCGGCATCCCGATGCTCCCCTTCGCCATCGTCTACTCCGCTTTCATCGCCTTCGTCATTGCGAAGGGCTTCACCTCGGTTGCCGACTTCGCCACCAAAATCGTGCCGGTCATGTGCATTCTCTACATCCTCGCCGGCATCGGCATCATCATCGTCAACTTCTCGGTCATCCCCTCCACCTTTGCCCTGATCTTTGAGGGCGCTTTCTCCGGCACCGCTGCCATCGGCGGCTTTGCGGGCGCAGCCGTCTCCAAGGTCATCCGCACCGGCGTCGCCCGCTCCATCTACTCCAACGAAGCCGGCTGGGGCTCCTCGCCAATGGTTCACGCTACGGCCAACACCCCCCATCCGGTCCGTCAGGGACTCTGGGGCTCCTTTGAAGTCTTTGTGGACACGATTCTCGTCTGCTCCATCACGGCTTTGGCCGACCTGACTGCCGGCGAAGGCACGGTCTGGTCCAGCGGCATCGCGGGCGCCTCCCTTGCCATTAAAGCTTTTGAAACCACCTTCGGCTGGATCGGCGGCAAGTTCATCACCATCTCGGTCTTCCTCTTCGGCATGACCACGACCACAGGCTGGTTCGTCTACTACGAAGTGCTGCTCCGCCAGCTCTTCCGCAAGAACCCCGCCACGAAGGACAAAGTCATCAAGGGATTCAAGATTTTCTACGTGCTGCCCGGTATGTTTAACGTCTACCTCGCCGTCTCCGGCGGCCAGGGACCGGTCTTCATGTGGGCCATCGCCGACTGCATCAACGCCATCCCGACCTTTATGAACATCGTCGTGCTGATCTTGCTGCATAAGACTTATTTGAAGCTGCTCAGGGACTACAAGGCCCGCTACCTCGGCGTGGGTGCCGTGGACCCGAATTTCAAGGTTTTCTACGACGCAGAGTAAGGCTTAGGCCAAGACTTTCATCTGTCAGCCTGCAAATTCGTTAAAAATGGCGTCCGCCAAATGGCGGACGCCATTTTTTTAATCTCACAAGTCATCATGCGTGACGAATTATCTTAGGGTAATAT
>DATMZG010000109.1:0-2317 GCA_035560415.1 Candidatus Acidiferrum sp. | reverse complement strand
GAGTAAAACTTCACGTCGCCCTCTTTGAGCAAGGGGAGCAGGGGATTGAACAGCGCCCGGTAAACCGCCGGGTAATACACCTCGGCGATATAAATTTTCCCGCCCGGCTTCAGCACCCGATGTGCCTCTCTGGCAAAGACGCCGACATGCGGGAAGTGGTGGTATGCCGCCGACACGGTGAGGACGTCAAAGCTGCCGTCCGGATAGGGGAGCGCCTCGCAGCTCCCGACCGAAAACCGCATGGCGGGGTTTTGCGCATTCGCTTGCTCAATCATTTTTTCCGAGATGTCGATGCCGTACCCGCGGATGGCGTGCCGCCCCGCGAGCATTTTTAGCAGTCTGCCGTTGCCGCAGGCGACGTCGAGCACGGCGTCGCCGTCCCGGATGTCCGCCGCCTCCAGCAGCAGTAGGTTGTACGAATAGGTGAATTTGCCCTCAAACGTGTCGTCGTAACCGGCGGCCTTTTTGTCGTAGGCGGCCCTGGAACGCCTCTCGTGCTTATTCATTGCGCTTTCCCCCAAAAACAAAGCTTGACCCATGGGCCGCCGCGGATATAGTTATCGCGCTTCCCCTGTATTTCCCGACTCCGCAATCCCCTCAATAAACCGCTTCGCCGCTTCAAGCTCACCGCCGTCGGGGTGACCCTTCGCGATGCCCCCAATCAGCTTAAACGGGCCGTATGTGTCAAACCCCTTGCAGGCAAAGCTGCCGGCGACGGCAGCCCCCGCGCTTTTGAGCTGACCGATGAGCTCGGCGTTTTGCTCATCTTTGCCGGCGCCGCTTGTCGAGAACACAAAGACCTCTTTGCCGCTCAGCTCCAGCCGGCCCGCCGCCTCGAGCAGCTTGTCGTAGTGCTTGCCGAAGGCGATGCCCGAGCCAAAGCCGACGAGCTCGTACTGCGCAAGGTCGGCGGCCTTCACTTCGTCAGCCCGGCAGAGCCCGGCGCCGGACGCCGCGGCCATGGCCTTGGCGACTTTTTCGGTGTTGCCGTGGTGGTAAGAGTCGTAGATGATGAGACACTTTTTCATGTTTTTCCTTTCATCAATACAGGTTCGTTTCCCTTTTATGTCCCGCGCTGCGGCAGTGCCCCGCCTCCATATCACACGCCCGGCGGCAGCTTGTCCGCCATAAGACCCCGCAGGTTCAAAACCTCCCCGTCGACGACAAATGTCCCGTCGCCGACGGCGTGAAACGTGCGCCGCTCCGCGCGGCCCGCGTCAATCCAGGCCCGCCGGCCCTCCAAAATGAAGAGGCCCTGCGCGTCGAGGTATTCGGCCACGCGGCACTCGATGCAGGCGAGGCACTCCGAAATGAGGGGGGCCGCAACCTCCTTCGCCGGCAGCGCGGTCAGGCCGAACAGCTTGAATTTGTCGGTGTCCTCGCCGGAGCAGGCCCCGATGCCGACCGCCTTTTCGGCGAGGTCGACAGTCGGCACCGCCAGCACGCACTCTCTGGTGCGCATGAGGGCCCGAAACGAATAGTTCCAGGGCCCGGTCGTCAGGGCGATGCGGGGCGTGAAATCCATGACCATGTGCCATGTGATGGTCATGATGTTGTCCCGCCCGTTCTCGTGGGTCGTCACAAGCAGCACCGGCCCCGGCTCAATGAGCGTAAAGGCCTTCTCAATCGGCAAAGGCGTCATCGGCATAGACTCACCTTGACTTTCTTAAAACTTCTCAGCCGCCGGCTCCCCGCCGAAAGACGAAAACGTCGAGACGGCGTCTTTGAGATACCAGACCTCGGTGTTGCCGTCGCCCGGCGCGTACCTGTCCCGCAATTCCGGATAGGCTTCGAGCATGCTCTTTTGCGCCTCTATGCGGGGGTCCTCCACGGCGGTGGCGGCGACGCGCACCCATTTCCCGTCCGCAAAGGCGCAAATCTCAATTTGCGGGTTTTTGTGCATCTGCATTGACACGTCCTTGACTTTGCCGGTTTGAATGTAGAGCTTGCCCTCAAAGAGGTGAATGGTTCCGAAGGGGCGCACGCGGGGCTGACTGCCGTCCATGGTCGCAAGGTAGTAGGCGCCGCAGGCTTTTAAAAACGCATAGGTCTTGTCCATATAAAACCCTCCTGTATGGTGTCGACTTTGAATGAACTCACTCTTAGCATACACCAAAATTGCCCAACAATAAAGACAAAAACCGCCAAAAATTCCGCTTGCTTTCATCTTTATATATATGCTCCCCCCTTGACGCACAAAAAGGGCGCCTGTCTTTGCGGACAAGCGCCTTACGGGCTGTCGAAGAAGTCATTTTTCGACAGCCTGATTTTCTCGGCCCTCCGATTGGCCCGAGAAAATGCAGTCGTATCCTTATTT
>DATMZG010000108.1:0-10865 GCA_035560415.1 Candidatus Acidiferrum sp. | reverse complement strand
GCATTTAATCGCCAATTTATGTGGTTAAACATATGAGATTAGATGCCGCTATTTCCCGGCAATTTCAGCCGGTTTGAGGGCCGCAGCAGGGCAATTGAATTCATTTCCTGACAGGCGGGCTGCCCCGCATAACTTCATGATTATTCGCATAAAGCCGCGCGTACTACGTTGCTTCCCTGCCCCGCCCGGCGGCGAAAGTTCGGGGCTGCCGCGGCGCAAAACGCAAAAAAAGGCCCCTCCGAACATGTTCGGAGGGGCCTTAAACAATTTGGCTTACTTCAAAATCACCTTGTAAAACGTCTTCTTCCCCTTCTTGACAATGACAAATCCGTCGTCAAAGAGGTCTTTGCCGACCGTCGCCTTGGCGTCCTCCACCTTGACGTCGGCAATGACGATTCCGCCCTGCTCGACGAGGCGGCGGGCCTCGGCTTTGGAGGGGGCGATGTCGGTCTTTACGAGCAGGTCAAGCAGCGAAATCATGCCATGCTCAAAGTCCTCGGCCGCAAGCTCCTTGGTCGGCATGTCGTCGCTGACGCCGGCCGACTCAAAGACCTGCTTGGCGGCGGCAAGGGCCTTTTTGGCCTCCTCCTCGCCGTGGACGGTTTTTGTCAGCTCATAGGCCAGGGTCTCCTTGGCGCGGTTCAAATCCTTCCCCTCGAGGGAGCCGAACTCCTCGTCAATTTGCTCTACGGGCAGGAAGGTCAGCATTTTGAGGCAGCGCATGACGTCTGCGTCCTCGACATTGCGCCAATACTGGAAGAAGTCGTAGGGCGGGGTCTTGTCGGGGTCGAGCCAGATGGCGCCGCTCTGGGACTTGCCCATCTTCTTGCCCTCCGAGGTCGTCAGCAGCGAGAAAGTCGCGCCGTAGACCTCGTTGCCGTACATGCGGCGAATGAGGTCGATGCCGCCCAGAATGTTCGACCACTGGTCGTCGCCGCCGCACTGCATGTTGCAGCCGTATTTCTCGTGCAGCACCGCGAAGTCGTAGCTCTGCATGATCATATAGTTGAGCTCAAAGAAGGTCAGCCCCGTCTCAAGCCGGGACTTGTAGCACTCGGCAGCCAGCATGCGGTTTACCGAGAAGTGGATGCCGACCGTGCGCAGAAATTCCACATAGTTGAGGTCAAGGAGCCAGTCGGCGTTGTCGGCCATGACGGCGCCGGGCTTATTAAAGTCGATGAACTTGGCCATCTGCACTTTAAAGCACTCGGCGTTGTGGTTGATCATATCCCTCGTCATGATTTTGCGCATGTCGTTGCGCCCCGAGGGGTCGCCGATCATGGTCGTGCCGCCGCCGAGCAGCACTATGGGCTTGTTGCCGGCCTGCTGAAGCCTTGCCGAGGTGGCAAGCTGGAGGTAGTGGCCAACATGAAGACTGTCGGCCGTGGCGTCGTAGCCGATATAAAACGTCGCACCTCCGCTGTTCATCAACTCTCTGATGCTATCTTCGTTCGTGAGCTGCGCGATGAGGCCGCGCGCTTTCAGATCTTCAAATACGCCCATGCTGTTCTCTCCTTTACGCTGAATTTTTTATATAGGCGCCTCTTTTAAGACAGGTTGTCCCGAAAGAGGTTGTGCTCTACCGCTATGTATTCTATGCAGAGATTCGCTATTTTGTTCCGAGCATTTCGCGGGCGGCCTCTTTTGCCGCTTCCGTGACGACGTTGCCGGAGATGAGCCGCGCAAGCTCCCCTACCCTGTTTTCCCCGTCGACCTTCTCAATTGCCGTGAAGGTGCGCCCGGCGGCCTCGGACTTTGTGACAACGAGGTGGGTTGCGGCAAGGGCCGCAATCTGGGGCAGGTGGGTGACGCAGAGCACCTGCCGGCTCTTTGAGAGGCTTTGGAGCTTGCGGCCGATCTGCTCGGCGGCGGCGCCCGAGACGCCGGCGTCAATCTCGTCGAAAATTAAAGTTCCGGCGTCCTCCTTGCCGGTCATGACGCAGCGCAGGGCCAGCATGACCCGCGACAGCTCGCCGCCCGAGGCGATTTTAGCCAGGGGGCGCACTTCCTCCCCGGCGTTGGCCGAAAACATGAACTCCACGGCGTCGCGGCCCTGCGGCCCAAAGTCCGGCAGCGGGGTGACGGCGACGGCAAACCGGGCCTTTGGCATGCTGAGGAACTTCAGCTCGTCCGCAATGCGGTCCCCCGCCTCCTGCGCCGTCTTTTGGCGCAGGGCGGAAAGATTTTCCGCCTTTGCGGTCAATTCATTATACACATGGGCGAGCTCCTTTTCAAGAGCGTTTATGCGCTCGTCCGACAGCTCAATGTCGGACAGTTCCTGCCCCGCCCGCTCGCCGTAGGCGATGACTTCCTCGACCGTGTCGCCGTACTTGCGGCAGAGCTTTTGAATGAGGTCAAGGCGGGTCTCCACGCGGTCGGTGTCGGCCGGGTCAAAGTCGAGCTCGTCCAAAAAGTCCCGCACTTCGGCGGCGACGTCCGACAGCGCGTAATAGCTGTTGCCAAGGCGCTCCGAAAGCTCCGACAGCCTGTCCGACAGCGAGGCGCAGGAGGACAGCTGCCGCAGGGCCGCCCCCGCAAGCGAGACCGCCCCCTCCCCATCCTCCGGGTCGAGAGCCTGGCAGACGGCGCCGACCGCGCGCACAAGCCGCTGCGCGTTTTGCATGACCGTGCGCCGCGCATGCAGCTTTTCGGCTTCGCCCGGCACAAGGTTTGCCCCCGCGATTTCGCCGACCTGAAAGCGCAGCATGTCGAGGCGGCGGGACTTCTCTCTCTCGTCCATGCGCAGGCCCTCAATTTTGGCTTTGAGGGCGCTCACTTTCTCATAGCTCTCCCGGTAGGACGAGAGCAGCTCTTCCGCCCCCGCGAGCTCGTCTAAAAACAGGATGTGCCGCTCGGGCTGCAAGAGCCACCCGCTGTCGTGCTGGCCGTGGATGTTGACAAGGGTCTCCCCGAGCTCACGCAGCATGGCGACGGTGGCAGGCCGCCCGTCAAGGCGCACCGCGCTGCGCCCGTCGGCCGCAAGCGTGCGCTCAATGCTGATTTCACGGGCCGCCCCGCCGGTCTCGCCCGTCTCGGCCTCACCGCGCGGCCCTTCAAAAAGCGCCGAAACGGCGGCAGCGCTCTCCCCCGACCGAATGAGGTCGCGGGAGACTCTGCCGCCTAACAGCATGCCGATGGCGTCAATGATGATGGACTTTCCGGCGCCGGTCTCTCCGGTCAGCACCGTAAAGCCCTCTGAGAGCTCTATGTCAAGCTGGTCAATGACTGCGATGTTCTCAATATACAGGCTTTTCAGCATAGCGTCTTATCAGCTCAGCCGTTGATGATGTTGTTCAGTTCCTCAATGAAGGCGAGCGAGTCCTCCTCGGTGCGCATGACGGCGAGGAATGTATTGTCGCCCGCAATGGTGCCGACGACGCCCGGCATCTCCGACACGTCAATGGCCTCGGCCGCGGCATTGGCCATGCCCGAGTGGCAGACCACGACGACGAGGTTGTTCACATGGTCGATGTTGACGATGGTCTCCCGGATGATGGAGGTGTACCGCGGAATGATGCGGCCGCGGGCGGACGGCTGATAGCCGACCGAGTAGCGGTAGGTCGAGTCGGCCTGTACCTTGATGAGCCGCAGCTCCTTGACGTCCCGCGACACGGTGGCCTGCGTCACCTTGAATCCCGCGTTGTTGAGCTCCTCTACCAGCTCTTCCTGTGTGGTGATGACTTTTGAATTGATGATTTCAAGGATTTTCGCGTGCCTTTTCAGCTTCATGTTCCATCCCCCTCTTTGAATTTGTTTTGCAGTATCTCATAAAAATTATCAGGTTTCAGCCGTATGATTTGGGCCGTGACCGGCGCTTTTTGAATGGCGACGACGTCGCCCTGCAAGAGCAGGAAACTGGCGGCCCCGTCGAGCGACAAATAGGCGTCCCTGCCCTCCTCCATCTCGGGGGTCACCGTGATTTTGGAGGCGGCCTCGAAAATGATGGCGCGGCTGGCCAGTGAGTGGGAGCAGACCGGCACCATCGCAATACAGGCGGTCTTGGGGTCGATGATGGGCCCGCCCGCCGATAAGGAATAGCCGGTGGAGCCGGTCGGCGTCGAAATGACCAGCCCGTCGCCTCTTACGGTGCTGATAAATCCGCCGTTACAGAGGACCTGCATCGTGAGCAGCCGCGACACCATGCCCCGGTGGAGCACGACGTCGTTTAAGGCCAGCCCCTTGTAGCGGACTTTTGTCCCCCGCCGCACCGAGGCCTGCAGCATCATGCGCTGCTCGACTTTGTAGTCCCCCTCGAAGAGCCGGCGCAGCAGCTGTAGCTCCCCGGTCTCAACTTCGGCCAGAAAGCCGGTGCGCCCTAAGTTTACGCCGAGCACGGGTGCGCGCACCTGCGCCGCCGCCGTCGCGGCCTTTAAAAACGTCCCGTCCCCGCCGATGGCAATGACGGCGTCGGCCCCCGCCAGACAGGCCTCCTTGGGCGCCGCGACGACGTTGCCCTCGAAAAAGTGGGCCACCGCCTCGTCGACCCAGACGTCCGCCCCCCACTGGGTCAAAAGAGAGGCCGTCTGCCGCGCCACCTGCATGCCGGAGTCCTTGATCGGACTTGCAATGAGATTGATTTTCACGTTAACCCTCCGTGCGCCGCGGCCACCACGGCTTTGATGTCGGGCGCAAAGTTCACGTCCGTCCCCTTGACAAGATGGATGAGAAATTCAATGTTGCCCTCCGGCCCCCGGATGGGCGAAAAAGTCAGCCCCGCGACCTTGACGTCCCACTGCGGGGCGAGGGCGACAATTTTCCGGATGACTTCAATATGGGTCCCGGGGTCGCGCACAACCCCTTTTTTGCCGACTTTCTCGCGCCCCGCCTCAAACTGCGGCTTGATGAGGGCGACGGCCCCCCCGCCCTCTCTCAGCAGCGCGACAAGGGGCGGCATGACGAGGGCGAGCGAGATGAAGGAGACGTCGACCGAGACAAAGTCGACCGGCTCCGGAATTTGCGCACTCGTGAGATAGCGCAAGTTGGTGCGCTCCATGCAGACGACGCGGGGGTCGCTGCGAAGGCTCCACGCCAGTTGCCCGTAGCCGACGTCGACGGCGTAGACCCTGGCGGCGCCGTTTTGCAGCATGCAGTCGGTAAATCCCCCCGTCGACGCGCCGCCGTCTATGCAGACGGCGGCTTTCAAGTCGAGGCCAAAGGCCTCAATTGCGCGCTCCAACTTATATCCGCCGCGGCTGACGTATTTTTTCTCGTAGTTTTTGACTTCGATTGCAGCGTCCGCCGCCACCATGCGGCCGGGTTTATCCTCCCTGTCGCCGTCGACCAGCACATGCCCCGCCATGATGACCGAGCGGGCCAGCTCCCGGCTCTCGACAAGCCCGCGGGAGACCAAAAGGGCGTCCAGCCGGCCTTTTTCAGACATGCCAGACCGCCTTTTTTATGGAGGGCGCGTCCAGCCCCGAAAGGGCCAGCTGCCGGGCGACCGTCGCGTGCTTGACAAAGGTGTCAATGGCGATGACCTGCACCGGGGGAAGTCCCCGGGCCGCAAACTGAACCGCGCACCGCTCGCCGACGCCGCCCCGCCGCATGCCCTCCTCGACAAAGGCGATTTTCTTGCAGCCCGCGGGGATATTGGCCGCGATGGCTTCCCAGTCGACCGGGTTGATTTTGAGTAGCGAAATGACGGTGGCGCGGGGGTCAAGACACTCCCCCGTCACCCGCCCGTATGTGATGATGGCGGTGTCGCCCTCTCCGTATACGGTATAGTCGCCGCACTCGCGGCCCTGCGGCAGCGCCCGCTCCCCGCCTCTCGGATAGCGGATAGCGACAGGGCCCGTCACCTCTCTGTCCATCGCTGTTTTGAGGTGGGCGAAGTCGGCCGGCGAATAGATGGTGAACCCGGGGATTGCCGACAAAAACGACACGTCAAAAAGGCCCTGATGGGTCTCGCCGTCGTCCCCGACAAACCCGGCTCTGTCAATGCCGATGACAACCGGCAGGCGGGGCATGGCGACGTCGTGGACGAGCTGGTCGTAAGCCCGCTGCAAAAACGAGGAATAGACGGCAAAGTAGGGCCGCAGGCCCTTGGAGGCCAGCCCCGCCGCGAAAGTGACGGCGTGCTGCTCGGCAATGCCGACGTCGAAATACCGCTGCGGAAAGCGGTCGGCAAACTGCGAGAGGCCGACCCCGAGCTGCATGGCGGCCGTGATGCCGACAATGCGGGCATCCCGCCCCGCCATGTCGGTCAGGTGTTCGCCGAACATGTGGGAAAAGGACGGGGCGCCACCGGGAATTGCGCCGGTCTTCGCGTCAAAGGGCGGGACGCCGTGGTATGTAGAGGGGTCCCGCTGCGCGTAGTCTACGCCGTAGCCCTTTATGGTCTTGAGGTGGACAATGGCCGCCTCGCCGCGGTCCTTGACCCGCTTAAAGACGTCCTCCATGACCTTGAGGTCGTGGCCGTTTAAGGGCCCGTAGTATTTATAGCCGAAGTCCTCAAACATGTTGCTGTTGACCACGGCGTCCTTGACAAAGTTTTTGGTGGCGGCAAGCCCTCTGTAGAGCGGCCTGCCGACGCCGGGCAGGGCCAGAACCGTCTTTTTGGTGGCGTCTTTCAGCCGGAAATAGCCGGGCCGCGAGGTCATTTTGGAGAGGTATTTCGCGACTGAGCCGACATTGCGGGAAATCGAAATGTCGTTGTCGTTCAAGACGATGAGGAGACGCCCGCAGGAGGCGGCGTTGTTGAGCCCCTCGTAGGCGAGGCCGCCCGTCATGGAGCCGTCGCCGATGACGGCGACCGTAAAGGACGGGTCCCCCATGAGGCGCTTGGCCGCCGCAATGCCGGCGGCGGCCGAAATGGAGGTGCTGCTGTGGCCGGTGCAAAATGCGTCGTGCGGGCTCTCGTCAATGCGGGGAAAACCCGACGGGCCGCCCTCGGTGCGAATGTCGCAAAAGGCCGCCCTGCGCCCGGTCAGCAGCTTGTGGGCGTAGCACTGATGGCCGACGTCGAAAACGATGCAGTCGGCCGGGGAATCGAATGTGCGGTGGAGGGCGACCGTCAGCTCCACGGCGCCGAGGTTAGAGGACAGGTGCCCCCCGTTTTTGGCGCAGACGCTGAGGATTTCGCCGCGAAGCTCATCGCAGAGTTTTCTTTGCTGGCGCATTGTGAGCGCCTTGACGTCGCTTGGTGAGTCGATTTTATCCAAAATGCGCAAAGCAGTACCTCACTTATCGTTCATCCCAAAGACGCGCTTAAAGGCGTGTATGACCCGCGCCACGAAAAAGACGATGTCGTTGCTCTTTTGAATGGCAAAGCCCTTGCCTAAGGCCTTGCCCCCGACCGTGAGCGCCGCGACAAAAGCCGTCATCAAGGTGGGGGCCAAAACCCCGCTGCCCATGAAAAACGCCGAGACGATGACGGCCGTCGCCGTGCCCGAAATGATGCCCGAGATGTCGCCGACCACGTCGTTGCAGATGTTGGCGACCTTGTCGGCGTTGCCGATGAGCCACAAGGACTCGGCCGCGCCCGGCACGCGGCGTGCCGCCATGGAATGAAACGGCGGCCCGATCGCCGCCGTGACCGCTGTGCCCACAATATCAAACCCGATGTTGATTAAAACAAAAAAAAGAAGCAGCGTAAGCGCTAAGTAAATGTTGACGCCAAGCAAAACCGTCGACGCGAAAAGCGAGAGCGAAAAGGAAATGACAAGGGTCATGACCACTGTTTTAAAGACCCATGAACCGGGGCTCTTGTCAATGGAAGCCTTGTCTTTTCCGTTTTGCGAAGCGGGACGTATGTCCGGCATTGCCGATATCACAATCCTTTAAAATAAAAAATGTAGGTGGTAACAGGACAAGTAAATTCTGCGCCTTCAGGTCGAGTTGGATTTCCCCCCGGTCTGCCCTCCGTTGCCGTAAGGGTGGTTTCCCATTGAAGTCCGGACCGCCTCGTCGCCGAAAACGGTACTCGATTGCCACTTAGTACACACTTTAATCCCTGTCCTGTCTATCGCTAACAGCCTAGGAGTTTTCCCCGACAGACACGGGCGGTCCTTAGCCTCTTTTGCAGCCGCGGTTTCAAGGGGCAATAACGAGTTCGACCCGGCCAGGGCCTCCCCCGTCTGATCCCCTATTCGCACACGTCCACGCAAGGCAGGCTACTCTGCACACAGCGCCACGCAGGGCCCGTTTTGCAGGTTTCACCCCGTCCCGTAGGCAGTACATTGGCAATAGCCGCCGTCTGCCCGCCCACGCAAACAGGTCTCCGTAGCAAAAGGGTCGTTGCCTCATGCCATTGAGGGCCGCCCTTAAGCCTACCTTCCAGCACTCACCCCAAGCTGGGCGCAAGCAGCAAGCACAAGAAGTTTCATCGATATGCCCTTTAACGGATTTTTAGGCCCGCTCTGGTGACCGCCGTGTCTGACTAGGATACTGCACCACCGAAAAGATTATACCAAACGCAAGAATAATATGCAATGACTTTTGGGGGCAACTTGCATACTATTCCAAAGAATTAACCCTTTATTCACAATTTTGTGTGGCGTTTGAGGGTTTATTCGGAGCGGTTCAGTCCGGTTTGTCAAGTGATGACAATAAATCATTCTTAAATTTCTATGACTTTGCCCCCGCCCCGCGCCGCCGAAAACGGGCTGTTTGCGTGAGTAGCCTCTAACCGAATAAAAAACCCAACTTTCTCCAAATTGTGCGACTTTTTGCTGTTTATGCAGAGTCCGGACACAGTGTATTTCGGCTTTTCTTTGAAAAAAGTTACGGCCTTTGCATGCCGAAGGCGAATTGCAGTGAAAAAAAAGCAGGTCTCGGGACCTGCTTTTTTCTGGCTGGGCCGGCTGGACTCGAACCAGCGGAATGCAAGAGTCAAAGTCTTGTGCCTTACCGACTTGGCTACGGCCCATCATATTGTAAAAGGGGATGCCGGTGGCATCCCCTTTACCTTTTGGGGTGGATATCCGGGTTCGAACCGGGGACCTCCAGGGCCACAACCTGGCGCTCTAACCAACTGAGCTATACCCACCATGGAAAACAAATGGCGCGCCCGAAGGGACTCGAACCCCTGGCCCACTGCTTAGAAGGCAGTTGCTCTATCCGCCTGAGCTACGGGCGCAAATTCGCGCTGCCGGGGCTGACAGTTCGTGGAGCAGGTGAAGGGAATCGAACCCTCGTATTCAGCTTGGAAGGCTGACGTTCTACCATTGAACAACACCTGCGTAATTTGACTGCCATAATAAAATACCATGAAACGGCCCTATTGTCAACTGCCTTTTGTCGGTATAGAATAAATAAAAGCGCATAAGGGGGAATGAAAATGTCCTATGTTTTTGAAGGGTTGGAGCCCGCCGCGGTGCTCAAATACTTCCATGAGCTGTCACAGATTCCGCGCGTGCCGGGCGAGCAAAAACGGGTCAGCGACTGGGCCGCGGGCGTGGGCCGGTCACTCGGTTTAGAGACCTATCAGGACGGGCGGCAAAACGTGCTCATCTATAAGCCCGCCTCCCCCGGCATGGAGGGGGCGCCGCCTGTCGCCGTGCAGTCCCACCTCGACATGGTCTGCGAAAAGGAGCCCGGCGTCACCCACGACTTCTCTAAGGACCCCTTAAAGCTGCGGGTCGTCGGCAACAACAAGGTCATGGCGACCGGCACCACCTTGGGGGCCGACAACGGGGTCGGCGTCGCCTTTATCATGGCGCTCTTAGCCGACAAAAGCTTGAAGCACCCGCCGATTGAGGCGGTTTTCACGACCGACGAGGAGACCGACATGGGCGGGGCCTTCGGCCTTGCCTACGACAAGCTTTCGGCGAAACTGCTCATCAACCTCGACGCCGGGGCGGTCTGCGTCTGCGGCTCGGGCGAACTCGAAGTCGAAATGACCATGCGCAAGGGCACCGAGGCCCTCGACAGGAACGCGCTCACCTACACCCTCTCGGTGGACGGGCTGATCGGCGGGCACACCGGGGCCAACGCCATGATTGAGCGGGGCAACGCCATCATTCTCTTAAACCGCGTGCTCATCGCCCTCGACAAGGAGGTCAAGTACCAGACACTCGACATGCAGGGCGGGGCCGGCATGTCTTCGGCCTTTGCCCGCAACGCCAAGGCCGTCATCGGCTTTGCCCCGGCGGAGCTGGCCCGCGCCATGAAAGTCGTCGACCGGGTGGCGGGCGAAATCAAGGGCGAAATGGTCAAAAGAGACCCCGACATCGCGTTCCACTTCCTGCCCTGCCCCACCCCGCCGAAGGAGGCCTTTGACGCCCACACCGCAAACCGGCTGAGGACGCTGCTGGCCGCGCTGCCCGACGGCGTCTTTTCCCTAAACCATGACTTCAAGGGGGCCATGGAGAGCTGCTCCAACGTCGGCGTCGTCGAGACAAGAGAAAAAGAGCTCTTTGTCACAATTCTCATCCGGGCGACGGTGCCGGGCAAGAAATACTACCTCTACGACAAGGTCGTGCACATCTGCGAGGCTTTGGATATCGCCCACCGCATCGGGCGGGACCTGCCCCACTGGGAGTATAATATGTCGGACGACGTCAAGGCGCTCATCCGTGAGCTCTACCCCGAGCACGAGATGGGCATCTCGCAGGGCACGCTCGAGTGCGGCATTTTCACCGCCAACATGCCGGGCGCCTGCGTCGTGGCCCTCGGTTCCCCCTATTACTATGCCCACTCGCCAAACGAGTATTTCTTACTGGATGAGACAAGGCTCTACTGGCAGCGGTTTCTGACTGTTCTGGAGCGGCTCGGGGAGCGAAAGGCGTAGAACCTACATAAAAGACGGCGGCTGCGGCCGCCGTCTTTGAGTGGCGAAAAACCTGTGGGTTTTTCGCCAAATAATCGGTGCCCTTCCCGCGCGAAGTGAATTCGCGCTCGCGGGCGGCATATTATTTGCCTTATTT
>DATMZG010000107.1:0-3124 GCA_035560415.1 Candidatus Acidiferrum sp. | reverse complement strand
CAAATACCCCGCGCGGGGGATACCGCCCCCAGCCGCCCGTATAAAAGGAGGACTTTTCCTTGGATTACGAAAATCAGCACATTGTCCCGGTCGATATCAACCGGGAAATGAAGCGGTCATATATTGAGTACGCCATGTCGGTCATCGTGGCCCGAGCGCTGCCCGACGTGCGCGACGGCTTAAAGCCGGTCCACCGCCGCATTCTCTATACGATGTATGAGGACGGGCTGACCTTCGACAAACCTTTCCGCAAGGCGGCGACGACGGTCGGCGCAGTGCTGGGCCGGTATCATCCCCACGGCGACGCCTCGGTCTACGACGCACTTGTGCGCCTCGCGCAGGACTTTTCCATGCGGGCGCCTCTCATTGACGGACACGGCAACTTCGGCTCCATTGACGGCGACCCGCCGGCCGCCTATCGGTACACCGAGGCCCGCATGAGCAAAATCGCTGCCGAAATGCTGACCGAGATCGACCGCGAGACCGTCGACATGATGCCCAACTTCGACGACCGGCTCAAAGAGCCGACCGTGCTCCCGGCCCGCTTCCCCTGCCTGCTGGTCAACGGCTCGCAGGGCATTGCCGTCGGCATGACCACCAACATCCCGCCCCACAATCTGGGCGAGGTCCTCGACGCCGTCGTCTATCTCATCGACAACCCCGAGGCCGGCGTGCCCGACCTCATGCAGTTCATCAAGGGCCCGGACTTCCCGACGGGCGCCGTCATCATGGGCACGGCCGGAATAAGAGAGACCTATGCCACCGGCCACGGCAGCTTCATCGTCAGGGCCAAGGCCGAGATTCAAGAGCACGGGGAGCGCGCCACAATCGTCGTCACCGAGCTGCCCTACGGCACCAACAAGTCGCGGCTCATGATGCAAATTGCCGACTGCGTCAACCAGAAGCGCATTGAGGGCATTGCCGACCTCGACGACGAGTCGGGCCGGGACGGCCTGAAAATCCGGTTTGACTTGAAGCGGGACGCCAACGCCCAGGTCGTCTTAAATCAGCTCTTCACCCACACGGGACTTCAGACGTCGTTTTCGGCAAACGTCCTGGCACTTGTCGACGGGGAGCCCAAAACGCTGCCCTTAAAGGACATGCTGACCCATTACATCGACTTCCAGAAGGAGATCGTTGTGCGCCGCACCCGGTTTGACCTGAAAAAGGCCAAGGCGCGCGCCCACTTGCTGGAGGGACTTCGTATCGCCTGCGACCACATCGACGAGGTCATCCGCATCATTCGCGAGAGCTACGATGAGGCCAGAGAGCGGCTGATGGAGCGGTTCGGGCTCTCCCAAATTCAGGCGCAGGCCATTCTCGACATGCAGCTGAAAAGGCTTCAGGGCCTTGAGCGGGAGAAAATCGAGGCCGAGTACGCCGACTTGCAGGCCAAAATCGCAGGCTATGAGCAAATCCTCCAGTCGGAGGAGCTGGTGCTGGGCATTGTCAAGGAGGAGTCGGCGGCCCTGAAGGCCAAGTACGCCGACCCGCGGCGCACCGCCATTGAGCCGTCGTTTACCGACATTGAGGACGAGGACCTCATCGACAGAGAGGACTGCGTCATCACGCGCAGTCACCTCGGCTACGTCAAGCGGCAGCCCATGTCGGGCTACCGGGCGCAGCACCGGGGCGGGCGCGGCATCACCGGTATGACGACGCGGGAAGAGGACTTTGTGGAGGACATCTTTGTCGCCAACACCCACTCGTACATCATGTTCTTCACCGACCGCGGCCGGGTGTTCCGGCTCAAAGGCTACCAGATTCCGGTCGCCTCCCGCACGGCAAAGGGCGTCAACATGGTCAACCTCATCTCGATGGACCCCGGCGAGAAAGTGACGGCCGTCATCCACCTCGAGAGCTTCGAGGAGGGGTACCTCACGATGATCACCAAGCTCGGGGTCATTAAGCGCACTGAGCTTGCGGAATTCGCAAACGTGCGCCGGTCGGGCCTTCGGGCCATCGCCCTCGACGAGGGGGACGACCTGTCGGAAGTCAAGCTCACGGACGGCATGCAGGACATGATCGTCTGCACCCGGCTTGGAAAGGCCATTCGCTTTACCGAGGAGGACGTGCGGGTCATCGGCCGGCCGGGCCGCGGCGTGCGGGCCATCGACCTAGCGGCGGGCGACAGCGTCGTCGGCATGTGCATCGTCAAGGAGGGGGCAAAGCTCTTCACCGTGACCGAGCTCGGCTACGGCAAGCGCACCGACTGCGCCGAGTACCGCCGGCAGAGCCGCGGCGGCATGGGACTGCTCAACTACAACCTGACCGATAAGACGGGGCCGGTGGCCGGAGTCGCCATGGTCAGTGAAGACGACGACCTGCTCTTGGTCACGGACGGCGGCGTCGTCATTCGAATGGACGCGGCCGAAATTCCGGTCTACTCCAGAGTCACGCAGGGCGTGCGGGTCATGCGAATCGGCGACGGGCTGCGGCTGGTCACGGTCACGCTGGCCGACAAGGAGGAGGACGAGGCGGACGGTCTGGACGAGACGGGCGAAACAGACGAAACAGACGAAGAAAACGGCGCCGACAGTTTTGAATCAAACGGCGAGCCCGCGGAGCCGGACGAAAATTCGTAAGAATCACATCGGCACAGACCCCCACATGTGGTAGTTGACAAGCGGGGTCATCTGTGGTAGTATATCTCGTACACGGGAATTTGGAGGATGAAAACAATGTCTACACTTCAGATGGTCATTGCCACCTTAGAGCTCATTGCGGCCGTTGCGCTCGTCGCCATCGTCATGATGCAGGAGTCCAAGGAGAGCGGCATGGGCGTCATCACCGGCGGCTCGGATACGTTTTTCGGCAAGAGCGGCGGCAATCCCCGCGACGCCATGCTCCACAAGGCGACGGTCGGGCTCGGCAGCTTGTTTGTCGTGCTGGCGCTCGCCACGGTCTTTGTGGTGAAATAACTTATCTAAACATAAAGCGCCCCGCTTGCGGGGCGCTTTTTTCGTATAAAAGACCGGGGGAGTGAACAGGCCCAGATTATGCAGACAGCACAAAAAGGCAGCCTAAGCAGGAGATAATGAGTTCAGGCGGAGTGGCGCAGCGTGAGCGGAGCCACTCCGCTCTTTAATTGGATGCGCTCGTGGTTGTAGAAAAGGATGTAACG